>CAZNNH010000168.1:0-14060 GCA_964574335.1 uncultured Acidobacteriota bacterium | reverse complement strand
AGGTGCTGAACCTCTCCGAGCCCGAGGCCTATCTCCGCATCGCGGTGGCCCGGGCGTCGCGGAGGCACCCGATGCTATTGGACATGCTCGCCGACGGACGGCTGCACCTCACCGGTGCCGGCAAGCTGGCACCGCACCTGGCCCTGGAGAACCGTGACGGTCTGCTCGCCCGCGCCACCCACCAGTCGAAGCGCCGGATCGAGGAGCTGATCGCCGAGCTGTCGCCCCAGCCGGATGTTCCGGCGCGGATCCGCAAGCTGCCCGAGAAGCCGGCCGCTCAACTGCGTCCGGACGCAGTTGGCGGCCCGGTGCACGATCGTGATGATCATCGGGGCCGCAGGCTCCGCGGCACGACGCTGGTGTCGTTGCTCGGCACTCCTCAGGCGGGGGCCGTCTCGGCTCCGGCGCAGGTCGCACCAGCCGCGCCTGGGGTGTCGGCCCCAGCCGCTACGCTCGCTCTGTCGCCGCTGCTCCTGGATGGTGCGTCTCCGACGATGACTGCAGCGCAGGTGCCACCGGCGACGCCCATCGCGTCGGCCACCGCCCTGGTTGCGCCACCCACGCCCATCGCTCCGGTCCCGGCGCAGGTCCGACCGACGCCCAACGCTCCGGCGCGGATCTCGCCGCTGGCACCTTCTCGGTTCAAGGTCCAGTTCACGGCGTCTGCGGAGCGCTGATGCGCCCCGGCGTGCCGGGTGGTGACCTGGCGACGGTCATCGAGGCCGCGGTGACGGAGAAGCTGCAGCGGCTCGAGGCCCGGCGCTACGCGCAGACCAAGGCTCCGCGGAAGACCCTGGCGGAAACCGACACCTCGCCGAGATCGCGTCGGATCCCGGCAGCCGTCCGGCGGGCGGTGTACGAGCGGGACGGCGGTCGCTGCACGTTCGTGGACGCCCAGGGGAGGCGCTGCACGGAGCGTCACCGGCTCGAGTATCACCACGCCGGCAAGGCCTGGGCGCGGGGCGGCGACCACAGCGTGGGCAATGTCCGACTCGTGTGTTTTCGACACCACCAGCACCTGGCCGACCTTGAGTACGGTCGCGACTGGATGGACCGCTGCCGCCGGCCGCAGAGAAGCATCGGCGGGCTGCCGGCCGGCGTGAGCGTTGCTCGAGTTGCAGGCACGAAGACGCCACCCGCCCCTCATCCGTGCCGCCCGAGGCCTACCCCGGGACCCTGAGGAACGAGCGGATCCGCCGTTTGGAGGACCGCGCGCCGATGCGGGCCGCGATTCTGAGTCGGGCAGCGGCGTGGCGTCGGTGCCGTGGCGGTCGGAGGCGGCGGAGAAGGCCCTCACCGGCCAGCGCCTCGAGGCGATGGTGATCGACCGCGTCGCCGAGGCGGCGACCGAAGGCGCCGAGCCGCTGGAGCAGAATGCCTACAAGGCGCCGCTGCTGCGGGGGCTGATGCAGGAGCGGCTGGCGGTTCTGGCTGGATAGGCTTTCTCGGGGGACACGATCCGGGTTTCCATGGCTGCAGAGGAAACCCGGTCATGTCCCCGCGACGCGCCGGCACGGCGGACGCGTCGAGATCCTTCGCTACGCCCGGCCAGACGAGCTTCGTTCAGGATGACGGTTATGGTGTCATCCTGAGTGCCCGTTCGAAGCTGGACCCCGGAAGGATCTACTCGCCCTTGAAGCGGTGGTAGTAGATGTTCAGCAGGGGCACGAGCTCGGCGGCGGCCTTGGCGCCGCCGGCTGCGCTCGGGTGGCTGTCCCAGCCGTCGCCGCTGGGGTAGGCCGAGACGTCCGAGTTGACCGTGGCCGCGTGCTGGATGGCGCCGTTCCAGAAACGGTGGTGGTTGCCGCTCTCCTCGTTGACGTCGCTCACCGCCGGGCTGCCGCCGTTGCTGGTCAGCACGTTGTAGAAGTCGAAGACCGCCACGTTGTTCAAGGGGTAGCCGACCAGCCACTCGTTGACCAGCCAGTTGTTGAAGGCGCGGGCGTTGGCCGCGTAGGCCGGGTCGGTGTCGTAGCTCACCAGCGGCGGGGCGGTGATCGCGATGAAGAGCTTGTCGGGGCGGGTGGCGAAGTAGGCCAGGATGTCGTTGTAGATCCCCTTGGCGTTGGCCACCGTGTGGCTCTCGGAGTAGGCGTCCTGGCCGCGCAACGGGTTGGGCTCGGTGGTGGGCGCGTCGAAGGGGCTCCCCCCGAGGTTCGAGTTGGGGAAGCACGACTTGAACATCACCACCTCGTTCTCTCCGCCCGGGTCGGCGGCCAGCCGGGTGTAGAACTCCCAGCTCCGCTCCGACCAGGCGAACAGGGCGGCCATGTAGGTGTCCCGGCTGGGGCCGGCGAACCACTCCCACCAGTTCCCGATGTCGGTGCGGTCGCCGATGATGTCGCCGTTCACCTCCCAGCCGTAGTTGGTGTCGCTCACGAAGTAGTTGCTGGCGGCCAGGGCGGCGCCGAGGCCGCCCGGCTCGGAGACCAGGAACGGGTCGCCCAGCCAGTTCTCACCCGTGGAGTGATGGATGAAGACGAGCTTGACGGGTGCGGCGGGCGGGTTGGGGTTGTCCGGTACCTGGGCCGAGCCCGGCGCGGCAACCATCGACAGGCCGCCGATGGCGGCGGCAACAAGGACCAGTCGTCTGTTCATCGTGGGCCTCCCGGGGACCTACCGTGCGACGGGCAGAGAATACACCCTGGGGCTCGTCGGAGGGGTGATGCGGGTCACGCGGGCCGCCCTGGGGACGGCAGTTCGGCTAGGATTCTGGTATGAGTTCCCCGAAAGGTGCGCTCCCCATCCTCCTGGCGATGGCGGGGACTCTGGCGCCCGCCCCTCTCCGCGCCGAGGACGGGCTCCGTCTCACCGACGTGACCGCCGCGGCCGGCCTCGACCAGGTCAACGTCAACGGGGACCCGGACCACAAGGCCTACATCTTCGAGGCCAAGGGCGGCGGGGTCGGGGCCCTCGACTTCGACAACGACGGCTGGATGGACCTGGTGTTCTCCCAGGGGTCGACCCTGGAGCGGTTTCGCAGCGGGCAGAGCCCGACGCCCGTGCTCGACCGCAACCGGGGTGACGGCACCTTCGAGGAGGTGACGGAGAAGGCGGGTCTCACCCATCGCGGTTGGGGGATGGGGGTGGCGGCCGCCGACTACGACAACGACGGCTCGACCGACCTGTACCTCACCTACCTCGGTCCCGACGTCCTCTACCACAACAACGGCGACGGGACCTTCAGCGACGTGACCGCGGCGGCCGGGATCGAGGCCCCCGGATGGAGCTCCTCGGCGGCCTTCGGCGACTTCGACGGAGACGGCTTCCTCGACCTCTACGTGGCCGGCTACCTCGACGTCGGCCCCGACGCCCTGCCCGAGCGGCGTGGCGGCGGCACCTGCGGCTACATCGGGGTGGAGGTCCTGTGCGGGCCCCGGGGCCTGCCGGGGGCCGCCGACCACTACTTCCACAACCGGGGCGACGGCACCTTCGAGGAGCTCTCCGCCTTTTCCGGGGCGGAGGACCGGGGGCGCTACTTCGGCCTGGGCGTGGTGGCCAGCGACATCGACGGCGACTCGGACATGGACATCTACGTCGGCAACGACGCCACCCCCAACCTGCTTTTCGTCAACCTGGGGGACGGTCGCTTCGAGGAGCGGGCGCTCCTCTCCGGGCTCGCGTTCAGTGGCGACGGCCGGGAGCAGGCGAGCATGGGCGTGGACACCGCCGACTACGACAACGACGGGCGGCTCGACGTCTACGCCACCCACTTCGCCCACGACTACAGCACCCTCTACCACAACACCGGGGACCTCCTCTTCGAAGATGTCACGGCGCGGGCGGGGGTGCGCGAGCCGGAGACGCTGCTGGTGAGCTGGGGGACGCGCTTCGTCGACCTGGACCTGGACGGCTGGAAGGACATCGTCCACGCCAACGGCCACGTCTACCCGCACCTGCGCGGGGCGACGGACGGCGAGACCTACGAGCAGCCAGCCCTCACCGTCTACCTGAACCAGCACGACGGGAGCTTCCGCCACGTCTCTGGCCAGCTCGGCCCCGACACGGTGCGGCCGGTGGTGGGGCGCGGTACCGCCTTCGCCGACCTCGACAACGACGGCGACGTCGACGTCGTCGTCGCCTGCCTGAACGCGCGGCCGCTGCTGCTCCGCAACGACCCGCCCCCGGGCCGCCACTGGCTGATGCTGCGCGCGGTGGGCCGGAAGGGGAACCGCGACGCCATCGGCGCCCGGATCACGGTGAGGACCGGGGAGCTGACGCAACTGTGGGAGGTCAAGCGCACCGTGGGCATCTACTCGTGCAGCGACCCGCGCGCCCACTTCGGCCTGGGAGAGGCCACCCGCGCCGACGTGGTCCGTGTGAGCTGGCCGGGTGGCGGGGTCACCGAGCTGCGCGACGTCCCCGCCGACGTCCACTACGTGATCGACGAGAAGGCGGGGCTGCGGCCGGAGCGGCCGGCGGATCGCTGATCGGACAATCCGGATTCACGGCACAACTGGGGACACCCACCGGTCTCCGGCTCCCGGCTCCGGGACGGAGCTGCCGCGAGGGCGGCTCGCCGGCAGGAGGGTGACTGCGAAGCTGGATGGGACGAAAGGGATGAGCGGTCCGGTCTGCCGTTTCTTCAGCGACGACCATCGGCGTCTCGACACGCTGCCGGAAAGCTCAGTTGTGGGCTCCGGCCTGGTCGACCTCGGCTCGTTTGCGGAGTTCCGGGCGGGGATCCTGAGGCATATCGGTATGGAGGAGAAGGTTCTCTTCGTTGCCGCCCGCCGCGCCCGTGGGGGGCAGCCCCTGCCAATCGCTGCGCGGCTGCGCGTGGATCATGGTGCGCTCGCCGCTCTTCTCGTGCCGACGCCGACGCCCGCCATCGTAGCCGACATCCGTTCCGTGCTCGTCCCACACAACCGGCGCGAGGAGCAGCCCGGAGGCGTCTACGACGCCTGTGACGAGGCGCTGGGTGCAGCGGCGGCCGAGGAGCTCGTCGCGGAGCTGCGCACATTCCCCGAGGTCCCGCTGAAGGCGTACAACGACGGGCCCGAGGTCATGAAACACATCCGGGAGAACCTCGAGCGCGCTCGGCGTCAGTGGGGCGAGGGCCCGAACCGACAGGCGTAGAGCCTGATCGAGCGCTCGTCTGCTTCCCGGGCCTCCCCATGTCCGGGTTGGGCGGCCGTTCGGAGGGCTCCCGCCATGCTGACGGCATAGGGCTCGCGGCCGGTCCTTGGTTCTTCGGCTCCCACGGATCCACACCCCTCTCCTTTCAGCCCTCCGCAGGCACGACCCGGTCCTCGGACGGGCGGACTAGGAGGTGACTGCTCCACGTTTGCGCGAGCCCAAGAGCAGGGTCGCGACCGCCAGGACGAGTGGGATGACGCCGAGCACCAGGAAGACCCCATCGGCGGCCGAGCGCGCCCACTCCAGCGTGTGGAACGTGCCGCTCATCAGGTAGGTGAGTCGCCGCGCATGCCAGTAGCCGTTCTCCAGGACATCCCAGAGCTGTAGCACTCCCGCCGGAAAGAGATCGACCGACATCATGAGCGCGAGGCCCGCGTTCAGCCCCCAGAAGCCGATCTTGATGAGCCGCTCCGCGCGCGCCCAGGCCTCGTCCCCCGCGATCGAGCGCAGGCAGAAGACCAGCACCGCCAGCGCCAGCATCCCGAAGACGCCGAAGAGCGCCGCGTGACCGTGGTTGCTGGTGAGCGAGGTGCCGATCTCGAAGTAGGACACGATCGGCAGGTTGATCAGGAAGCCGAAGATCCCGGCGCCGACGAAGTTCCAGAAGCCGACTGCCATCAGGAAGTAGATTGCCCAGCGGTGGCGCTCGGCAAAGGTCTCCTGGCAGTCCTCACACCGCCGGTCGCGCAGGCGGATGAAGTCCCAGGCGTCGAGGGTGAGGAGCGTGAGCGGCACAACCTCCAGCGCCGAGAAGCAGGCGGCCAGGCCCATGTTGAGCGTCCCCTGGCCCGTGAAGTACCAGTGGTGCCCGGTCCCGACGATCCCGCCGGTGAGGTACAGGATGGCGTCGAGGTAGATGACGCGGGTGGCCGTGCGGGCCGTGACCAACCCCAGGACCACGAACATCACCGCCACGAGCACGGTGGCGAAGAGCTCGAAGAAGCCTTCCACCCACAGGTGAATGATCCAGAAGCGCCAGTTGTCGATCACGGCGAAGTTGGTGCGCGGGCCGAAGAAGAGGGCGGGCAGGTAGAACAGCGGGATCGCGGCCGCGGCGTACAGGAAGAGCGAGGCCAGCTCGGAGCGCTGGCGGTCGCGGATCGCCGGGCGCAGCGCCCGGTACATGAGGACGAGCCAGCCGGCGAGCCCCGCCGCCAGCAGGAGCTGCCAGGCGCGCCCCAGGTCGAGGTACTCTGAGCCCTGGTGGCCGACCCAGAACCAGAGGTCGCCCAGGCGGGCGTCGAGGCTCAGCCACTCGCCACCGAGGCTTCCGAAGACGACCACGGCGAGGGCCGCGAGCAGCGCGAGAGCGCCCGCCCGCTGCCCGCGAGGCTCGGCGCCGCCGACGATCGGCGCGAGGAACAGGCCGCCCGCCACCCAGGCTGTCGCGATCCAGAAGATGGCGAGCTGGAGGTGGAAGGTCCGCAGCAGGCTGTAGGGGAAGACCCGCGCCAGGTCGAAGCCGTAGAAGGCCCCTGGCTCGACGCGATAGTGGGCGAGGGCGCCCCCGGCGAGCGCCTGGAGCAGGAAGAGCAGCGCGACTACGCCGAAGTAGAGGCCGACTGCCCTCTGGCTCGGAGTCAGTCTCCAGCGGGCGAGAGCGCTGTCGTGCGCGTGCCCGGTCGCCGAGGCGCCGTGCCAGCCGAGGTAGTCGAAGCGGCCGACGCTGAACAGGACGGCGCCCAGGCCGGCGAGCAGCGTGACCAGGCTGAGCGCGCTCCATAGATAGGTCGAAGCGCTCGGCCGGTTGCCGACCGCCGGCTCGTACGGCCAGTTGTTCGTGTAGGAGTAGTCCTTCCCGGGTCGGTTCGCGACCGTCGCCCACGCCGCCCACGCGAAGTAAGACGTGAGGTCCTCCAGCTCGCTGGGATCGACGATGTATTGCGCACGCAGACCCGGCGCGGGCTTCTCGCCCGAGAAGTAGTCGCTCCATTCTCCCTTCTGCATCTCCCAGGCGGCTGCCTCGGCCGGCGAGAATCGCAGCGTGCCGGTGCCGGGGTCGTAGCGGTTCTCCTTGAGCAGGCGGTGGACGGCCGCGTCCAGGCCCGCGGCCACGTCCGGATCGAGCTCCGCGTACGGGAGGCCGTGGCGTTCGCGAGCCAGGCTGTCCCGCGCGATCTCGGCGAGCCGGTGCAGGTACTCGGCGCTGTAGTCAGGACCGAGGTACGCCCCGTGACCCCAGAGCGTACCGTGCTCCATCAGGCCGTGCTTGAGGAAGACCTCCTGCCCGTGCTCGACGTCCTCGCGTGTGAAGAGGGTCGCTCCGGCGCCGTCGGTCACCCGCTCGGGGATGGGCGGAGCGTTCGTGTAGGTGAGGACGGTCACCAGAGTGAGCAGGCTGAAGCCGAACACCATCACGAGAATGACGGCGTGGCGCCACCAGGGCGAGAGAGGCCTCTCCAACGGGTCGGTCGACATGGCTGACTCCTCTTTCATGTTTGCCGGACGGCGCGAAACGTCCCTTCGTAGATGACGGGGCCGCCCCGCCTGAGCGTTCGGCCGGCGACCGGGCGGTTGTACTCGGTGAGCGGGCCCGGCGGGTCTTTCTCGAACCCGGCGCGCAGTAGCTCTTCCGTCAACTCCGTCTCGGTCAGAAAGCACTGTGGCTCGCCCGCGAACTGAGTGAACACGAACGGCTCGCCCGGGACCGACTGGTCGTCGGGCGCGAGCGTGGCGCGGGAGAAAGTGAAGACGAAGAGGCCCGCGCCCGGTCGGGCGACGCGCGCCGCCTCGGAGATGGCGCTGCGGAGCTCGACGGCTGACCGCGCGAGGTTCCAGATCCCGTGCGCGACCACGAGGTCGACGCTCGCATCGCACAGCGGCAGTTGGTCCATAGCTGCAGACACGAGGGCGACCCGCCTACCGACGCCGCCTGACGCGACGCGCCGCTGCGCCGCCTCCAGCATCGACCAGGCCACGTCGGTCCCGATTACCGTGGCCCCTTCCGCCGCCATGGGCGCCGCGTTGCGGGCCGCCCCGCACCCCACATCGAGGACGCGTAGCTCCCGCCGGCGGGCGAGCTCGACCCGCACGAAGGCCAGGAGGACCTCGTTCGCGGCGGCGTTGGAGAAACCCCGGACGACCCCCGCGTCTTCCCAGCGGCCGGTCACGCTCAGCGCGCTCGCCTCATCGAGTTCCCTCGATCGGGTGCGTGCGCCTGCAGGCTGACGACCCGAGGGAAGAGCACGTTGTTCTCGAGGTGGACGTGCTCGTGCAGCTCGCGCTCGAAGCGCGCGAGCCCCTCGTAGAGCGCCCGATACGTCGTGCAGCCGTCGTCGGGAACGGCGAATCCGCGGCTGAGCGAGCGCAAGCGGGCGAGCGCGGCGCCGGCCTGGTCGTGCTCCTCTTCGAGCGTGTGAAGCGCTCCCTGCACGTCTTCGCCCGGCGTGCCGGGCTCCGCGAGCCGCCGAACGGCGGGGAAGACCCGTTCCTCCTCGGTACCGAGGTGGGGCTCCAAATCGGTCCGCAGCCCCCGGTAGACACGCGCCAGCTCGTGCAGCTCGGGGTGGCGCGAACCGTGGACCTCGGCCACCTTGTCGGCCAGGCGCCCGAGCCGCGGCAGCTCCTCCCGCAGCGCCGCGTGACAGCGGGACACGATGTGGTCGAGGAGCGCCCCGAGCGGGGCGTCGGTGAAGACGCGGTCCTCCGGCACCTCGCGTGCGGCCACGGCCGCGATCTCGGTCGCCACCGCGTCGACCGTGGCGCCATGCTCACGGCAGGCCTCGCCGAGCGGGCGGCGCCCCCCGCAGCAGAAGTCGATCCCGTGGCGCTCGAAGACCTCGATGCTGCGGGGGTGCTGGGCCGCGATGTCCGCGACCAGTGTGTCGGCCGTGATCTCCGAGGGCTCTCCTTCGTCGGTGCCGTTCCGCCCCGCGGGGCGGGAGCGAATTGAAACTCGCTTCTCCCTCTGCGGCCGGCGCGGCGTGACCGCCTGGGGCACGGGGAAAGGCGTGTCAGTGGCGGTGCGCGTCGGGCATCAGCGCTGCCTCGTGCCCCGAGTGACTGACATCCGAGACGGCGTCGTTGTGGAGCCGCTCGGCGGAGTGCATGAACTGGACGTAGGCGGCGACGTAGTCGCGTCCACGGTCGACGCTCTCGCCCATATGCCTGCGGGCCTCAGTAGCGTGTGCGAAGCGCTCCCGGATCCCACGTTCGGCCTCGCCGGCCACCATCTTCACGAGCGTGTCGACCGAGCCCGTCTCGAGGGCCTTGTCCGAGGCGGCGATGGCAGGCTCGATCTCGCCCCCCGCCGGCTTCAGCCCCGTGTATGGCGCTCCTTCTCCCTGATGGTGGATGCGAACGAGGGCCTCGAAGAAGAAGCGGTCGGCCAGCTCCCGTGCCTCAGGCCCCAACGCGCGGACGGCGAGTGCGCTGTGAAAGACCTCGCGGATCTCGCCTTCCTTGTCGGGCGCGATCCACTTCAGGACCGGCGTGACGTCCTTCGAACCCAGGGCGACGCGGGTGTCCTTGACCACGGGGCCGTCCATCGTGTCGCAGTGGGCAAGAGCAGTACGAGAGCTCAGGGCGAACAGGCTGAGGCTCGCGATGCCGGTCAAGACAAAGCGACACTTCATGCTCGGACTCCTTCGATCGTTGACGGACTGGCGGCCGCCGGCTCCGGCGACCTGATCAGGCACAGGAGGTGGTTCCAGGCCGTCTCTGCGCGCGGCCGGGGCTTGCCGTGGCCATCGTCGACGAGAGCGCCGAAGAGCGCCCCCGCGAAGATGGTGCCCATCACGGTGAGGGCCAGCTCCTCGGCGGGTATGTCACGCCGGACCTCCGCCCGCGCGCCGGCCTCGCGCAGGGCCTCGACGACGAACTCGCGCGTGCGCAGCACGACGGCGCGTACGGCACGCGCCCCTTTGGGCGGAAGCGCCTTGCCGAACTGTTCGGAGAAGACGAGCTGGGGAATCGCGCCATGCTCGGCTGCCAACCTCGAGCGCGCCGCCACGAATTCTCGCAGCCGCTCGAGCGGGGGCAGGCCCGGGGCCGGGAACGTCGTCTCGAGCAGGGCGACGGCGCGCTCCGCGGCCTCGTTCAGCATGGCCGTCCGCGAGCGGAAGTGCCGGAACAGCGCCCCGGAAGTGACCCCCACCTCGCGGCCCAGGCGCTCCATGGTGAGCGCCCCGATTCCCTCTCGTCCGGCGACCCTGAGGATCGCGTCGGCGATCTCCGTCTGGCGACCGCTCGCCGGCTTGCGCTTCACATTCTGGAATATGTAAGTAATTAGTTACTCTGTCAAGGGCGAAGCGCAAGATTCCCGTAACGGACTGATAATAAGCCGGATCACCGAGTCCTCAGCCTCAGCCTCCGCCTGCTTCCTGCCTCTCCAGAAAGCAGGCGGTTCTCGAGTCGCCGTGTTTGCCGTAGTGCTGCGCGGGGGTCATGACGCCGCCGGTTTCGGTAGGCGCCTCGGCGCAGAGGATCGCATGAGCCGTCCGGGCTTGATCGCGATCCAAGTCAGTGGAGCGCCGGTCCAGAGCCAATCGCTTCGGCATCGGTGCGCTCCAGGCAACCGTCGTCCATCCGGTAGAGCGTGTCGAAGCCGGCGATCATGCGCACGTCGTGCGTCACCGCGATAATGGCCGAGCTCTTCTCCCGCGCCACGCGCTTCAGCAGCTCCATGACTTTCATGCCGCGACCGGTGTCGAGCGAGGCGGTCGGCTCGTCGGCAAAAACCAGGGGCGGCTCATTGGCGAGTGCGCGCCCGATCGCCACTCGCTGTTGCTCACCACCGGAGAGGTTGGCAGGCAGGTAGTGGCCGCGGTGGGCGATCTCGAGGTAGTCGAGCAGCTCGCGGGCACGCTGGCGCGCGCTGCCGCGGTCCACGCCGTTCAGGTGCATGGCGAGTGCAATGTTGTCGAGCGCCGTGAGGAATGGGATCAGGTTGTGCCCCTGGAAGATGAACCCAATGTTCTCGCGCCGAAAGCGGCGCACGTCGATGCCGGTCCGGCCGTCGCGGTAGATATCCCTACCGTTCACTGTGATCGTGCCAGCGGTGGGATCGAGGATCAGACTCGTGCACAAGAGCAGCGTGGTCTTGCCCGAGCCGCTCGGGCCGAGCAGGGCAACAAGCTCGCTGGCATGCACCTCGAGGTCGACGTTCTGGAGCGCTGAGACCGCGAGCTCGCCGCTGCCAAACACCTTGCTGAGGCCCTGCACACTGAGTACCGGCATGTCAGCCTCCCAGTGCCAGTGATGGCGGCGTGCGCAGCGCCTGCACGATTCCGAGGAGGCTCGCCAGCAGGCCACCGGCGAAGATCACCGCGAACGTGATGAGGGTGTCGGACGGCAGCAGTACGAGGGTGCGCGGGAAGTGCTCGTAGGTGAGCTCGACCAGCCCGTAGGCGAACACGAAGGCGGTCACCGTGATCACCAGCGATTGCTCCAGGATCAGGCGCACGATCACCCAGTTGTCGGCGCCCATGAGCTTGAGCGTGGCGATCGCCCTGATCTTCTCCATCGTGAGCACGTAGATCAGCAGCGCGATGATGATGATCGAGACCGCGATCAGCAGCGCGCGGAACAGCCCCAGGATGGCGGTCATCTTCTTCAACCTGCCCGCGACCACGAGCTCGCGCTGTTGCGCGGTCGTGTAGACGTTGAGGTAGAGCCAGTCGTGGATCCGCTCGGCCACCTGTGTCGGATCGTCGCCGGGGCGCAGACGTACCAGTACCGCGTTGATGGTGTCGCTGGCCACCGAAGCCAGTGGCAGCAGCCGGCGCGCCTGCTCGGGCGTGTTGCCAGCTGCCTCGAGACGCTCGAGGCTTGCGCCGCGCGCGGCTTCCAGGGCCCGGTTGTCCTGTTGATAGAGGACCTCCTGCGCGTCGGCGATCGCGAGATAGACCAGTGGGTTGCCGCCGGAGTCCACAGCGCCCTTGGTGAGGCCGACCACCGTGTAGTCGTGCCACCCGAGATGTACCCGCTCCCCGAGGGCGACGGCGAGCTTCCCATCCACTACCATTTCGTAATGCGCGCGCTCGATGCTTCGCCCGTCGACGATGCGCCCCGGTCCGCCCAGGCCGCCGAAGATGTCGTAGCCGATGATGGTGTACTGCTGCTCCTTGCCGCGAACCTCGCGCTGCACCCCGTAGGTGATCCATGGCGAGGCCTTCGCCACTCCCGGCATGGCGGCGACACTCTTGTATACGTCCTCGGGCAGGCGCGACGGTTCGTTGAACGGTCCGCCGCGGTCGCGCTCCACCACCCACAGGTCGGTGTCCGTGTTCTCGATGAGCCACACCCCGTCCGCCGTGTTGCCCGCGAAGATGCCGTTCATGATGAGCACGATGGCGAACAGCATGCCAACGCCGACGATCGTGGCGACGAACTTGCCGAGGTGACGCTGCACGTCCCTGATCGCGAGGTCCATCAGCGCTCTCCTGCATTGACGGCGCGCACGCGCGATCCGAGCTTGATCCCGGCGGGCTGGCGAATCACCCGCTCGTTCCGGCTGAGTCCTTCGCGAACAACGACCCGCTCACCGTCGCTCGCCCCGGTTTCCAGCGGCCGGAACTCAGCGCGCCCGGCTGTGACCACGAGCGCGCCGAACGCGCGGCCGTGCTGAAGTAGGGAGGATGACGGGATCACGACGCCTTGCTCCTCGCCAGCATGGATGACGACCTCGGCCTCCTGGTCGATAGCGAAGCGCTCCGGAATGTCGAGAAAAGCCACGTCCACTTCCAGTTCCCGAGTCGCCGCGTCGGATCTTCGGTTGATGCGCGCCACTTCGCCCGCCAGTTGCTTGCCGCTTCTCAGACGGATCATGGCCGACTGGCCGGACTCGAGATGGCCCACTACCGATTCATCGATGCGCGCCGCCACCCACAGCGTTCGGGTGTCCACCAAAAGGAAGATGGGTGAGCCCGGCACGACGGTGTCACCCACCTCCGCATCACGCGCGACGATCAGGCCGTCCATCGACGCGGTAATGCGAGTGAAGGCGTGCAGTGCGCTCGCGTAGACGGATTCCTGCGTGGAGGCGCGCGCATCGGCCTGCCTCGCCGCCAGAGTAGCGTGGGCGCTGGTCTCGACGCTTTGGGCAGACTTCAGTGCGGCTGTGGCCGCGTCCATTGCCGCCCGGGAAATGAGACCGGCGCGAAAGAGCTCGTCATCTCGGCGGTAGTCGCTGCGTGCCAGTTCCATGTCCGCCCGCGCCCTGGCGAGCGCCGCCTCGGCCGCCGTGACGTTGCGTTGCGCGGCGACCGCCGCCGCCTGCGCGCCGCCCGCCTTGGCGGCGACATCGACATCATCCAGCAAGGCGAGCGTCTGGCCCGCCTTCACGCGATCTCCCTGATCCGCATGAACCTCCTTCAACATTCCGGTCACACGCGTGCTCACGGTCACCTGGATGCGCGCCGTCACCACACCGGGACCGTGAATCAGGCGTGCCACCGTACCCTCGACCGCCGCGAACACCGGCACCTCCGGCGCACGGAAGAAGAACCAATAGGCTGGCAGCGAAACGAGCAGCGCCAATGCCACGATGACCGCGGCGGTCTTGATTCCAGGTTTCTGTTGTTCTTTCATTCTCTTCCCATCAGCGTCGGCCGTTCCGCGCCGCAAGGCGCCGTCCTCGGCCCAGGCGCTGCATGGTCAGCGCCCGGATTCCCTCCACTGCCGGGCTTGCCGTGCATGCCCTAGAATGTGTAAGTAAATGGTCACTCTGTCAAGGCGGAACTCGGCGTTCTCATAACTGACTGATAGATAGAAGGATCGCCATCTTTTCCGGCCCGCCTCCGCCGCTCGTCTCACGAAAGCAACTGACACGCGGGTCCGCGGGCGTTAGCTTGTGTGGCGTGAGTAAACATCGACTTTGTAGCGGACGGACAATCCGTCTCCTGGCTCGTGGCTGCGCTTGCCCGCCTCGGCTGAAGTCCACCGCGCCTCGCGACGAGGATCAGCAGACAAGCCGAGGATTC
>CAZNNH010000167.1:0-14126 GCA_964574335.1 uncultured Acidobacteriota bacterium | reverse complement strand
CCCGGCTGGTGTGGGTGCCGGGGTAGATCTCGAAGCGGTTCTCGATCCCGTACGTGTCGAGGACGTCGTGGAGCCTGCCCGCATCGTCCCGCAGACGGTCCTGGTCGCCCACGTCGATGGCGACACCCCGATACTGGCGCAGGTTGGAGATGTACTGATCGACGAAGGCGAGCGGTGCGTTGGCCGCCCATTTAGCGAGCACCTCCGGCTGTGGTGCGCCCGCCTTCGTGGGCAGGTCCAGGAAGAGCGGGGGCTTCTTCGGGTTGGGCGACCAGGCCGCGGCGGTCGCGAGCTGGGCACGGGCGAAGAAGGGGAGGCTCGCCGAGTCCTCGGGCGTCTTCACGGCCTCGAGCTCCTTCTCGAGCTCCGGGTTGGCGGGCCCCGCCTGCCGAGGGGAGAGGCAGCACGGGCTCATGATGTAGAGGCTGCCGAAGACGTCGGCATGCTTCATGCCGATCCGGGTCGCGCCGTAACCTCCCATCGAGTGGCCGACCAGCCCGCGGCTCCGTCGATCCGGGATGGTCCGGTAGTGTGCGTCGGTGTAGGCCACGACGTCGTGGGCGATGAACCGCTCGAAGTCCCCGGTGGTGACCGAGCTCGAGTACATGGAGCCGTTGTGCACCGTCTTGGAGTCGGGGAGGACGACGATCATCTCCTGGGCGCCCTGGGCGAAGGCGCCCTCGATGGTCTGGGGCACGTGGATCTCGTGGGTCCATTGCTCGGCGCCGATCGAGTAGCCGTGGAGGGCATAGACGACCGGGTAGCGCCGCGAGGTCTCCTGGGCGTAGCTCGGGGGCAGGAACACGATCGCGTCGCGGTCGACGGCGTTCCCTTCCAGGTTGCCTTCCAGGGCCGTCCCGTGGATGTGGACGTGCTCCACGGTGGCGGGCCGGGCGCTCGGGATGACCGGCGGCACCTCCGTCTCTACCTGTGCGGCAAGCCGGCCACCCGCGGCGACGGCCAACCCGAGCGTCATCAACAGAAGCAGTCTCGTCGTCGTCGTCATCGCCCACACCCTCTCGGAGAAGACGCCCTACCGATCGGCCTGTTGGAACAGCCTGGGCGCGAAGTCGTTCAGGTCGCGCCGCCACGTCTGCCACTCGTGGTCGGTTCCCGGCGACTCGTAGTAGACGTGGTCCACGTTCGCCTCCAGCAGCGAGGCATGCAGCCGTCGGATGCCGTCCCGCATCCCTTCGGGCTCTTCGGTCCCGACGCCCAGCCAGAGCAGGTGCACCTTCTTCGCGAAGGCGGCCGGATCGGCCAGCGCCCCGCCGAAGGCCGTCTTCGGATCGAGCTTCTGGTTGCCGAGCACCAGCGGCCCGGCGGCCCCGCTGAACCCTCCGATGTGGGAGAAGAGGTCGAGGTGATTGAAAGTGACCTGGAAGGTCTGCATCCCTCCCATCGACAAGCCGGCCATCGCACGGTGGTCGCGGTCTGGAACGGTCCTGAAGCTCGAATCGACGTAGGGGATCAGCACCTGGGTCAGGTCGTCCTCGAAGGCCGCCGCCATCTCGCGCATCGCCTGCATCATCTCGGGCGAGCCGAACGGCTTTCCGGTCAGGTCGGGAACCGGCCGGTCGGCGTGCCGGGCGTAGCCGTAGGCCATGACCAGGATCATCGGCTTGCAGGTCCCGGCCGCGATCAGGTTGTCGAGGATGAAGTTCGCGTGGCCCTGCCGGGTCCACCCGGTCTCGTCCTCACCCCCGCCGTGCTGCAGATAGAGGACCGGGTAACGCACGCCGGTCTGGGTGTCGTAGCCGGGAGGCGTGTACACCAGCGCGTCTCGCCAGGTACCCGTCACCTTCGAGTGGTACCAAATCTCACGGACCTGGCCGTGGGGCACGTCCTGGGCCGAATAGAAGGTGGTTCCGGGCTCCGGGACCTCGAGGCCGCTCACGTGCTTGCCGCCACCGAAGAACGCGTGGCTGCCGAGGTCGGTGACCTCGACGTCGTCGATCAGGAAGGTGTAGTAGTGGAAGCCGGGAACCAGGGGCGGCGTGGTCACGGTCCAGACCCCATCCGCCTGCTTCTCCATGTCCAGCTTCGGACCGCTCCAGAAGTTGAGGCGAACCTTGGTGGCGTCGGGGGCCTTGACCCGGAGCTCGGCCCTGCCCGCGTTATCGAGGCGGGGGTAGGCCGCTCCCCAGACGTTGGTGGCGGCGGGCCGATACGTTTCGGGCTCCTGGGCCCAGCCGAGAGTCGCCGCCAAGAACACCGCGATCGCCGCTTGCTTCATCGGTCTCACCTCCGGCCGACTCCCGGGAAGCATCCCTCGAGCATCCAGAGCCATCCCCTGTCGGCAGCAGGGATACTACCCTTGAGCAATTTCGAAGCAAAGTCGGCATCCCTCCAGAGTACACATCGACTCTCTCGATGTATCCTCGCAGGATGAAGACGACCCTGAGCGAGTGGGAGACCCTGCAGGCCGTGGTCCAGTTGGGCGGCTTTGCACCCGCGGCGGAGCAACTCGGCCGGTCGCAGTCCACGATCAGCTACGCGGTTGCCCGGCTTCAGGAGCAGCTCGGGATCAAGCTCCTCGAGCCGAAGGGCCGCAAGGCGCAGTTGACCGAGGTGGGCCGCCTCCTGCTCGCGGACGCCGAACCCCACCTGGCCGGGTTCCAGCGACTCGAGCAGCGGGCGCACTCGCTCGCCTCCGGCGGAGAATCGGAGATCCGACTCTCGGTCGACAGCATCTTCCCCAATGAGCGTCTGTTCGCGGCCCTCTCGGCGTTCACGGAGCGGTTTCCTCACGTCCGGCTGAGACTCCGGCAGGCGACCTTCGTCTCCCCGGACGCCGAGTTCTCGGCCCACGGGGCCCACCTCTGCGTCGCCGGTCTGATGTCGCGCGCCCATTTCGTCAAGCCGATCCTGGAGATCAGGATGTTGGCGGTGGCTCGAAAGGACCACCCCCTCCACTCGCTGAAGCGGCCGCCGACGCGCATCGACTTGACGCAGCAGACCCTGGTCACCATCGAAGCCATGGCTTCCGGCACCGGCGTCGGCCAGCCGCGTAGCCCGGCCCAACGCTCCCTCCCGGTCGGGACGATCGATGCCGCCATCGAAGCCGTCCGCAGCGGGCTGTGCTTCGGCTGGCTGCCCAAGCACCGGATCCAACCCTACCTCACGAGCGGCGAGCTGGTACCGCTGCGCCTGCCGGCGGGTGGCGCCAGGCTGGTACGTCTCAACATCGTCTGCGAGGACCTGCGCTCCAGCAGTCGGGAGCTGAATGCCCTGGCCGAGCTGCTCGGCATGAATCGCGACGTGGAGGTGATCTGATCTCCCTTCCCACGAGCGCGGGGCGCGTCACTGGACCTGCAACGAGCCGTCGAGGGCGACCTCCTCTCCAGCGCTCGTCGTGAGGCGGAGGGTCCTCTCGCCGTAGCGCACCGTGCAGGGTGCGCCCCGCTTCGAGCGGATCACCGCGCGCTCGAGAGACCCGCCCCGCCAGTCGACGTCGACCTCGAAGCCGCCGCGGGCGCGCAGCCCGGTGACGCTGCCGTCCGGCCAGGCATGCGGCAGCGCCGGCAGCAGCTCCAGCTCGCCGGCGTGGCTCTGCAGCAGCATCTCCGCGATGCCGGCGGTGCCACCGAAGTTGCCGTCGATCTGAAACGGCGGATGGTTGTCGAACAGGTTGGGCAGGGTCGATCGAGCGAGCAGCGTGGACAGGTTCTCGTGGGCCTTGTCGCCGTCGCCGAGCCGGGCGAAGAGGCTGATGATCCAGGCGCGGCTCCAACCGGTGCCGCCGCCGCCGTGGGCCAGCCGCCGCTCCAGTGAGACGCGGGCGGCCCGGGCCAGCTCCGGCGTGCCGCGCAGCGTGATCGAGTGGCCCGGGTGCAGGGCGAACAGGTGCGAGACGTGACGGTGGCCCGGCTCGGCCTCGTCGAAATCCTCGAGCCACTCCTGGAGCTGCCCGTGCTTGCCGATCTGATAGGCCGGGAGCCGTGAAAGCGCGTCCTGTAGTCGGGCCTGGAAGGCCGCGTCTTCGCCCAAGATCCGAGCGGCGCTCAGGCAGTCCCCGAAGAGCTCGCGGATGATCCCGAAGTCCATGGTGGCGCCCACGCAGAGCACCCCCTGATGGCCCTCGTCGTCGATGAATGCGTTCTCGGGCGAGTGCGAAGGGTTCGTCACCAGCCGACCCTGTGGGTCCTCGACCAGGAAGTCGAGGAGGAACAGGGAGGCCTCCTTGAGCACGGGATAGGCCCGACGCAGAAAGGATGGATCGTCGTCGAACGCGTAGTGCTCGAAGAGGTGGGTCGCCAGCCAGGCGCCGCCCATCGGCCACAGCCCCCAGCGGGCGCCGTCGACGGGTGTCGCCACCCGCCAGAGGTCGGTGTTGTGGTGGGCGACGAAGCCTCCCGCGCCGTAGTGCGCGCGCGCGGTTCGGCGACCGGCATCGCGCAGCTCCTCGACCAGGTCGAAGAGCGGCTGGTGGCACTCGGCCAGGTTCGTCACCTCGGCGGGCCAGTAGTTCATCTCGGTGTTGATGTTGATCGTGTACTTGCTCCCCCAGGCAGGGTACCGGTCGTGGTTCCAGATCCCCTGCAGGTTTGCGGGCTGGGTGCCCGGCCGCGAGCTGGCGATGAGCAGGTAGCGCCCGTACTGGAAGTACGTCGCCATGAGTCCCGGGTCCGCCGCGCCCTCGCGCAGCGCCGCCAGGCGCTCGTCCGTGGGGAGGGCGCTCCCCTCCGCCGCTCCCAGGTCCAGAGAAACGCGCCGGAAAAGCGAGCGGTGATCGACCAGGTGACGTGCCAGCAGCTCACGGTAGGGCCGTCTGGCCCGCAGCGTCTCCGCGCAGGCGGCCTCGGGATCGTGGCCCCTGAAGCTGGTGGCCGCAGCCAGGCGCAGCGTCGCGGAGTCGGCGTCCACCACGTGCAGCCCCTCCCGGTCGACCTCGACCCGTCCCCCCTGCGTCTCCGCCACGAGCTGGACCGCGAAGGTCAGGCCTTCTCCGTACCAGCGGGCCTGGAGGCCGTGCGAGAGCTTCAGGTGGTCCTCGGGCCTCGTCAGGTCTCCGCGCCATCGTCCGGTCATCAGCAGGCCGTGCGCCGCCAGCGGCTGTAGCGCGAACGGCTGCTGGCTGTCGAGGGTGACCGTGAAGCGGAGCCTGGCGGGCCGATCGGCGGTGAGGCGAACCACGATCGACTGATCGGGGGCGCTGGAGAAGACCTCGCGGGTGAAGGTGGTGGCCCCGATCCGGTAGCAGACGCGGACCACGGCGCGGTCGAGGTCGAGCTCGCGGCGGTAGTGGCTGGGCTGGTCGTGGCCGTCCAAGACCAGGCGCAGGTCGCCGAGCGGCTGGTAGGCCTGCAGGTGGCGCGGGTCGCCCATCAGCTTCTGGTCGGCCAGGTCCTGCGCCTCCTGGTAGCGGCCCTCGCGGAGGAGCTGCCGGACCTGTGGCAGGTACTGGAGCGCCTCCGGGTTGATCGGGTCGTACGGCCCGCCGGACCAGAACGTGTCCTCGTTGAGCTGGATGAGCTCTTTGGGGACACCCCCGAACACCATGCCGCCGAGCCGGCCGTTGCCGACCGGCAGCGCCTCGACCCACCTGTGTGCCGGTTGCCGGTAGAAGAGGACCGGCCCGAGCGAGCCCTCCTCCGCGGGGCCGGCGGGGTACGCGTGCGTTCCCACCAACCCGATGCCAGCGGTGACGATCAGGGCCAGTCCCTTCCTTCTCATGCGTGTCCCTCCAGCATCGAGCTCGGACGCTCTCGCCCGTCGATCCTAGCCGATCCGGCCGCACGGCGACGTAGAAGCGCACGGCCAGGTGAAGCCGGCGGCCCGCCCGTTGACACTCCGTCCCGGGAGGGCTATCGTCTACCTGTCGGGAGGCGACATGTCGAAAGATAAGACCGACGTGCCGTATGGAACGCTGGACCTGTTGATCCTCAAGACCCTCGAGAGCATGGGGACGATGCACGGCTACCGCATCGCCAGGCGGATCGAGCAGGTCTCTGGAGACGCCCTTTGCCTGAGCCAAGGATCCATCTATCCGGCCCTGATCCGGCTGGAGCAGGAGGGCTGGATCCGGACTGAATGGGGTGTCTCGGAGACCAACCGGAAGGTGAAGCTGTACTCGCTCACCAAGAGCGGGCGGAAGCAAGTGGGGCTCGAGATCGCGCGGTGGGAGCGGGCCAACGCCCTGGTGGCGCGGTTCCTGGAGGCCACACCGTGACGGTCCGCCGGCTGGTGGAGCGCTTGCTGGCGCTGGCGCGGAAGCGACGTCTGGACCGCGAGCTGGAAGGGGAGATCCTGGCCCACCTGGAGATGGCTGAGCAGGAGGCGCTCGCCGCGGGGATGAGGCCGGCGGAGGCCCGACGGGTGGCACGTCTCCGCTTCGGGGGAATTGAGCCGGTGAAGGAGGCTCATCGCGATCGCCGCAGTCTGCGGTGGATCGAGACGCTGCTGAGCGACCTCCGGTACGGGCTGGCGTCCCTCAGGCGGAACCCGGGATTCGCGCTGGTCGCGGTCGGCGTCCTGGCGCTCGGCATCGGGGCGAACGCGGCGATGTTCAGCCTGGTGGACGCCGTCCTGCTGAAGCCGCTGCCGTTCCCGGATCCGGAGCGCATGGTCAGGGTGTGGGAGAGCCCGAGGGCGGGCGAGATCAACGGGGTGAACGCCCCGGACTTCCAGGACTGGAAACGCCTCAGCACGGTCTTCGAGGCTCTTTCGGCAGAGACAACCCTCGAAGCCAGCCTGACCGGCCGGGGCGCCCCGGAGCGGATCGGGGGCCTGCGGGTGTCGGCGGACTACTTCGAGGTGTTCGGCGTGACGGCCCAGATCGGTCGCACGTTCGCGCCGGAGGAGGATCAGCCTGGGGCCGACCCTGTGATCGTGCTCAGCCACGCGGCTTGGCAGTCGCGCTTCGGGGGCGATCCGGACATCCTGGGCCGTGACCTGGTTCTCGACGGCGAGCCGAACCGTGTCATCGGGGTCCTGCCCCCAGGCAGCTTCGATCGCGAGGAAGGCGATCTCTGGAAGCCCCTCGTCTTCACGCCGGCCGACCAGACCCGGGGCTCCCACTGGTTCGGGGTGCTGGGGCGGCTGCGGCGCGGGGTGAGCTTGGCACAGGCGAGGGAGGAGATGGTGGCCATCGATGCCAGCCTCACCGACCTCTCTCCCGACTGGAAGAAGGACTGGAACGTGGCCGTGGAACCCTTCGACCAGCGGATGGTGGGGCACACCCTGCGCCGCTCGATCCAGGTAGCGTTCGGAGCGGTAGTGATGGTGCTGCTGATCGCCTGTGCCAACGTGGCCAACCTGTTGCTGGCGCGGGGTGCCGCCCGCAGGAAGGAGATGGCGGTGCGGTCCGCTTTGGGGGCCAGCCGAGGCCGCCTGGTGGGTCAGTTGCTGACGGAGAGCCTGGTCCTCGCTCTGTTGGGGGGCGGCGCGGGCATCGGTGTCGCCCACCTGCTGTTGGCCGGAGCGGCCCCACTGCTGGCCGACTCCCTCCCGTTCACCGCGGAGGTGGGTCTGGATCTGCGGGTGCTTGCCTTCGCCGGTGTGGTGGCGCTGGCCGTGACCGTGCTGGTCGGTCTCCTACCGTCGCTGGCGGCGTCCTTCAGCAGGTTGGCCCTGTCGATGAGCCAGGTGGGGCGCGGGTCGTCCCGATCGCGTGAGGGGCTGCGTCGCGTCATCGTCGCCGGCGAGGTCGCGGTTTCGCTGGTGCTGGTCTGTGGAGCGCTGCTGCTGTTCCGGAGCCTCCTCAACCTTCAGAGGGTGGACCCCAGGGTGGCGACCGAGAACATCATCACGATGTCGACCAACCTGCCGTTGGCCGCCTATCCGAACCCGGAGAGGTCGACCCTGTTCTACGACTCCGTCATCGACAGGGTCAAGGCGGTACCGGGCGTCGAGGAGGCCGCCCTGTCCACCTGGCTGCCACTCGAGCCGGTGCGCGAAGGGATGGCGATCCTGTCGATGAGCTACGACACCACCATCGAGGTCCGCTACAAGCGGGTGGGTCCCGCCTACCTTCATCTCTTCGGCATCCCGGTGCTCTCGGGCCGCGGCATCGACGACCGGGACCGTGCCGGTGCCCCACCGGCGGTGGTGATCAACGAAGAGCTGGCCGCCCGGATGTCGGAGGAGCTCGGCTTTGCCGATCCGGTGGGAAAGAAGGTACGCGTCGTCACACCGCGCTACGTGGACAGGGAGGCGGACCTGTTGGAGGCGGAGGTGGTGGGGGTCATCCGCAGCGAGCTGACCGACGACGCGAAAGGCGCCCACGCTCCGATAGTGTACGTGCCGCTGGCGCAGGTCCCGGCCCGCCGGATCAAGCTGATCGTCCGGACCCGGCAAGAGCCATCCTCCGTGATGCCCGCCATCCGTCAAGCGGTGGCGCGGCTCGATCCCAACCTGGCCCTCGGCGAGGTGCGCACGCTGGAACGGATCAAGGAGTGGACCCTTGCCGGGACCAGCCGGCCGACCTGGATCATCGGTGCCTTTGCCGCGGTCGCCATGCTCCTCGCCGCGCTCGGGCTGTACGGTGTTCTGGCGCACGCCGTCGTCGAGCGGAGGCGGGAGATCGGCATTCGAATGGCACTCGGGGCCCGTTCCGGAGACGTGTTGTCACACGTGCTGGGCAGCGCAGCTCGGATGATCCTGGTCGGCATCGTGCTCGGGCTGGGGGGAGCTCTGGCGCTGACACGCGTGATGGAGGGCCTGCTGTTCCAGGTCTCGGCGCTCGACCCGACAGCCCTGGCGATTGCCTGCGCCTCGGTGGCGGCGGTGGGCCTGCTAGCGGGCTGGATCCCAGCCAGGAGGGCGGCCCTGGTCGAGCCGATGGTGGTCCTGCGCGACGAGGGGTAGGGCCGGCACTGACGCCACCATCGGCGGCTGAGGGGCGCCAGCGAGCTTGACAGGCGACATATGCTCTCGTTGAGCGGCTCTCCCCATCGTGGAATCGACCGGACCCGACCGACTCGCGTCTCGAGCCGGCCTTGACGGGCCGCCAGGCAGTCGTTTGGTCGGTGGGTCGCGCGTCGGCCCGAGGCCGGCGTCGCGGCAACGTGAGCCTCGATGGAGGCTGGCTAGTCGAGCACAGATCGGGGAGGTGAACCCATGCGTTCTCGCTGTTGCAGGCACAGCCTGTTGGTCACCGGCTTGGTGGCGGTCGGGCTGCTGCTGCCCGTCAGGGCGGCCCATGCCGTCGGGACCATCAAGCAGGTACGGATCGCCGAGGAGGGGTACGGGCATCACGAAGACAACACCATCAAGTCGCCGATCTTCGACGCCACCGGAGTGGCGCCCCTCACCATCGGGACGCTGACCAGCTCCTACGACCCGAAGGAGAAGATCGTCCGTGGCCGGGGCAACATCTTCACCAAGGGCCCGACCCTCAAGCTGGATCAGAAGATCGCCCTCGGCGAGCTCCTGGCCGAGTCGATGCGGGCCGAGGCCAAAGCGATGGGGCTGC
Organism: uncultured Acidobacteriota bacterium; assembly: GCA_964574335.1. Taxonomy (GTDB): domain Bacteria; phylum Acidobacteriota; class Vicinamibacteria; order Fen-336; family Fen-336; genus CAZNNH01. Next base: position 4,711 of record CAZNNH010000167.1, on the reverse strand, counting down.
CGCTGGCGGCGGAGGACGCCGCCGGCGACTGCTGGAAGGTGTCCGGCGACCTCAAGGACATCTACATCGAGAGCTGGCAGATCACCGGGTTCGGCAACATCTTGTTCTACGGCTTCGCCGACGTGACCCTCGATGTCCAGGGGCCCGGCGGTGTGGCGGAGAGCCGTCACTACCGGATTCACGGCTTCCACGAGGAAGGCGGCGGCGGCTTCAGCCGAACCGGAGCGTCGGAGGCGGCGCTGGCGACGCTGATCGTGAACGGGTCTCAGGAGCTCCTCGGTCGCCTCAACCGCGAGTTCGTCAAGGCCAAGAGCGCGCCGGACGTCGAGAGCAAGGTCGCCAAGCTCGAGGCCCCCGGCCTCGAGGACCAGGCCGCGGACCTCCGCGTGATCGGTCTGGCCCGGCCCGCCGGCGCCGAGACGGCGCTCTTGGCGCTGCTCCCGAAGGAGGACGACTCGGACGGGCGCATCCTGGTGCTCAACGCCCTGGCCAGCATCGGCTCGCCCGAGACGGTGGCCCCCCTGATCGAACGGTACGGCCAGGAAGACGAGCAGGGCCGCTGGTACACGCTGAAGGCCCTGGACTACATCGGTGGCGAGGCGGCCATGGCCCTGATCGAGGAGAAGGGCCCCAAGGACGACGAGTACTCGGTCAAGTCGCTCGCCGGCCGGATCCTGGGCATCAAGGTCAAGTAGCGGGGCGTTCATCCGGCTCGGCCGTCGGAGACGTCAGGTAGGATGGGCTTCTCATGGCCGAGCTGCTGCTCTCCTGCCAGGACCTGACCAAGGCCTTCGGCGCCGCCCCGCTCTTCGACGGGCTCGCCTTCGGCATCGCCGAGGGAGACCACGTCGGCCTGGTCGGTCCCAACGGCAGCGGCAAGACGACGCTGCTCCGGATCCTGGCGGGCCTCGAGCCGCCCTCGCGGGGCTCCCGCGCCGCCCGCAGGGACCTGCGCCTGGGCTACGTCGAGCAGGATCCACGGTTCGCCTCGGAGGGCACGGTCGGCTCCGTGCTCCGCGGCGCCCTCCGAGGCGAGCCTCTCGACGAGCACCAGGTCGAGGCACGCCTCGCCCAGGTGATGGGCCGCTCCGGGTTCACTGATGCCGCGGCTCCCACCGGCACGCTCTCCGGTGGGTGGAGGAAGCGGTTGGCGCTCGCCCGCGAGCTGGTGCGCGAGCCCGAGCTGCTGCTCCTGGACGAGCCCACCAACCACCTGGACATCGAGGGCATCCTCTGGCTCGAGGAGCTATTGCCGCGGGAGCCGGAGGCCTTCGTGGCGGTGAGCCACGACCGGTACTTCCTGGAGGCGGTGGCGGGACGGATGCTCGAGCTGAGCCGGGTGTTTCCCTCCGGCCTGTTCGACGTGCGCGGCCGCTACAGCCGCTACCTGGAGAAGAAGGATGAGCTGCTGGAAGGGCAGGCGGCCTACCAGGACTCTTTGCGCAACCGGGTCCGCGGCGAGCTCGTCTGGCTGGCGCGCAAGGCACGGGCCCGGACCCGAAAGGCCCAGGCGCGGGTCGCCGAGGCGCACCGCCTGCAGAACGAGCTGGCCGACCTCGAAGGCCGCAGCCGAAAGGCGGCCGTCGCCATCGACTTCGCGGGCAGCGAGCGCCAGACCCGCCGCCTGCTGGTGGCCGAGGGCCTGACCAAGGCCTTCGGCGAGCGCCTCATCGTACGGGGGCTCGACCTGGTCCTCTCTCCCGGCCAACGGCTGGGCCTGCTCGGCGCCAACGGCAGCGGCAAGACCACGTTGCTGCGGTTGCTGGCCGGTCTGGAGCCCTCGGACGCGGGGACGGTGAAGCCCGCCCCCGACCTCAAGATCGTGTTCTTCGACCAGAGCCGCTCACGTCTCGACCCCTCGCTCTCGCTCAAGCGGACGTTGGCGCCGTCGGCCGACGCGGTCGTGTTTCGGGGCCAGTCGATCCACGTCGCCGGTTGGGCCAAGCGTTTCCTGTTCCGCGCCGAGCAGCTCGAGACCCCCGTGGGGCGTCTCTCGGGAGGGGAGCAGGCGCGGGTCCTGATCGCGCTCTTGATGCTCGAGCCGGCCGACGTGCTGCTGCTCGACGAGCCGACCAACGACCTCGACATCCCGACCCTCGAGGTGCTCGAGGAGAGCCTGCTCGAGTTCCCCGGCGCCCTGGTCCTCGTCACCCACGACCGCTACCTGCTCGACCGCATCTCGACCCGGCTGCTGGCCCTGGACGGGCGCGGGGGAGCCACCTACTTCGCCGACTACGCTCAGTGGGAGGCCGCCGAGGGCGAGGCGACGAGTCGGCAGCCCTCGGCCCCGCGGGCGCCTTCACGGCCTACAGCGACGATCCCATCCCGTTCGGAGAAGCCGAAGCGCCTCGGCTACCTCGAGCAGCGCGAGTGGGACCAGATGGAGCAGAAGATCCTGGTGGCGGAAGGAGAGCTGGAGCGGTGTCAGGCCGCCGCCGCCGATCCCGCCGTGGTCTCCGACCATCTTGCCCTGCAGGCGCTGCTCTCCGCCGCGGCGGAAGCCCAGGCCGAGGTCGACCGCCTCTACGCCCGCTGGGCGGAGCTGGAGGCCAAGGTCCGGGACTGACCCGCCGGCCCGGGACACGGTTGGTGATCTCTGAAGTGCCGGGCTGGAATTCACCGTTGGGCTGAGAGCGCGGCAGGTGGAAGGCCGGCGCGGCGTGGCAGGCCGCCGTAGTAGAATCGTCACTCCGCAGCACCTCTCGGAGAAGACGATGGACGAGTCGACCCTCGCGACCTTCGAGGCCAGCCTGCAGCGCTGCAACGCCCACCCCCGCTTCCTGGATCGCTTCTACGAGGTCTTCCTGGCCTCCTCGCCCAAGGTCCAAGAGAAGTTCAGGAACACCGACTTCGTCCGCCAGAAGCGGGCCCTGCGCGCCTCGCTTCACCTGATCCTGCTGGCTTCCACCGGCGAGCCGGGTGGGCCGGAGCGATACCTCAAGGACATCGCGACCCGCCACAGCGCCCGGCAGCTCGACATCGGAGCCGAGCTCTACGACCTCTGGTTGGACAGCCTGCTGGCCGCCGTGAAGGAGTGCGACCCGCAGTTCGGGGCGGAGGTCTCGGCGGCCTGGGAGGCGGTGATGATGGTCGGCATCCACTACATGTGCACCCGCTACCACCAGTAGCGGGGGATCCGGTGCCGTCCGCGGCCGGCCAGCCGGCGTCTAACCCCGGGAAGAGGTTGCGTGCCCGGCGGAAAGAGGACTCGTGCGGGGTCGGCGACGAGGTGGGCCCTGGTGGCGCTCTCGAGCGCCATCGTCTGCCCGCTCGTGGCTACCGCGGCGGACGACGAGGACGCCACGCCGACCCGCTCCGACGCGCCGCTCCGCGACTCCGTCGAGGGGGTCGTGGACCGGTACTTCGAGGAGCGGACCGAGCCCTGCAAGAAGCTGCAGGACTCAGGTCGGCCCTGCTTCCCGAGCGAGGTGGTGAAGCCGGTCCCCGATGCGTCAGTGATGGAGTCGCTCGGCGACATTGGGTCCCGCACCGCTCCTTCTCCGGACCGCCCTCCGACCCGGGACGAGATGGAGCGCTACCGGTCGGGCTTCCTCAGCATGGGGGGGACGCTGGCCTCGATCGACCCGATCTGCTCCGCCAAGTCGACGATCAAGAAGCTCAAGGGGAAGAACGACACCTACTTCCTCTATCGGGTGACCGATGCGTTGGGAGATCACATCGAGCTTCGGGATCGCCGGCTGGACCCCGCGGCCTACTGGGGCGTGGCCGAGTTCCGCTTCCAGCTCCTGGAGGAGATTCACGGCGAGTGCCGGGCGGTTGCGGCCTACCGGCACTACCTCCGGGCCGAGCCCGCGGACAGCGACGAGGAGGGCCCCAGCCCATGACCCCGGTCCCGGTCGTTCAAGGGTCCGATCCCGGGCCCAGCTCGAGGGGGAAGTCGGCCGCCTTCCAGCTCAGGATCCCTCCGGCCAGGTAGCCGACGTCGCGCAGGCCGAGGTCGCGGAGGATCACCAGCGCCCGCTGGCTGCGCCGACCGGTGCGGCAGACCAGGACGATGGGTCGCTCCCGGGGAAGCTCGGCCGCCCGGCCGAGGATCTCGCGCAAGGGTAGGGAGCGAGCGCCGGCGATGTGGCCGGCCCGATACTCCTCGGGCTCCCTCACGTCCACCACGACGTCCGTCGCTGCCCGTCGTTGCACCTCCCTGACGTCCAGCTTCCTGGCGGCGTCGATGGGCTCGGGTCGGTAGGGGGGCAGGCCGGATCCACGCGGGTACTTGGGGATCGCCTGGCACTCGGCGAAGACGCGGTGGGGGCAGTCGTAGCAGCAGACGGCGGGGTCGATCACGCTCTCGAAGAGGCGGTCGATCGCCTGCTCCGGACCGAGGAAGTGGTCCTCGCCCAGGTCGTCCTTGAAGCCGGTCTCGTACATGATCACGCGCACCGCCGGCCGCACCCCGACCATGAAGACGTCGCCGCCGTGTTCCCGAAACGAGCGGACCACCCCCTCGAGCATCTCGAGGCCGGTGAAGTCGCAGTGGTTCACGGCGTGCATCCGGAGCAGCAGGTGGCGCCGGGGCGGCGGCGCGCCCGACTCTCCCAAGAGCGCCCGCTCGACGTGCTGGGTGGCGCCGAAGAAGAGGGAGCCGTCGATGCTGAGCACCGCCAGCTGCGGGCACTGGGGAGCGTCCGGGCGCTCCACCAGGTGGCGGAAGGTCTCGTCGGGAACCACCGGCACCACCCGCGGGAGGCTC
>CAZNNH010000166.1:0-14240 GCA_964574335.1 uncultured Acidobacteriota bacterium | reverse complement strand
CACCATGAGCTACGCGTCTGGACGCGCGAAAGTTCGCTGCCCAGGGGACATGACCCGAATCCGTCGGTCTGCCGACTGGGGGACATGATCCCGATTCCCCGGGATCCGCAGGAATCGGGTCATGCCGGCCCGGGGGACATGACCCGAATCCGTCGGTCTGCCGGCTGGGGGACATGACCCGAATCCGTCATTCTGCCGACCGGGGACATGACCCGAATCCGTCGGTCTGCCAGCGGATTCGGGATCGTGTCCCCCAAGGCCGGATGGACACGGATTCGGAATCGGGTCATCCGGCTGCGGGGGACACGATCCCGATTCCCCGGAATCCGTAGGAATCGGGTCATGTCCCCCAGGCCGGTCTCACTCGCCGGCGGCCGCCTCTTCCTTCTCCTCCGACGACTTCTTGATCGCGGCCATGTCCTCCTGGGTGAGCCGCACGCCGATCTTGAGCGTCTGCCCCTCGGTGCTGACCTCGAGCCGGTCCTCGACCTCCTGTGGCTGCTTGCCCAGCGTCTTGGCGAGCCCGCCCTGGGCCATGGGCAGGACCATGGTCTTGAGCATCGTGGCCAACTGGACGGCGCCTTCCGGGGTCCCCAGGTCGCTGCCGATCCCGACCCTCAGCTCGGCGCTGCACTCGGCGCCGATGGCCAGGCTCCGCAGGTCCTTGAAGGGCTCCAGCATGCCCGCCCACATCATGGCCTCCGGGTCCTCCTTGGCCTTGGTGAGCTGCTCCTGGATCCCCTGACGGAGCTTGTCCGGGGCCACGAAGGCGAGCTTGAGCTGGGCGCCGGCGGGCAGTGTTCCCTGCACGGTCTGAAGCTCGGCGGGCAGGGCGCTCATCTCGCCGCTTCCCGCCCGCTGCAGGGCCCCCTCGAGGCTGGTCGTGTTGGGCGCCACGTAGACCACCGTCTCGCCCGGGGCCATGGTCAGGTAGAGGTCGGGGTCGTCGGCCTTCTCGGTGACCAGCCGCACGGCGGTCTGGCCCGCCACCTGGACCTCCTCGGCCTGGCCGCCCTTCGACTTGGCCGCCGCCGCCTTGGCCGCCTCCACCAGCTTGGCGTTGGGCAGCGGCTTCTTGAGCTGGATCGCCAGCACGCCGTTGGCCTTGGAGAGGTCCTTCTTGGCGGCCCCTTCTCCGCCCACCTCCATGGCCTCCAGGTCTGCCGAGACCAGGAGCATCGACACGTCGTCCGAGGTCAGGCCGGTGATTCGCTGGATCTCCTCGAGCTGGTCGGCGGCGGACTTGGCGGCCTCGGAGTCCTCGGCCTCCTTCTCCGCCTCCTTCTCGGCCTCGCCCTCCTCCTTCTTGACGAAGTCCTGGCAGGCCGACGTGGCACGGATCGACTCGAGGTCCACGCGGGCCACGAAGTCGGCGCTCGGCACGAGAGCCGCCTGGACCACGTCGACGGCGGGGGCCTTCTCTTCCTTCCCGCCGCACGCAGCCATCAACACCGCCAGCGTGACCACCGCCACGCCGGCCAGGGCCCGTCTTGTCTCTGATCTCATGCGCTCTCCTCGTCTAGGGCGGCACCCACCGGCGGCGGGACGCCGCATCGCAGAAGTGTTTGGGTCGGGGCGTGAGGCTCCGGCGCCATCATAGCCCAGGCGGGCCCCCAGAAGGGCCGGCCGAGGTCAGCCCTCCGCCTTTCCGGGCAGCTCCCGGTTCTCCTCGAAGACCACCGTCCGGTAGCCGTCGAGCTCGACGAAGACCCTACCGGTCTCGTCCAGCACCTTGGCGTCGAAGCTCTCGCCGTCCTGCCGGGCCTCGACGACGGCGTAGAGCCGCTTGCCGCCGGCGTCCTTCTCCGAGCGATGGACGAGAAGCGAGTCGATGCCGGCGGGGAGCGCCAGGCGCCGCTTGGTCTTCACCTCCCAGATGCCCGCGGTCTGGAGGCACAGCTCGACCAGCCGGGGCGCCAGCAGCGCCTCGACGCCCGCCGGCTCCGAGTTGGGCGGTAGCTCGGCGGCCATCAGCCCGATCGCCCGATCGCCTTCCACCTGGACCCGCTCCAGCACCTTGTAGGCGGGCCCGTGGAAGTAGACCTGATAGATGCTCGGGGCCTCGATCGACATCCGCTTGAGGGCCGGGCGCTTGAACGTGACCTTGGGCTTGGCGGCCGGCTTGCGGGTCAAACGCACCCGGGCCTGGAAGTGCACCTTCTCGACCGGGGGCAGCTCGGGCTTCGGCTGGATGATCGACCGGAGCCGGGTGGTCACCACGATCTCGCCGTCCTCGCCGGGGTGGGCGACCCCCGAAAGGTGCAGCGTGTGGGGCAACATCCGGTAGTACTTGAAGGGCTTCTCCAGCTTTTCGTCGACCACCGCCGCCACCCGGTACCCGGGGCAGAGGAAGCTGGCCAGCTCGGCGAACGCCTCGGTGGCCATCACGCCGGGGAGCACGGGCACGCCCTCGATCTGGTGGTCGAACAGGAACGGCTGCTGGTTGGGGTCGAGGGTGGTCTCGACCAGCAGGCCGTCGTACACGTGGGCGGCGGTGACCTTGCCGGTCATCAGCAGCGGGCGCTTGCGACCCGCGAGCTGACGCATCGCGGCCTCCGGGTCGAGCCCGCCGGTCTCGTCCCAGCGCTGGGCCAGGATGCCGAGACGGCCCGCCACCAGCACCTCGCCGGAGGCGCCGCCCGCCACCAGCTCGCGCCTGACGGTGGGCACGCCGACCTCGGGCGGGAGCATCTCGATGCCGGCGGCCTCCATGATCTTGGGGATCGAGCCGCGGGTGGCCATGCCGATGCCGCCCCAGGCCGTCCAGTCGATGGCGATGGCCCGGGTCTCGGGGCGGGTGGTCCGCAGGTGGCTGGAGAGCGAGCAGAGCAGGGCGTTGGCGGCGGAGTAGTCGGTCTGGCCGCCGTTGCCGAAGCGTCCGGCCACCGAGCTGAACACCACGGTGGCCCCGATCGGCATCCCCTCGGCCGCCTTGAGCAGGCTGAAGAAGCCGTCGGACTTGACGTCGAAGACCAGGTCGAACTCCTTGGGCTCCTTCTGCGGGAGGTCGCGGCTGATCTCCAGGCCGCCGGCGTGCAGCAGCACGTCGATCCGGCCGTGACGCTCGCGGATCTCGTCGACCACCGAGGCGACCGCGCGTCCGTCCAGCAGGTTGACCGGACGGTAGTGGGCGGTGCCGCCGGCCGCGGTCACCGCCAGGGTGGCGCGCTGCGCCGCCTCCTGTCGCTCCAGGGCCAGGATCTGGGCCTCGATCTGGGGGGGCAGGGGCCGCTCGCCGCGGGCCCGCGCTTCTTCGATCAGGACCGACTTGAGGCGATCGCGGTCGCTGCGGAGCAAGGCGACCTTGGGATCGTCCGCCGCCGGCGGCGTCACCAGGTCGAGCAGGTAGAAGCTCCCCTTGGAGGCGGCGGCCAGGTCGGCGACGATGGCGCTGGTGATGCCGCCGGCGGCGCCGGTGACCAGGAAGACGCTGTCGGGCCCGAGCGTGAGCCCGGGGTTGCCGTCGCGGGCGGGTCGCTCCGTCAGGCCCACCGTCCAGCGCTGGTCGTCGTGATAGCCGATCTCGACCACGCCGGGGTCGGAGAGGGCATCCGCGATCAGGGCCTCGGCGGTGGCGCGAGAGGAGCTCGAGACAGAGAAGTCCACCACCTTGACCAGGGCTTCGGGACGCTCGCGCTTGTAGGCCTTGGTGAACCCGGCCACGGCGCCGCCCAGCGGGGCGGTGGCGCCGGCCCGGTCCTGGCCGTGGAAGCCGCCCATTCGGGTGGCCGAGATCAGGAAGGTGCCGGGGCCGGCCACGGCGTCGTACAGGGCCCGCATGGTGGCGTACAGCGCCTTGACCCGCTGCCGGTTCAGCTCGCGGAAGCCCTCGAGCTCGAGCTGGCTCAGTGCCGGCTCGACGTCGAGGGCGGGCAGCCAGAAGACGCCGTGGATCGGCCCTTCGGCGAGCCACGTCTTCACTTGCGCCACCAGCTCTTCGGTGGCGAGCGGTTCGGAACGGCTCGGCTTGGCGCCCTTCTCGGGGGCCGGAGCCGGGTTGAGCACCACTACGCCGCGCTTCGCCAGGCGCGCGGTCAGCATCCCGGCGACGCCTCCGTGGTCGGGAACCAGCACCACGCGCGTTCCCTCATCGAGGGCGACTCCCGTGGCCTTGCACAGGTCCAGGGTGGGGCGCAGCGAGGGGATCGGGACCCGTCGCGGGAAGCGGTCGGCGTCCTCGAGTCGCGCCGCGGTGGGGACGGGGGCGGTCGCCGGCGCCGCGGCGGGGGCCGCCGTGGGAGAGGCGGTGGGTGCCGGGGCCCCGGCCAGGTCGGGCCGGTGGTCGAGGACGAACTTCACCACGTGGTTGAGGGTGGGGAAGTCTCGCAGCTTGAGCTGGTCCTCGCGGGGGATGTCGTAGGTCTCTCGGACGGCGGCGAAGGTCTCGGCCTGCTTGACGGTGTCGACGCCGAGGTCGGCCTCGAGGTCGAGGTCCAGCTCGAGCATGTCGGTGGGATAACCGGTCTTGTCGGCCACGATCTCCAGCACCTTGCGGGTGACGGCGTCGACCGAGTCGCCGGCCCCGGCAGCGGGCGTCGCCGTGACGCTGGTCGCCGGCGCGGCCGGCGGTGCGGCCGCCGTGGCGCTGGTGGCGGCTCCGGCGAGGTCGGGCCGGTGGTCGAGGACGAACTTCACCACGTGGTTGAGGGTGGGGAAGTCTCGCAGCTTGAGCTGGTCCTCGCGGGGGATGTCGTAGGTCTCTCGGACGGCGGCGAAGGTCTCGGCCTGCTTGACGGTGTCGACGCCGAGGTCGGCCTCGAGGTCGAGGTCTAGCTCGAGCATGTCGGTGGGGTAGCCGGTCTTGTCGGCCACGATCTCCAACACCTTCTGGACCACGGCGTCCGGCGAGGCCGACGTCGGAGGGGCGGTGGGAGCCGGCGCCGGCCCGGGTGCCGGCGCCGTGGCCAGCGGCGCGGCAGCGGCGACGCTGGCGGCGGCCGTGGCCGCAGCGGCGGCGAGGTCGGGTCGGCGATCGAGGACGAACTTCACCACGTGGTTGAGGGTGGGGAAGTCTCGCAGCTTGAGCTGGTCCTCGCGGGGGATGTCGTAGGTCTCTCGGACGGCGGCGAAGGTCTCGGCCTGCTTGACGGTGTCGACGCCGAGGTCGGCCTCGAGGTCGAGATCGAGCTCGAGCATGTCGGTGGGATAGCCGGTCTTGTCGGCCACGATCTCCAGCACCTTGCGGGTGACGGCGTCGAGCGACGTGCCCGTGGTCGGGGAGGGAGCCGCCGCGCTCGGGCTCGGCGCGGGAACGGCGGCCGCCGGTGTGGCGGCCGTGGCCGCAGCGGCGGCGAGGTCGGGTCGGCGATCGAGGACGAACTTCACCACGTGGTTGAGGGTGGGGAAGTCTCGCAGCTTGAGCTGGTCCTCGCGGGGGATGTCGTAGGTCTCTCGGACGGCGGCGAAGGTCTCGGCCTGCTTGACGGTGTCGACGCCGAGGTCGGCCTCGAGGTCGAGGTCCATCTCGAGCATGTCGGTGGGGTAGCCGGTCTTGTCGGCCACGATCTCCAGCACCTTGCGGGTGACGGCGTCCGGGCCCGACAGGGCCGGAGCCGGCGCGGACGGCGCTGCCGTGGGGACCGGCTCGGGGACCGGTGCGGGCGGCGGCTCGGGGGCCCGGGGCGCTGGGGGCGGAGCCGGCAAGGATGCCGGCATGAGCGGACGGGGTGCCGCCGGCGACAGGGTGGACGGGGGGCGCTGGCCACCGTCTCCCGGCAAGCTGGCGTGGCGGGTGGGGCCGGTGCCGTAGACCCAGCCGCTGGGGGCCGGCCGCCGTGGCGGGGCGCCTTGGGCCTTGACCCGCAGCACCCGCTTCTCCACCTCGGTCTCGGCCCGGTCGTAGCCGGTGATGTCGGCCAGCCATCGGTCGTAGACGGCGCGGTGGTCGACGCGGTCGAGGGCCCCGGGGATGCGGCGGGTCAGCGTCATCGCGATCTGGGAGCCGAAGCCGGCGGCCAGGTGGATGGCGTAGTTGACCGGGTAGCGGCCGCCGCGGCTCAGGTTCAGGTTGCCCAGCTCGGGGTCGATCTCCTTGAGGTTGGGGACCGGCGGCACGATGCCCTGCTCGAGGATCTTGACCGCGATCACGTCCTCGATCCCCACCCCCATCGGGTGGCCGGTGAAACCCTTGGTGTTGGCGATTACGATCTCGTTGGCGGCGGGGCCGAAGTTGTCGCGCAGCGCCTTGACCTCGGCCGAGGCGCTGCCGCCGCGGGCCGGGGTGAAGGTCTCGTGGGACATGAAGACGGTCTCGGCGGCCATCGCGTGGCGGTTGATGCCGAAGCGCCGCTCGGCGCTGGTGATCAGGTCGTTCATCACCCCGCAGATGTGGTCGACGTCGAGGCGCATGGCGTGGAAGGCGCTGTTGCGGAGCTCGCTGGCCAGCAGCTCGACGATGCCGCGCATGCCGCGCTCCTCCACCGAGTCCTGGCTCTCCACCACAAGCGCGCAGGCCCCCATGCCCAGCAGCGTGCCGTGGCGACGACGGTCGAAGGGGATGGCGGCGTCCTCGACCTTGTCGTCGGTGGCCGCCGCGCCGGTGGCCAGGAAGCCGGCCCCGATCCACTCGAGCAGGTTGTCTCCGGTGACGTTGTCGGCGCCCACCACCAGCACCCGGCGGCAGCGGCCGGTGCGGATCCAGTCCTCGGCCAGACACACCGCCTGGGCGGTGCTGGCGCAGGCGGCGTTGGTGACGGCGTTGGGCCCGCGCGCCCCGATGTATTCGGCGAACTGGCTGTGGCCCATCGGCAGCACCCGTAGCAGGTAGCGGCGGTCGAGGCTGTAGGTGTCGCGGGCCAGCTCCTCGTCCAGCTCCTGGATCCGCCGCTGGATCTCCCGGAGCGTTTCGGCGTCGCGGGTGCGCTGGCGAAGGTCGTCGAGGGCGCCGCGCAACGTGAGACGGCTCTCGCGATGGAAGAAGCGCCGGGTCTCGTCGGCGAAGCGATCCAGGCCGGGGAAGGCGCTGGCGAAGATCACGCCGGTGTCGTCGCGCATCGACTCCGGCAGCAGCCATCGCTCCGGCAGGTACTTACCGGTGGTGGTCTTCTTGTATGTCTGGACCAGCGGGATCCCCGCCTCGCGCAGGGCGTCGAGGCCGGCCGCCATGGCGAGCTGGCTGGTGGTGTCGAGGGCCTCGACCAGCTTCGCCGGGACGCCGTACTCGGCGGTCAGGTCGAACGAGCCGGGACGCCCGGCCAGCTTGATGACGTCCTTCGGGTCCTCGATGATCTCGAAGCGGCCGCTGCCGTCGGCGGACTTGACCAGCCGGGTCACCTGCTTGCTGGTCATCAGGTAGCGGAAACGCTCCGGGATCAGGTCCACGAACTGCTCGCCGTGCAGGATGCGATCGGCGTTGTGGGGGTCCATCACCGCCTTGCCCGAGCCGGGCAGGCCGAGGCCGGTGCCGCTGATCACCAGCGACCCCTCGGGGGCGGCGTTTCTGTCGTAGCGTCGCTGGCGGCGGCCGCCGTCGAGCTGCTGGAGGGCCTGGGTGAGCAGCCGGCTCAGGTTGTCGATCGAGGCGCTGGAGAGCGGCGCGCTGTCGGTACCGGCTGCAGCGGGAGCGGCGCCGGTCACGGCCACGCTCTGCGGCCCGCCCTGCGGGGCAGCCGGGACGCGCGGCGCCAGCGCCTGGTCCGTCGCCCGGGTCCCGAGGCCGGCGGCGTAGAGGCCGCACAGCGCCTGGTTGAAGCTGGAGCGGCCCCCACTTCTGGGGTGGTTGGTGGCCAGTGAGACCACGTCCGGTCGGTCGCCGAGGACGTCGTCGACGAACCCCTTGAGCGCCCGCTTCGGCCCCACCTCGATCAGGACCCGCACCCCCTCGGCGTACAGCTTCTCGAGCCCCTTCACCCACTGGACCGGCGAGGCGATCTGCTGGACCAGCATGTCCTTGATGGCCTCGACTCCGGTCGGGTAGAGGTCGCCGGTGACGTTGGCCACCACCGGCAGGCGAGGCGGGGCCACCCGCAGGCGGTCCAGCACCTTGCGCAGCGGGCCGCCGGCCGGCGCCACGATCTTGGTGTGGAAGGCGTGGCTCACCTGCAGGCGCTGGGCCTGGTAGCCCTGCTTGCCGAAGGCCTCGATGGCGGCGGCCACGGCGCCGCTCTCGCCGCCGATCACCGACTGGCCGCCGCTGTTGAGGTTGGCCGGGACCACGTAGCCGTCGATCCGGCGGAGCGTCTCCTCGACCACCGAGGTGGGGGCCATCACCGCCGCCATCCAGCCGTTGTCGTCCAGGCTGACCCGGGTCATCTCCCGGCCCCGGGCGGCCGAAGCCTCGAGCGCGTGCGGGAACGGCAGCACGCCGGCCGCCACCAGGCCCGCGTACTCGCCCAGCGAGTGGCCCATCACCATGTCGGGGAGCACGCCATACTCCGCCAGCAGGCGGGTCAACGCCACGTCCACCGTCAACACCGCCGGCTGGGTGATGGCGGTCTGCTTCAGCTCCTCCTCGGCGGCGGCCACCGCCTCGGCGTCACCCGCGTCGACGAACAGGAACTGGCTGAGGGGCTTGCCGAGCAGCGGGGCGGTGACGCGATCGGCCTCCTCGAAGACCGCCCGTACCACCGGCTCCTCCTCGGCCAGGTTGCGCGCCATGTTGAGGTACTGGCTCCCCTGTCCCGGGAAGAGGAAGGCGAGCTTGCCGGGCCACTTTCCGGAGCCGCGGAACACGCCCTGCGACTGCAGCGCCCGCCAGGACTTGGGGGTGTCGTTCTGGATCGCCTTCTGGGCCTTCTGGAGGCGCTTCTTCAGCTCGCCGCCGTCGGCGAAGTCGATCAGCAGACGTTCGTGGGCGGCCACTGCCTGGGCGTCGGGCGCGCCGTTGGCGGGGACGAAGTCTCCCTCGACCCGCGTCAGCAGATCCTGGAGCTGTTGCTTCAGGCCGGCCGAGTCCGCCGCCCCGAGCGCCACGATGCCGCGCACCGGCGGCTTGGAGACCCAGCCGATGGACGGTGAGGCTGGGGCCGAGACGGCCACCGACGCCGGCCGGCGGTCGCGGGTCAGCGCGCCGGGCACGTGCTCCTCGAGGACCAGATGGAAGTTGGTGCCGCCGAAGCCGTAGGCGCTGACGCCGGCGCGACGCGGGGTGCCGTTACGGGTCCAGTCGCAGAGGTCGTGGTTGAGGCGGAACGAGGAGGCGGCGAAGTCGAAGGCCGGGTTCGGCGGGTGGGCGTTGAGGGTGGGCGGCAGCACCTTGTGGTGGACGGCCAGCACCGCCTTCAGCAGGCCGGCGGCCCCGGCCCCGGCCTTCAGGTGGCCGATGTTGCTCTTGGCCGACCCGAGAGCGATCGATCCCCGGGGCGCGCCGGCGAAGGCCGGCGCCAGGGCCTCCAGCTCGGCCACGTCGCCGACCCGGGTGCTGGTGCCGTGGGCCTCGATCAGGGTGGCGGTGGCGGGGTCGACACCGGCGTCGCGCCAGGCCCGCTCCACCGCCAGCTTCTGGCCCACCGGGTTGGGGGCGGTGATCCCCTTGCCCTTGCCGTCGCTCGCGGCGCCCATCCCGCGGATCACGGCGTAGACGCGGTCGCCGTCGCGCTCGGCGTCCTCCAGCCGCCTGAGCAGGAAGGCGGCGCTGCCCTCGCCCATCACGAAGCCATCGGCACCGTCGCCGAAGGGACGGCTGCCGGTGGCGCTGAGCGCCCCGATCTTGCAGAACTTGACGAAGGTGGAGGCGCCCATGTTGCGATCGATGCCGCCGGTGAGGAGCGCGTCGCAGTGGCCGCCCACCAGCAGGTCGACGGCCGACTCGAGGGCCGCGAAGCTGGAGGCGCAAGCGGCGTCGGTGACGAAGTTGGGGCCGCGCAGGTTCAGGACGTTGGCCACCCGGCCGGAGAGGATGTTGGCCAGCTCGCCGGGCATCGAGTCCTCGGTGATCGGCGGCAGGCCGGCGTCCAGCGACTCGCGCCAGCGGAGGAGGATCTCCTGGCGCACGGCCTCCGGCAGCTCCTTGAAGGCGCTCACCTCGCGAAGCGGCCGGGCGAACTCGGGGAAGTAGATGCGCAGCACGGTCATGTGCTGCAGCTCGCCCCCCATTGCGGCGCCGAAGATGACGCCGGTGCGCTCGAGGTCGAGGGGACGCTCGGGGTAGCCGTAGTCGGCCAGGGCCTCGGAGGCGATGGTCAGCCCCCACTGCTGCCCCTCGTCCATCGCCGCCACCACCCGGGGCGGGATGTGGAAGCGCTTCCAGTCGAAGCTGAAGCCGCGCACCCAGGAGCCGATCTTGGTGTAGGTCTTCTCCGGGGCCTGGGGGTCCGGGTCGTAGTAGTCGGCGACGCGCCAGCGGTCTTCGGGCACGTCGATGATGCTGTAGCGCTTCTCGCAGACGTTCTTCCAGAAGGCGGGCGCCGTCGGGGCGTCGGGCAGCACCGCGCCCACTCCGACCACGGCCACGGCTCGCTCATGTCGATCGCTCATGTCCCTACTCGTTTCTCCGGCCCGCGGCCCCTCTGGGGGGGCGGGTCACTTGGGTACGCCGATCAGGCGGGGAAGGCCTTGTTGAGCTCGGCGGCCACCAGGTCGAGGTCCTCGACCAGGCCGCGCTGGGCCTCGAGGGCGGCGGCCAGCTCCAGCGCCTGAATGAGGTTGGGGTCGCTCTGGCCGGCGGCGTTGGCCCAGCGCAGGCCGTCGGCGGCGATCCGCGCCGCCGCTTCGCGCGCGTGGATGCGGGCCATCGCCTGCAGCACGGCGGGGGCGAGCGGGATCGCCTGGGTGGGGGCCTTCACCGACCGCACCGCGAACACCGCCGCCGTCTCGGCCAGCGTGATCAGCTCGCCGAGCCGGAACAGGACGTGCTGGTTGCGGGTCAGCCGGTCGAGCCGGCAGCGCTCCAGCAGCGCCGCCAGCGAGCGCAGCGAAAGCGCCGCGATGGCCGCGCCGCCGCTCGCACACTCGGTGTCGGCGGCGATCCGCGCCGCCCAGTCCCGGTAGTGGCCGCCCCGGCTCTTGAGGTGGAGCTGCCAGCGGTCGCGCGCGATGGTCATCTCCATGATCTCCGAGGTCCCCTCGTAGATGGTGGTGATGCGCACGTCGCGTTTGATCTTCTCGACCATGTACTCGCGGGTGTAGCCGTAGCCGCCCAGCGCCTGGATCGAGTCCTCGGCGGCGCGGTTGCCGGCCTCGGTGGCCAGGTACTTGGCGATCGCGCCCTCGGTGGCCTGGCCGTGGTCGCCGGCGTCGATCTTCTCGGCGGTCTCCTCGATGTAGGCGCGGGCCGCCTCCAGGCGGCAGGCGTTGGGGACGATCAGCTTGTGGGTGTAGCCCTGCTTCTGGCTCAGCGGAGAGCCCGCCTGGATCCGCTGCTGGGAGTAGGGGATGGCCCGCTGCAGCGCCGCCCAGCCGGCCCCCAGGCCGAAGGCCGCCACCATCAGCCGGGTGTAACCGAACACCGCCTGGGCCTGGATCAGCCCCTGGCCCTCGACGCCGCCCACCAGTCGATCGGGGGCCACGAAGACGTCTTCCAGGAACAGCGCGGCGGTGTTGCTGGCGCGGATCCCGTGCTTGTCCTCGGGCTTGCCCTTGGTGAACCCCTCGGCGTCCTTCTCGACGATGAACCACGACGGCCCGCCGGGGGCGTCGGCCAGCACGGTGTAGAAGTCGGCCACGCCGCCGTTGCTGATCCACTGCTTGCGGCCGTTCAGCTTGTAGCCCTTGAGCTGGCCGCCCTCCTCGACCCGGGCCGCCTTGGTGGCGAGGGCGGCCAGGTCGCTGCCGGCCTGCGGCTCGGTGGCGCCGTAGGCGACCAGCAGGCCCTCCTCGGCCAGCTTCCCGAGCCACGTCGCCTTCTGCTCCTGGGTGCCGCCGACGTTGATCGGGTCGGTCCCCAGGAAGGTGGCCAGGACGCCGGTGGCGATCCCCAGGTCGATGGCGGCCATCGCCTCCGAGACCCGGTAGATGTCGTGGGCGCCGCCGCCGATCCCGCCGAACTCCTCGGGGACGGTCAGAAGGTGCAGGCCGATCTGGTTGGGATCGTAGAGGTCTTTCAGGACCTTGGCCGGGAACTCGTCCTTGTGATCGAGCTCGAGCAGCCGTTCGGAGGTCAGCTCGTTGGCGGCGTATTCGCGTAGCGTCGAGAGCAGGAGATCGAGCGTCTCCGCGTCGAGTCGTGGCATTCCATCCCCTTTGGTGGTGGGCCTCGTGCGGCCCGGCGGGCACGAGCGCGCCCGCGGACCGCCTCGGCGACAGTGGACTTTAACTCAAGTCCGAACGGGCCGGGATGGATATGGAGGTTTAGGGGCGAAAATCCTATTGGGTACGTTTGGTGGGATTGTCGCCTTTGGCGGCGGGGCCCAGCGAGTCGATGGTGGAGTCGAGCCGTTCCAGGCTGACATCGAGCTGGCGCGACAAGGCGGACCGATACCGGCGGGGCTCGGGTGTGGCCGGAAGCCGTCGCGGATCGTGCATCTCGATCCCGTGACGGAGAAGCATTCGGCGCAGCCGACCGCGGTCCTCCTGGAAGGTCCGGAGCGCGGATCGATAGCCGTGGCGGGCCACCACCCGCCGGGCGGCGTACCTCATGATGTTGTAGCCGAACATGCGCATGTCGTCACGGCGGGGCTCGATGAGGAGGATGTCGACGTCGGGGAACTCGCGGCGGTAGCGCTCGAGGCCGTAGCGCATGCGGCTGTGGAGCATGATGCGGAAGGCCTGGTCGAGGACGTAGCCGATCCCTTTCTGGCTGAGGTGGCCGCGCAGCGGCCCGCCGGTGGTGTCGTTGAGGATCGGCACGATCGGGTTGATGCAGATCACCAGGTCGGCGCCGCGCTGGATGGCCAGGCTGATGTGGGCGGTCTTCTGCACGCCGCCGTCTATGTAGTCGCGGCCCCCGATGCGGACCGGGCGGTAGAAGCCGGGCAGGGCGGCGGAGGCCTGCACGGCCCGCGACACCGGCACCTGGCTGTGGCCCGGGGCGCCGAACGGGACCGCCTCTCCGTTGTCGATGTCCACGGCCACCACGTACAGCTCCCGCCCGAGGGCGGCGAAGCGGTCGTTCACGCCGCGGCTCTTGAAGACGGCGGCCAGGTACTCCTGGATCCCCGAGTTCTCGAGCAGGCCGGCCGGCAGCAGCTCGAGCAGCGTCAGCACCGCGTCCGCGGGGCCGTGTCCCTCGCCCTCGAAGCCGTTCAGCAACGCGTCGCGCAGCACCTGCGGCGCGCGCAGCCCGCGGTGGACGTACTGGCGCGCCCCGAAGCGGAACAGCGGCGCGCCGGAGACGCCCAAAGGGTGCGTGGAAGGGGAGACCAGCTCCTCGTACATCTCCAGCGGAGAGATGCCGGCGGCGAGCAGCGAGGCCACGAAGGCGCCGCCACTGATCCCGACGTAGACGTCGAGGTCCAGCAGGCTGCGGTCGATCAGGTCGTGGATCGCCCGCAGGCAGCCGATCTCGTACACGGCGCCGGTGATGCCGCCACCCGCGCACACCAGCGCCACCTTGCCCCGTCTAGCAATAGCCATAGGCAATCCCCGGGGACATGACCCGAATCCCTCCGTGGCCCGGGGATTCGGGATCGTGTCCCCCGAGCCGCGTGACCCGAGCCCGCCGGAACATCCTATCCGCGCCGCTTCGCCCGCCGCCCGGAGAAGGCGTCGATCTTCTTGGAGAGCTGGTCCACCTTGTGGGTCAGCTCGACCACCTCCTGGCGGCTCGGGATGTTGAAGGCGGCCAGCGTGCCGCGGACCGCGTCGTCGACGCTCTTGCCGAGCGCCTTGCGCTCGCGCTTCAGCCGCGCCTGCAGGCCGGTCATCTCGGTCTCCAGGTCCCGGAGCAGCGTCTTGCGCTTCTGCTCGAAGCGCTTGCGCAGGTTCTTGAGCACGGTGGCCGCGTCCTTGCCGCCGATCTTCTGCTCCTTGAGGAAGACCCGGATCTGGCGCTCGGCTTCTTCTTGGGCGGAGTGAACGGCCTCCACCGCGGCCGCCCAGCCGTCCTGGAGCGGATGGCCGGTCTCTCTCGCGCCCTTCCGGGTGGCGCGCCTGCTGGCCTTCGCCCTTCGGGGCGTCGCCTTCTTGGGGGTGGTGGCCTGCTTCCGGGCCGCCGTCTTCTTCCTCGCCGTGATCTTCTTCTTGGTAGTCGCCATCGTCACTTGCCTCCTCTGGGCCGGCGGCCTCGGGTCCGCCGGGGTCCCCCTCGACGGGGCCGGGTCTCCTCCAGCGACGTCTCGATCGTCAGCAGCCGCTGTCGCAGCGACTCCAAGCTGGCCCGCGCCCCGCCTTCCTTCTCCGCCCGCTCGATCAGCCGGTGCACGCTC
>CAZNNH010000165.1:0-14270 GCA_964574335.1 uncultured Acidobacteriota bacterium | reverse complement strand
GCTCCCGCCCCCCGATCCCCCGGACCCGAACGCAGTGAATTCGGTCGCCGCTATCGAGCGGGGGGCTCCCGCCCCCCGATCCCCCGGACACGAACCCGCCGCCCGGGGGACATGACCGGATTCGTCCGTCCTGCAAGCGAATCCGGATCGTGTCCCGAAGCGCCGCGTCCAGTCTCCGGTCAGACCTCCGCCCACTTGCCGTTCCCCTCCCACACGCGGAGCACGAAGGGGAAGCGCAGCCGCGACTTGAGTCGCCCGGAGAGCAGCTCGCAGATGTTCTCGACCGAGGGGAAGTCGAGGAAGTCGTTCCAGTTCCGGTGGTCGTAGTCCTGGAGCACCTCGCGCAGCCCGGCGCGCAGCTCGGCGAAGTCCACCACCATCCCGGTCTGGTTCGGCCCTTCGATCACCAGCTCGATCCGGTAGGTGTGGCCGTGGAGCTGCCCGCACTTCGGGTGGCCGGGGAGCGTGTGGGCGCAGTCGATGTGCTCCGTGACGCCGAGGCGCATGGGAGAAGCCTACTGCCAAAGCCCGGGTGGCTCAACGGGAGCCGCTCGGGCGTCCCCGATCACCGGAGCGCTGGCCGAGCGCGGCGTCGACCGCCTCCCCGAGGGCCTCGTCGAGCGGCAAGAGCGGCCGCCCAAGCAGGGCCTCGAGCGGCCGCGGGTCGCCGACCTCGTCGCAGAGAAGGCAGTCCAGCTCGTCGGGCAGCATGCCGCGGTAGCCGCCGGCGCGGGCCCGGCGGTCGGCCTCCTCGGAGCTGATGGAGCGCAGCCGATGGTGGGGGAGCGGGCGGCGACGAGCGACGGAGACGGCCACCCGCTCGACTAGATCGGCGTATCGGAGCGGCTCGGGTCCCACCAGGTCCAGGACCCGCGGGTCCGGCTCGCCGTGCTCCAAGGCGGCCAGGATCGCCTGGGCCGCGTCGCCGACGGAGATCGGCTGCATGCGGTGAGAGCCGTCGTCGATCTGCTCGACCTCGCCGCCGTCGAGCTCGCGGAGCAGCGTTGGCACCAGCTCGCCGCCCGGCCCGAGGACGTACGACGGGCGAAGCACCGTCACCTCGAGCCCCGAGCGGAACAGGCAGACCTCGGCCGCCAGCTTGGAGAGGAAGTAGCGGTTGGTGCAGCGTGGCTTGATGCCGTACTGGCCGACCCCGAGGCCGCTCAGGAAGACCAGCCGGCGCGCCCCCGCCCGTCGCGCCGCCACCGCCACCGCCTCGGTGCCGGCGACGTTGACCGCGTCGTAGGTGGCCCCGCCGCGCTCGGCCCCGATCTGCGCCAGATGGACGACGGCCCGGGCGCCGTCGAACGCGGCCTCGAGGGGAGCCGTCGCCAGGGCCGGGACCAGCGCAGGCTCGGCCCCCAGCCCGCGCACGAGATGGGCCGCCTGCTCCGACCGCACCACCCCCACGACCGCGTGGCCTCGTTCCATCGCGGCGGCCACGACGTGACGCCCGATGAAGCCGTTGCCCCCCGTGATGGCCAGCCTGGCCGGCACCGGCAGACTCTTCTCCAAGGCGTGGGCCGGGGTCGCCTATCGCTTGTAGCCGATCTTCTGCAGCAGGTCGGTCCGCTGGGCGACGTGCTCCTCTCCCTCCACGCCGAGCGGACCCTGGCCGTCGACCACTCCCAGGATGGCGCGACCCTGCTCGGTCTCGGCCACCACCACCTGGACCGGGTTGGCGGTGGCGCAGAAGACCCGGCAGACCTCCTGGCACCCCTTGATGGCGTTGAGCACGTTCACCGGGTAGGCGTTCTTCAGGAAGACGATGAAGCTGTGGCCAGCGCCGATGGCGTGGGCGTTCTCGGCGGCCAGCGCCTTCATCTCCGCGTCGGTGCCGTCGACACGCACCAGGCGCTCCTGGGAGGCCTCGCAGAAAGCCAGGCCGAACTGGATCCCGGGGACCGAGGTCACCAGGGCCTCGTAGAGGTCCTCGACGGTCTTGATGAAGTGGGAGTGTCCGAGGACCAGGTTGAGCGCCTCGGGGTTCTTGACGGGAACGAGCAGAAGCTGCATCTCAGGCCTCCTGGTGCCGGTGACCGCCAAGCCTATCGTATGCCAGGGGCGTGCGTGATAGCATCGGTCGCGATCCCGAGCGTGCCCCAATCGGACCTCGGACCCTCTCGGGGCTCCCACGATGCGAATCCGAGCCACGGTCGCCGGCTTCTTCGACATCCAGGCCGGGGAAGGCCGATCCGTCTCCCTGCTGCTGGCCCACTCGTTCTTCATGGGCCTCTCGACGGTGTTCTTCGAGACGGCGGCCAGCGCCCTGTTCCTTTCCCGCTTCGGCGCCGACACCCTGCCCTACGTGTACCTGGCGGCCGCGGCGGTGAACACCGTCACCGGCCTGTTCTACACCACGATCCAGTCGCGGGTCTCGTTCAAGGCGCTGATGACCGGCACCCTGCTGTTCCTGCTGGTCACCACCACCGCCTTTCGCGGAGGCCTGCTGCTCACCGATGCCGGCTGGCTGATGTTCGCCCTGCTCGTCTGGTACCGGCTGATCTCGATCCTCACCGACCTCGAGTACTGGGCGGTGGCGGCGCGTCTATACGACGTGCGACAGGCCAAGCGGCTGTTCGGTCTGGTCGGGTCGGGCGAGGTGGTGGCGCGTATCTCCGGCGCCTTCTCGGTCCCGCTACTGCTGGCCTTCACCGACGTGGCCAACCTGCTGGTGATCTCGGCGGCAGCGCTGCTCGGCTGCCTGGTGATGCTGCTGCTGGTGCTCTCGGTGGCCCAGGCGACCACGGCGGGGCAGGCGGAGAAGGCCGCCACCAAGAGCGAGCGCTCCCTGGGAGGCCGGGAGATGCTGCGCCAGGTCCTGGGCGACCGCTACCTGAGGCTGATGGTGGCGGTGGTGTTCTTCGCCGTGCTCGGCAAGTACTTCGTGGACTTCGCCTTCCTCTCGCAGATGCGCAGCCGCTACGGGGGCGAGAAGGAGATCGCGGCCTTCTTCGGGATCTTCTCGGGTGTCTCCCAGACCACCAGCCTGCTGACCCGTCTCTTCTTCTCCGGCCGGATCCTCAACCGCTACGGGGTCAAGGTGGGGCTGCTGGTGCTCCCCAGCGCTCATCTCGTCTGCACCGCGCTGATCATCGTGCTGGGGGTGATCCCCTTCACCCTCGGCCTGGTCTTCTGGCTGGTGGTCGCGAACCAGGGGATCTACAAGACCCTCAAGCACCCCATCGACAACCCCGCCTTCAAGGTCCTCTACCAGCCGCTGCCCAAGCGTCAGCGCCTGGCCACCCAGATCGCCGTCGAGACCATCGTCACCCCGGTCACCATCGGCGTGGCGGGGATGGTGATGCTGTGGTTCAGCGTGGTGATGTCCTACGACCCGGTGCGTTTCGCGTTCGCGCTGCTTCTCACCTTCGGCGGCTGGGTGGCGCTCGCCGTCACCGCCGGCCGTGAGTACGGGGCCGCCCTGGTGCGCGCCCTCAAGGGCAGGATCGAGGACATCCCGTTCACGTTCGACACCGAGGAGGGCGTGGCGGTGCTGAAGGCGACGCTCTCCACCGGACGGCCCGCCGATGTGCTGTTTGCCCTGGACCGGCTGGAGCGCGGCCAAGAGAGGCAGGTCGCTCCGCTGCTGCCCGGCCTGCTGACCCATCCCTCGCCGGACGTGCGGCTGTTGGCTCTCCTGCGGATGGAGCGGCACCGGCCCGCGGGGGCGCTGCCCGCGGTGCGGGAACGTCTGGCCCAGGAGGCGGATCCGCGTCTCCAGGCGGCGGCGCTGCGGGCCTTGGCGGCGCTCGGAGGCGAGGAGGTCTTCGAGGAGATCGAGGCCCGTCTCACCGACCCGGCGCCCCAGCTTCGGGTCGCCGCCCTGATCGGGCTGCTCAAGGCCGGCTCGAGCTTCGCCGGCCGGCACCTGTCGGACCTGGTGGCGTCCGCCGATCCTCGGCTGCGGCTGCTCGCGGCCCGGGCCATCGGCGAGGCCGGCGTGCCCGCAGGCCAGGCCCCCCTGAAGACGCTGCTGGCCGACACCTCCCCGGAGGTCCGGCGGGCGGCGCTGTCCGCCGCCGGCAAGCTCCGAGCGGCGGAGATCTGGCCGATCGTCCTGGTCTCTCTCGGGGAGCGGGCCTACGGCGGGGCGGCGGCCAACGCCCTGGTGAACGGAGGCGACAGCTGCGTGAGCGTGCTGTCCGCGGCGTTCGACGAAGCAGCGCCCCGGGAGCTGCTGACCCGGGTGGTGCGGGTCCTGGGTCGGATCGGCAGCCCGCCGGCGGTTGCCGTGCTCTGTCGTCACCTGGATTTCCCGGTGGTCTCGGTTCGCCAGGTCGTGCTTCAGACGCTGGCCGCCTGCGGCTACCGGGCCGACGCCCAGTCCCACTCCGTCGTGCAACGACAGCTCCGCGAGGAGGCCCGCGACGCCGCCTGGAAGCTGGCGGTGCTCCGTGACCTGGGGTTGGCCGGGGCGCTCGCCTTGCTGCGGGGCGCCCTGGAGAGCGAGATCGGCCTCTCCCGCGAGCGGGTCTTCCTGCTGCTCTCCTTCGTGTACGACGAGAAGACCATCTCCCGGGCGCGGGACAACCGCGAGAGCCCCTCCCGCGAGAAACGCGCCTACGCCCTGGAGGTGCTCGACGTCACCCTCGACGCGGAGCTGAAGGAGTGGCTGATGCCGCTGCTCGACGACCTGCCGCAGGTCTGCGAGCGGCTCGCCCTCCACTTCCCGGAGCCCGAGCGCTCGGCGCCGGAGCGTATCCGCCAGCTCATGGCCCGCTCCGAGGCGTGGCTCTCCTCCTGGACCCAGGCCTGCGCCCTCGACGCCGCGGCCCGCTGCTCCGCCCGGGAGCTGGCCGGGGAGATCGAGACCATCTGGCGCTCGGGCTCCTCGGCCTTCGTCCGCCAGACCGGCCGGCAGGCCATCGCCAGCCTGCGCTCACAGGGTGAAGACCCGGCGTCGCGCCCCGAATCGCAGGGGAGCAGGAGACCGATGCAGACGATCGAGAAGGTGATCACGCTGAAGGCGGTGCAGATGTTCGCGGAGGCGTCCGAGGACGACCTGGCCGACGTGGCCGCGATCCTGGAGGAGGTCTCCTACCGGAAGGACGAGGTGATCTTCGAGAAGGGCGAGGTGGGTGACAGCCTCTACGTCATCATCGAGGGTCGGGTGCGCGTGTACGACGGCGAGCGCACCATCGTCCACCTCGGCGAGCGCGACATCTTCGGGGAGCTGGCGCTGCTGGACCCGGAGCCGCGCTTCGCCTCCATCGCCGCCGACCAGGACACACGTCTGTTCCGGTTGGATCGAGAGGCGTTCCTGGAGCTGATGGCCGGCAACATAGAGATCGTGCGCGGCGTCTTGCACGTATTGTGCGAGCGGCTGCGGAAGAGCATGGCGACGGGGGATCACTCCGGGCCCGAGGCCGAGGGGGCCGGCGTCTGATGGCGAGACGTTGCCGACGCGGGGGACACGATCCGGATTCGCTGCAGGACGGACGAATCCGGTCATGTCCCCCAGGCGGGTTGGTGTCCGCGTGTAGACAGGGGGCCGTGATCTGGACTATGAAGATGAAGATCCGGGGCGGAGTCGGCGTTTGGGCCGCGGCGTCGAAGCCGGCCCGGGTGGGCTGTGTGGTGACGCCGCGCCCGGCTGGTCCAAGGAGGAGTCGATGAACCGGAAGCGTTGGATCTCGGGGCTTCTGCTCTTGGGGCTCTTGGGCTTCGCGCCCCAGGCATGGGCAGACGCAGAGCAGGCCATGCCCGACGACGAGGAAGAGGACCAGGGCCCACCGGCGCCGGCGCCGGAAGAGGAGGAGGACCAGCCGAAGGTGAAGATCTTCTGGGAGGACGGAAAGACGTACTTCCAGATGAAGGACGCCGAGCTTCGGCTCTCCCACCGCTTCCAGTTCCGCTTCAACTACCTGGACCCCGACGACGCGGTCCGGCTTCCCGGAACCGAGAAGGCCGGTCAGGGGAAGGGCACCTTCAGGATCCGGAGAGCCAAGACGACCTTCGAGGGGTGGTTCTGGAAGCCCGAGCTGACCTACGAGGTGCAGCTCAACTGGGCGGAGCCGGAGGCGGGGGCCAGCACCGACAAGCCGCTCGAGGACCTCTACCTCAACTACGATGTCTTCAAGAACGGCGCCCTCCAGGTCCGCTTCGGCCAGTTCAAGGTACCGCTGGGGCGCCAGGAGAACACCACCTCGATCGGCCTCCAGTTCTGCGACCGCTCGCTGCTCACCTTCGAGTTCACTCGCGGTCGGGACCGCGGCGTCCAGTTGTGGGGCCGCCTGGCCGACAAGAAGGTGACCTGGTGGGCGGGCATGTTCAACGGCAACCCGGCCAGCCGCACCGAGAACGAGAACACCAAGTTCCAGTACAACGCGCGCCTCGCCTTCGAGCCCTGGGGGAGCGTCGCCAAGTCCGAGGGCGACTTCGAGTCGAAGGACCACCCGCTGGTCGCCGTCGCCGCCCAGTTCGAGAACAACAACCTGTTCGGCGCCACCGGCGGGCTCGGCGGCCAGGGCCCCAGCGACCTCAACACCACCATCTTCGGCGGCGACCTGGTCTTCAAGTTCAAGGGCTTCTCGCTCTTCGGCGAGTACTTCCACCGAAGCCGAGAGCCCGAGCGGGGGGAGACCTACCAGTCCCCCGGCTACAACGTCCAGGCCGGGTACTTCCTGGTCCGCAACCGGCTCGAGGTGGCCTTCCGGTATGCCGGGTGGGACCCCACCAGCCTGGTCGACGGCAACGACCGTACCGAGATCGGAGGCGTGCTGAACGTCTTCCTGCGCCAGCACCGCTTCAAGTTCCAGGCCGACTTCCGCCGCCTCGAGGACGAGGCCCGGGACCTGAAGACCCACGAGCTGCGGGTCCAGAGCTACGTCGGCTTCTAGGCAGCGGAGGGACGTTGTGAGACGGATAGGCGCGGTCTTGCTGGGCGCCGCCTTGACCGGGGCGGTGGGAGGCGGGTCTGCCTGGAGCCAGGAGGCGGGCCCCGAGGTCTACGGCGCCATGCGAGAGGCGGGAGAGGCACGGGTGGTGGTCTTCCTTCAACCCCCCGACCCGCTGCCCGGTAAGCCGGTACGCGTCCAGAGCCAGATCGCCAGCCAAAAACACGACGTGCTCTTCGACATCCCCCCCTCCGAGTTCACCGTGACCCACGAGTGGCTGAACCTGAGCGCGCTGGCCGGCGTGCTACGGCCAGAGGGCCTGCTGAAGCTCCTGTCCGACCCACGGGTGCTCCGGATCGACGTCGACGTGCCCGGCGCCATGGCCACCGCCGAGAGCTCGCCGGTGATCCGCGCCAACGAGCTCCAGTCGCGGGGCATCACCGGAGCCGGCGTGAAGGTGGCGGTGCTGGACACCGGGGTGGACACGCAGCATCCCGACCTGTCCGACGACCTGATCGACCAGCAGTGCTTCTGCACCAACGCCGACGGCTCCGGGTGCTGCCCGAACGGCGCCACCTCCCAGAGCGGCCCGGGGGCGGCCGAGGACGCGCAAGGGCACGGCACCAACGTGGCCGGGATCATCACCGGGCGGGGCGGGATTGCCCCCGAGGGGATCGCCCCGGACGCCAAGCTGATCGCGATCCGGGTGCTCGACGCCCAGGGCACCGCGTCCGGTACCGCCCAGGTGCTCTCCGCCCTCGACTGGATCATGACCGCCCACCCGGACACCCGAGCCGTCAACCTGAGCCTGGTCTACAACCCCTTTCCCGGGACCTGCGACAACGCCGCCTCCTTCACCCAGGCCTTCGCCCAGGCGATCGGCCGGATGAGGTCGATGGGGATGCTGGTGTTCGCCTCCTCGGGCAACAACGGGCTGGTGGGCCAGATCGGCCTGCCCGCCTGCATCTCCACCGCGGTGGCGGTGGGGGCCACCTACGACGCAAACGTGGGGAGCATCTCGTTCGGCTGCAGCGATGCGACCACCGACACCGACCAGGTGGCCTGCTTCTCGAACAGCAGCAGCGCGGTGGACCTCCTGGCGCCGGGCGCCGCCATCACCTCGACCGGCATGGGCGGCGGCATCGTCACCTTCATCGGCACCTCCCAGGCCTCGCCCCACGCCGCCGCGGTGGCGGCGCTTCTGTTCCAGGCCAACCCGGGCCTCACGCCGGACGCCGCCGAGGCCTTGATGAAGAACACCGGGCTCTCGGTGACCGACCCCAAGAGCGGCATCACCACCCCTCGCATCGACGCAGCGGCCGCCGCCCAGTAGACGGCCCCTGCGGGATCCCGCGGGTGCCGGCCAGCAGCCCGGGCTCAGTGGGTCAGCTTCTTGTAGTGGATGCGGTGCGGCTGATCGGCAGCCTCTCCGAGGCGCCGCCGCCGATCCTTCTCGTAGTCCTGGTAGTTGCCCTCGAAGAAGACCACCCGGCTCTCCCCCTCGAAGGCCAGGATGTGGGTGGCGATGCGGTCCAGGAACCAGCGGTCGTGGCTGATCACCACCGCGCAGCCGGCGAAGTCCAGAAGCGCCTCCTCCAGCGCCCGTAGCGTGTCCACGTCGAGGTCGTTGGTGGGCTCGTCGAGCAGCAGCAGGTTGCCGCCGCTCTTGAGCAGCTTGGCCAGGTGGAGGCGGTTGCGCTCGCCGCCGGAGAGGTCCTTGACCTTCTTCTGCTGGTCGGGGCCGCGGAAGTTGAAGGCGGCGGCGTAGGCCCGCGAGTTGACCTCCCGCTTGCCCACCATCACCACGTCCTTCCCTCCGTCGGAGACCTCCTCCCACAAGGTGGCCTCGCCGTTCAGGCTCTCCCGGCTCTGGTCGACGTAGGAGAGCACCACCGTGTCGCCGACCGTCAGCCTCCCGGCGTCCGGCTTCTCCTGACCCACGATCATCCGGAACAGCGTGGTCTTGCCGGCGCCGTTGGGCCCGATCACGCCGACGATGCCGCCGCGGGGCAGCAGGAAGTCGACGCCTTCCATCAGCAGCGTGTCGCCGAACCCCTTGCCCAGGCCCTCGGCCTCGATCACCACGTCCCCCAGCCGCGGCCCCGGCGGGATGGTGATCTCGGCGGCGCGCTCTCGCTTCTCCGCCGCCTGCTCCTCGGCCAGCATCTGCTCGTAGCGGTTGAGGCGCGCCTTGCCCTTGGCCTGACGGGCCCGCGGGGCCATGTGGATCCACTCCAGCTCCCGCTGCAGGGTCCGCCGCCGGGCCGACTCCTGCTTCTCCTCCTGGGCCAGACGCTTCTCCTTCTGGTCGAGCCAGGACGAGTAGTTGCCCTGCCACGGGATCCCGGCGCCGCGGTCGAGCTCGAGGATCCAGCCGGCTACGTTGTCGAGGAAGTAGCGATCGTGGGTGATCGCCACCACCGTCCCCTTGTACTCCTGCAGGTGGCGCTCCAGCCAGGCCACCGACTCGGCGTCCAGGTGGTTGGTGGGCTCGTCGAGCAGCAGCAGGTCGGGCTGACGCAGCAGCACCTGGCACAGGGCTACCCGGCGGCACTCCCCGCCGGAGAGCCGGCTCACATCGGCGTCGCCGGGGGGGAGGCGCAGGGCGTCCATCGCGATCTCCAGGCGCCGGTCCAGCTCCCAGGCGTCGGCGGCCTCGATCTGGTCCTGCACCCGGCCCTGCTCCTGAAGCAGCTTGTCCATCTCGGCCTCGGGCATGGCCTCGCCCAGCTTCATGGAGAGCTCGTCGTAGCGGTCGAGCAGCGCCCGTGTCTCGGAAACCGCCGCCTCGACGTGCTCCCTCACCGTCTTGGCCGGATCGAGCCGGGGCTCCTGGGGAAGGTGGCCGACGGTGATCCGCTCGGCCGGGAACGCCTCGCCGGCGAAGTCGTGGTCCAGCCCGGCCATGATCCGGAGCAGGCTGCTCTTGCCGGCGCCGTTGGGGCCGATCACGCCGATCTTGGCCCCGGGCAGGAAGGCCAGCCAGATCCCCTTGAGGATCTCCTTCCCCTGGGGGGTGACCTTCCTGAGGTCCTTCATGGTGAAGATGTACTGGATGCTCATCGTCCTCCTCGGCGCCGGGCGGCCATTCTCCCACGACCGGTTGCCGGGAACCTGGGTGGGGGTCCGCTCGTAGTCACTGTTGACATTGTGTGACATCCCGGGTCGACCCGGGAGGGGGAGCGAGGGCCATGCTCGAGGCATTGGTGGTGTTGGCGGTGGGTTTCGGGTTGCTGCTGCTGCTGCCGCTGCTGCTGCTGAAGCTGTTGCTCGGGCTGCTCTTCGCGGTGGTGCTCCTCCCCTTCAAGCTGCTCGGGTCGCTCTTCCATGCCGGCTTCGTCGTGGTCGGGGGGCTGGCCAAGCTGCTGGCCGGGGGGGCCGCGGTGGTGCTTGGCCTCTTCGGGCTGCTGCTCGTGGTGGCGTTCCTCCCGCTGCTGCCCGTCATCGCCCTCGGCTTCTTCGTCTACTTGATCTTCCGGATCTTCTGAGCCCGGCCCGCCGGTACCCGGCGCCCCCCCTCTCCCCGAGGGATTGCACAACTGTGACGTTGGGCGTATTGGGCGAAATGGTACGCTTCAGCATCGGTTCCAAGCAGGCAACCCTTCGGCTGGAGGTCCCGTGGCTGTCACCTGGCGTGGACGTGATCTGGACTGGGTCAACGTCGCCTACTTCACCGCGATTCATCTCGGCGCGGCGCTGGCCCCCTGGTTCTTCTCCTGGTCGGCGCTTTTCGTCTGCGCCCTCCTGGTCTGGGTCTCCGCCTCACTGGGGATCGGCCTGGCCTACCACCGGATGCTGACTCACCGGGGCTTCGCGCTGCCCCGCCCGCTGAGCTACCTCTTCACGGTCTTCGGGATGCTGGCCAGTGAGGGGGGGGCGGTCTCGTGGGTGGCCATGCACCGGATGCACCACGCCGTCTCGGACCGGGCTGGCCTCGACCTGCACACGCCGAGGGAGGGGTTCCTCTGGAGCCACCTGGGCTGGGTGGTCTGCCGTCTGCCGATGGACCGCCGTGAGATGGAGAAGCGCTACGCCCCCGAGCTTCACGCCGATCCGGTCCACCGGCTCCTCAACCGGATCCACGTGCTCCCCAACGTGTTGATCGGCCTGGCGTTGTACGCCTGGGGCGGCTGGTCGTTCGCGATCTATGGGGTGTTCGTCAGGCTGGTGATCGTCCTCCACGCCACCTGGTTCGTGAACTCGGCGGCCCACACCTGGGGCTACCGGACCTACGACACGCCTGAGGGCTCCCGCAACCTGTGGTGGGTGGGGCTGGTCGCCTGGGGTGAGGGCTGGCATAACAACCACCACGCCTTCCCCCGCTGTGCCCGCCACGGCCTCGAGCGCTTCGAGCTGGACCTGAACTGGTGGGCGATCCGGTCGCTCCAGGCGGTAGGGCTGGCCCGCGATGTCCAGCTCCTTCCCAGGGGTCACGAGCGCTTCAAGCTGGCCGAGGGTACCGCGGAGGCCGCCCAGGCGGCCTGAGGTCCGCCTCAGGCGGGGCCGAGGGCCTGGAAGAAGGCTGCCAGCAGCGTCGGGTCCAGGCGGCCCTCCCGACGGACGCCGGAGCAGACGTCCAGCCCGTAGGGGGCCACCTGGTCGACGGCCTGGCCGACGTTGTCCGGACGCAGTCCGCCGGCCAGGAACAGGGGCACCCGCGCCGCTTCCCGGATCCGCTGGCTGAGGCCCCAGTCGTGGCACCGGCCGGTGCCCCCCAGCCGCTTGACCGGAAGTCGCGGGTCTCCCGAGTCCAGCAGGATGGCGTCGACGTCTCGGCCCAGCGCCTGCGCCTGGGCCAGGCTCTTGGGGCCGGTCACGTGGACCACCTGGATGATGGCGATCCCGGGCAGGGCGGCTCGCAGCTCGGCGTGGGCTCCCTCGGCCAGCTCGTCGCAGAGCTGCAGGGCGCCGGTGCCGAGGCGGCGTTGCTGGGCCACGATGCCCGGCACGTCCTGCCGGCTGGTGAGCAGGACCGAGGTCACCCCGGGTGGGATGCCAGAGGCGATGCGCGCGATCATCCCCTCCTCGATCACGCCCGGCCCGCTCGGCATCTCGGAGACGAGCCCCAGCGCGGAGGCGCCGTGACGGATGGCCATCCAGGCCTCCGCCTCGTCCTGGATGCAGCAGACCTTGACGCGCGGGCGATCGGTGGGCTCCATCGCGGCAGTCTGGCACCCCCCGCAGGCCGGCGGCAAGCCGAGCCGGGCTCGGGGGGCGGTAGCCCCCCGCTTGCCAGCGGCGACCGAGTTCACTTTGGGCGGGCGCGTTTCGGGTCCGGGGGCTCGGGGGGCGGTAGCCCCCCGCTTGCTAGCGGCGCCCGAATTGACTTCGGGCGGGCGTGTTTCGGGTCCGGGGGCTCGGGGGGCGGTAGCCCCCCGCTTGCTAGCGGCGCCCGAATTGACTTCGGGCGCCGCGTATAGAATCCGAGGATGGCCCTGGCCGCGGCGCTCTTGCGCCATGTTCCGGAGGACGCCGACGAGGACGCGGCCCTGGCCGCGGCTCGCGAGCTGGTGGAACGCGAGAGGCACCCCTTCGATCGGCGCCTGCCGCGCCACCTCACGGGCAGCGCGGTGGTGCTCTCGCCGTCGGGAGCCCAGGTCCTCCTGGTCCGACACGCCTTCCCGTCACCCTGGCGGCAGCCGGGCGGGCACGGCGAGCCGGGGGAGGAGGATGGCGCGGAGGTGGCCCTTCGGGAGGGCGGCGAGGAGACCGGGCTCGAAGGCCTGCGGCTGCACCCGACGGCGCCACGGCCCCTCGACATCGCCCGCTACGCGGTCCCCGCCCGGAAGGGCGAGCCGGAGCACGAGCACCTCGACCTGCGCTACCTGGTCGTCACCGACGCCGAGCCCCTGGACCCCGAGCCGGGCTCGGGAGACCACCGGCCGCGCTGGTTCACTTGGCCGGAGCTCGAGGGGCTGGGCCTGGACGCGGACCTCTCGAGGGCCCTCGGCAAGGCCCGCCGGCGGGTGGAGCCCTGCTGACTACCCTCAGGTTGCGCCACGGTCCCGCGGCTCTACTTCGCAGGCCACACGGCCGGATCAGGGGCGCGAAAACGCGGAGATTGCCCTTCTCTCGCCCCCTGGGCTCTTCGTAGAATGCTTGACCTGCGCGCCCCAACGCCGAAGGTCGTTCAGCCTGGGCCGAACCGCGAGCGACTCGTGCAGTGCCGGTGAGGGCGAGGCCGCAACTCAGTGGCGCGCCCCGTTGGGTTAAGAGAGCCGTCGCCACCGAACAGGTGACTGATCTCTCTGGCATGATCAACGCCAAAGCGCGCTGTCGCCGTATAGGCCGCGCGCTGTGCATTCTGGCGCGGAAACCCCGCCCGATAGTACACGACGATGATCCAGTCTGGTGGCTCATCCAGCTTGAACGCCGTGAGGTTGGCATCGGACTTGTCGTCCGCCCCGGAGCCGTCAGTCGTCGTCTCCGGATGGCGCAGCCACGGGGCCTTCCCGGTAGCCGCATACGCGTCCTCGTCGAAGGCCCGACTGTCCGAACGCCGAATCCGCAGCGGCCCAAGAGCGCCTGGATGCCGTCCGTGAACGGGCAGCACCTGGCGGCACGGGTCGAGGGGCACCACCAGAGATGTCTTCATGATATACTCTCTATGAAAAAACATGAGGCCACTATGACAGAAAGCGCGCTGGGGGTCGCCGAAGCCAAGCGCCGTTTCTCCGAGCTGCTGGACCGGGTCGGGCGTGGAGAGCGGTTCATCGTCGAGCGCCGCGGCAAGCCGGTGGTTGCTTTCGTGCCCCCGCAAGAAGCCAGGCCGAATCCGAGCCGAGCCCCCCTCGGGCTGGCGGCGGTGGCCGGCGCACTCGCCGACTGGGACGAGCTGGACGCGGTCGTGGATGAGATCTACGCCGCCCGGCGCAGCTCCCGCGACCGCCAGGTGCCGTCGTTCGAGTGAGCCGATGTACTGCTTCGACACCGATGTGCTGAGCGCGGTTCTCAGGGGCGACCCGCCCCTTGGCCTGATACGACGCCTGGCGCAGGTCCCGCCCGAGGAGCAGTTCACGACCGCGATCACGCTTGGAGAGATGCTGTTCGGCGCCTCGAGACGGGGGAGTCCCCGGCTCGCCGAGAGGGTCCGGGATCTCCTGCGGAGCGCGCAGACGATCCTTCCGTTCGACGAGGCGGCCGCCGAGGTCTACGGTCCGCTGCGGGCCGAGCTGGAGGGCCAGGGGCGCCGGCTCGCCGAGCCCGACCTCCGCATCGCGTCGATCGTGCTGGCCCGCAATCTGGTCCTGGTTACAGGGAACGTCCGCCACTTCGCAAGGGTCCCAGGGCTGCAGGTCGAGAACTGGCTGGCGCCGTCGAGCTGACGGCCTGGAGCGTCGCGCCGTCCGGTCGGCCGCGCCACGGTAGACTGGCTGGGTGAGTTCTTCTGCCGCGCGCGGGGAGGCGTCCCGGGTGGCACTCAAGTACAAG
>CAZNNH010000164.1:0-14319 GCA_964574335.1 uncultured Acidobacteriota bacterium | reverse complement strand
CCGTGTACGGGCTCTTGGCGTCGATCGCCGAAGCAATCATCTTGATGAAGCTCTCCAGCAACTCCTTCTGTCCGTCGAGAAGGAGCTGGTTGTCGAGGGCAATCCCCGCCTGAGATGCCAGCGCCTCGACGATGTTCTGCTGCTCGGCAGTGAAATGCGTCAGCTGACCGGTATGCGGATCCTTCGCGTTCAGTAGCTGCAACACCCCAATCACGAAGTCCTCGTGATTCACAAGCGGAATCGTCAGGAACGACTTGGACTGGTACCTGTGCGCTTCGTCGAAGGCCTTCGTTCCCGAGAAGTCGAATCCCTCCTCGCAGTACGCGTCAATGACGTTGAAGGATCGCTTGAGGTTCGCCGCGGCCGTCGCCACGTTGTGTAGGTTCTGAGCGCCGGTAATCGGATCGCACAGAGGCAGCGGTGGCAGGCGGATGGGTTCGCCCGTGGTCCCTCCGAGCGCGATCCCCAGGGTATCGCTGCGCATGATCTCGAAGCCGAGCTCCTGCTCGTCGCGGATGTAGAGCGTTCCCCCGTCGGCGTGGCAGAGCTTCTTCGCCTCGAGCAAGATGAGCTCCATCAGGCGGTCGCGATTCTTCTCCGCCGAGAGCGCCACACCGACTTTGAAGAGGACCTGGAGTCGCCGAATCTCCGCGATCAGGGTCGCCGGGCTCATCTCCTCCGACAGGGGCGCCGAAGGTCGATACGCGGTGTCGTCGGCCGGGTTCGTCATCGCCAGATGGAGCGTTGGTAATACGAGGGCGGTGTGATGTCAACCCGGTCGATGCTGGCGCCGAGGCGCCAAGGGAATGGCGACGCTCGTCGCGGCCGCGAGCGCCGGGGCGGATCTGACGAGAGACCTGATGCCTCCTTGGTGCCGAGCCCTAGGACTCCCAGCCGGACCGGAGACCGTCAGGGTACTGGATCAGAACGGCGCAACCCCGCTGATGATAGCCACGGGGCGCCCGGAGATCGCCGCCCTCCTGCAGGCGGCGGGGGCGAAGTAGCGGCCGGTCCGAGTAGGCCACGCCCGCTGACACGCCCCCCGATTGGGGGGCCGGCTCGACCAGCATCGGCGCGATCTGCTCGTCGGCGTCCGCTCGAGGCCGCCGCCGAATTCCGCGGCCAGACCGCCGATTCTGGCGGCCAGACCGCCGATTCTGGCGGCCGAACCGCGGGACTCTCTGACTGACTAGTAGGGCCGGGGTGTGTCTTCAGACAGAGCAAACAAGCTCGCTGATCTCGGCTCCCCACATCGGGCACACTCCGTGTCATACCAGCTCATGGGCAAGCGGCACTGGGGACAACGCCAGCGCTCTTCCTCCTTCTTGGCCCATTCCTGGGCGCCCACCTCACGAATGCTCGCGAGGTTGGGCAGGTACTCCTTGCGGTGCGGATAGCCGCCGGCATCGATCAGGCTCGTGACCCGATAGCAGGGCAGCTCCTCACAGTCGGAGCAACGAGTCACACCCGGCTTGCTCGCTGCGCATCGCCTCATCTGGCAGGCTCGGCAGTGGGCGGCAAGCTTGCCGCCGCCGAGACAGCCGTCGCAATCCCCCCAAGGGTTCGATCTGTGTATCTGCTCATCTTCGCTGTGTGTAGCCATGTAGGACGGGCAGGCTCCGCAATAGGTGCCACATACAGCCGCGAGATGTTCTTTGCCCTTACCTTCCTCCTCATCGGCGTTGCCGGCGGCATTGCCGGAGCCGATACCGGCCAGGGCGATTCCCGCGCCCAGCGCGCCGCGCATGAGCTCTCTTCTGGTGAGCGGGCAGTTGATCAGACCTGCGAGTATTGCTGTGGGCTGATTGTGTGTGGGGCTCATGGTGCGCTCCTTTGCGACGCTCCCTTGTCTGACCTCGAGTCAGTGACCTGTTCCAGCAGGGCCTCACTTCAGCGTGAGGGCCACCTCCGGGAAGTAGCTGCTCGGGTCGTACGCGCCGTTGGACTCCCGGGCGAAGAGGCGGATCGTCTGCCCGGACGCCACGCCCAGGTCCTGGTAGGAGACGCTGGACGAGACGACCTTCCCCTGAATCGGCGTCCTGGGCAGGTCCCAGACGCTGTGGAGGGCCTTCCCGGAGCCGGTGTCGGTGATCTTGGCAACGGCGTTGTACGCGGTCGCCTTCTTCCCGGCGCCGCCCACGCAGGCCTCACCGCCGCTCTCGTACTCGATGCAGACCAGGAGATCGATCCGCGACTCGAAGCCGGCCTCCTTGCCGAAGGTCGCCTCGCCACCCGTGGACGGGTCGTTGTCCTTGTCCACGAACACCTGGACGACGTCGTTGGCGAAGGTGCCCGCGACCTCGGAGGCCAGCGTTGCCGAGAGGGTGAGATTCGTCCCGTCGCTGGCCAGGTCGAGCTTCACGACATCGCGGCCGGGATGCTCCCCTGATGACGAGCTCATCGGTCGGACGTCGCCGGCGGGATCATCGAGGCTGACCGCGCCGGACGCCTTCAGCACCTCGCTGCCGCTCGCCGGCTCCCCAGCCACCAGCAGCGCCAGCGATCCGACCAGAACCACGAGCCTCTTCGTCATCACTTGCCTCCTTGACGCTAGACCGACGGTGCCGGAGATGTCAGTGTTGGGACGACCGCACGTATCCTACCTCTCGGAGCATCAGGCGGAACGGGTATTGTCTCCCCGAACTCAGGCCAGCGGCCGCAGGTCGAACAGCCAGCGCCGGAGCTTCTCCATGTGGCCGGAGAGGCGCAGCTCGACGCCATCGCCGGCGCGGAGCTCGCCCTCGCCTTCGCGGGCCCGGGCCACGACGCCCAGCCGGTCGGCGCGCCAGCGCACGCCCGTCTGCCGGGCCAGGTCCTGAAGGTGGACCTTGACCTCGAGGGGCGGGTCGTCCATCCGCAGGTAGAGCCGCGAGGACTTCATCCCCAACAGCGTCGACGGACGCCAGGGGCGGGCCTGCTCGGGCCGCTCCAGCTCGCTGCGCAGCAGGCGGTCCATGACCAGGCGGTGGCTCTCCTTGGTCAGGGTCCGCTGGAGAGCCTTGGCCCGGTTGGCCGCCTCGACGACGGCGTCGCGGAGCGCCTCGTCCTCGGGGCCGGGGCGAGCGCCCTGGGCACCGCGCAGCAGCTCCAGCGCTTCCTTGTGCGTGAAAACCCCGACGATCTCGCGCATGGGCGAGGAGAGGCGGGCGTAGACGGGCGCCCCGACGCCGTGGTGCCGGCCCGGCAGCTCGCCGAAGGTCGAGCGCTGGTTGGTAAGCATGGCCTGACGATCGATGGCCGCCGCGATACGGGGGCGCTCGTCCCGGGGCAACCTCTCGAGGTAGTCGGACAGCGGCTCCTCGTCTCCTCGCCACACCCAGCGGGCGGCGTCGAGGCCGTGAGCGTCGGCCAGCGCCTTCACGCCCTCCCGGAAGCCCTCGAGCCGATCGGGAGTCGGCGCCGGGTGGACGCGGAAGATCGGCTGGACGTGCGCGAGACCGCGGCCGCGCTCGAGCAGCCGGGCGGCCTCTACGTTGCAGAGCAGCGAGACCTGCTCGTTGCACAGCTCCGTCTCCAGACGTTCCCGGGCCACCACGGCAAACCCCGGAGCCCCGGCCCGGGGCTCCACCTCGATCTCCTCGCGCTGGTGGCGCACCACGTGCCGACGGCGGGCGTCCTCGATACGCAGGCGGCCGACCTCGCGCAGTAGCCCGAGGCTCTCGGCGAACGGCTCGCCGGCGAAGCCACTGCCGTCGGGGTCGTCCCAGGCCTGCTGCACGCGCTCGTAGGAGAGCTTGCGCCGGCTGCGCACCTGGGCCCGCCTCACGCGCGTGTCCGTGCAGCGGCCCTCGGCGTCCAGGGACATCTCGAGGACGAGGGAACGTCGCGCCTGCCCTTCTCTCAGCGAGACCAGGTCCTCGGACAGCAGGCGCGGCAGCATGGGCAGGTTGAAGCCCGGAAGGTAGTAGCTCGAGCCGCGGCTCAGGGCCTCGCCGAACAGCGCCGAGCCGGGACGCACGTAGTAGGAGGCGTCGGCCAGGGCGTACCAGACCTTGAAGCCGCGCGCCGGCGCTCGCTGGACGAGCAGCGCCTGGTCGAGGTCTCGGGAGTCCTCGTTGTCGATGGTCACGAAGGGCAGCTCCTCGAGATCCTCGAGGGCCGCGTCGTCGAAGCCGGGCGCCCGCAAGAAGGCCTCGGCCTCGGCCTGCACGGGGGCGGGATAGTCGCGGGCCAGCCCGTGACGCCGGACGAGCGCTTCGAGGTCCGGATCGGGTCTCTTCACGGAGGCCCTATGGTAGCGCCAACCGCCGCCGGGCCACGGTGTTCGGTTCGCCGGGCTTCTCCCCCGCGCCAGACACCCAGGCCGACCGGGCGCATGTTCCGGCCGGTCCGGTCCCAGGTCACCTCTCCGGTCACTCCCGACCAGGGGGCCAGCTCGACCAGCGCGTCGCGGACGAGCGCCCGGTTCGGCCCGGCCCGGCGGATGGCGGCCAGGAGCAGGCGGGCCGCGTCGTAGGCGTGGGCGGCCAGGAAGTCGGGGAGGACGCCATACCGCTCCCGGTACCTCGCGACGAACGGCGCCGCCTCGGGCCGCTCGGCATCGAAGAGCAACGGGAAGCGGACACCTTCGGCGCAGGGACCCGCTTCCTCGAGGAAGACCCGTCTCCCGACCGGCGCCCCGCCCACGATCAGGCCCTCGAACCCCGCTCCACGCAGCGCCCGGACCAGCCGAGCGGCGTCCCGCGCGCCGGCCAGCACCAGGACCGACTCGGGGGCCGCCCGCACCAGATCGGCGGTCGCCGGAGCGTAGTCGGGGGCCGCGGGCGAAACCGCCAGGTGGAGGACCGGTGCCGCGGCGTGCCGTCTCGTGGTGACGGCGCGGACGGCCCTCCAGGCCACGGCGGCGTCACGGTCGGAGGTGGTCACGGCTGCCCAGCGCCGTTCGTCCGTCTTCCCGAGCAGGGCCTCGACCACCACCGGGGCGGTCCGATCGTCGGTGGCAAGAAGCGTGAACATCCAGGCCACGTTCGTGTAGTTGACGCTCGGGTCCGTACCGCCCGGGCTGACCACCGGCAGGCAGGCCTTGACCGCCACCTGCTCGGCGAGGTGGGTGGTGGTCCCGTCCACGCCGCCCAGCACCGCCAGCACGCTCGGGGTGAAGGCGAGCTTGGCCAGGTCAGCGATACCCGAGCCCCAGGGGCTCTCGGACCAGACCCCTTCCAGGCGGGTGGGCAAGTCACCGTCACCGGCGGAGGCGTTGGCCTCCTCGACCGCGAGGGAGGCGCCGCGCCAGGCGTCGCCCCAGTCCGGGTGGTCCGGCTCGGCCGGCCCGAAGAAGGCGAGGCGGATCTCGCTCAGCCCCCGAAGTGGGCCCAGCTCGCGCCCCGGTCCGAGGTACTCGGGCAGGCGCGCCCGCAGGTCGAGCTGCGGCGGCGGTCGGTCGTCGACGGGGGCCTCAGCCGCCCACAGCGTCTGGGCCAGGAGCAGGCCGACCGAGACTCCGATCCGGCGCACGAGCCGGCCCCGACGGCGCCGCGCCGGCGCCCGCCCGCCGGGCGCCTCCCCCACGACGGCGACCTACCGGGAGGCCACGTCGTCGCCCGGCCGGGAGACCCGGTCGCGCGGCGGGATGTACCCCTTGGGGATCTGCAGGTCGGTGCGGGAGTAGTAGTGCCAGTCGCCGTCCTTGAACTCCGCCAGGAAGACGTCGCCGACGTCGTCGAGGCAGGCGGAGAGCTGGATCTTGCCGGTGACGCCGGGCCAGGGCTGCGGCATGTAGGCCAGCACGTCGCGGATCTTGGCGCGGTTGAGGCCGGCCACCTGAGTGGCCCATATCAGCATGTTCATGCCGTCGTAGGCGTGGGCCGCGTAGGTCTCGGGCTCCTGGCCGAACCGGGCCCGATAGGCCTGCTGAAACCTCACGAGGATGGGGTCACCGCTCTTCGGGTTCCACGGGTACGAGCAGACCACCCCCTCGGCGTTCTTTCCGGCGATCTTCACGAAGTCCGGGTGGGCGTTGCGGTCGCACGCCAGGAACGGCTGCTTCATCCCCCGCTCCCGCATCTGGTTGAGGATCTTGGCCCCCTCGACCGCGTCCCCCCAGTGGACGATCACGTCCACGCCCGCCTTCTCCAGCCGGTCGATCTCCAGGCTGAAGTCCTCCTGCCCGACCCTGTACGCCATCTCCACCGGCACCGGCTTGCCCATCCGCCGCGCGCTGTCCCGGATCTCGCGGACCCCGAAGCGGCCGTACCGGTTGCTGGCACGGATGATGCCGATCTTCTGGTAGCCCATCTTCCGGTAGGCGTAGTCGATGAGGAGGTAGCTTTGCTGCCGGTCGTCGCCGATGTCACGCATCACCCAGGGGATGTTGGTCTCGATGAAGGTCGGGTCGGTGTCGCCGGTGTTCATCATCACCAGCTCGGACTTGAGCGCCACCCGGATGGCGATGTGGCTGTTGGCTCCGTCGATGGTGCCGAGAATGGCCCACACGTCCTTCAGGTAGTTCAGCTTGATGATCTCGTTGCCGGAGGCCCCCCACAGGCCGTTGTCGTTGCTGATCACCAGCTCGAAGGGGATGTGCCGCTTCAAGTAGCCACCCCGCTCGTTCCACTGCTCGATGGCGAGCCGCGCTCCCTGCAGCATCGGGATCCCCAGCGTCTCCTCGTGGCTCTTGCCGCCGGTGGCCACCGACACCGTCGACATGATCGGGCCGATGAAGCCCATCTTCACCGAGTCGACGTGCTCGGGCTCCGGGATCGCGCGCCCCGGTCCGGTGTACTCCATCTGCTTCAGGAAGAACTCGTAGAAGGGACGGACCCCCCCGAACGGCTCCACGTCCACGGCGGTGCCGGCGTAGTTCTCATCCTTGCGGATCTCCAGCGGCGGCACGGTGTAGGGGTCCTTGACGTCGATCTTCTGAAGCAGGGCCAGCAGCTTGGGGTTGTCGAACGGGATCCATCCCAGCGGCTCGTCCGGCTGCGTCTTGTTCTCCCCGGCGAAGACCAGGCTGGCGCTGGCCAGCAGCACGAGAGCGGCGATCTTTGCCTTCATGGGATCCTCCTCACTCTGCCGGCCGCGCGTCTGCCGCAGTGACCGCAGGCGCGGCCTCCGGCTCAGGCGCCTTGCCGATCAGTGAGCGCTCCTTGAGCCGCGGGTAGTAGCCTTCGCCGATGCCCCAGCCCAGGCCGTGGGACGTGCCGATGAAGACGTCGTCGCCCTCGTAGTCGGCGTTGATCACGAAGCTGTGGGGCACGTTGACGCCGGTGTCGATCACCTCGACGGTGCTCAGCTCCTTGTCCTCCGGCTCGAGGCGCTGCTTCACGGTGACCCGTCCGTGGTCGCGGTCCAAGCGCACGTACTGGACCCAGGTCTCGGGCTCCATCTCCACGATGGCGGCCGCGCCCTTGTCCGAGCAGAACCAGGCCTCGTAGGCGCTGCGGCCCCGGACGTTGTTGTTGAAGAGGCTGGGGAGCCCGCCCTCGATGTCGGGGAAGCCACGCCAGCTCCGGCCGTCGTAGCGGGTCCCACCGAAGTAGGAGGAGACCCACATCACGCCCTCGACGCTGGTGACGCCGGTGACGATGACGTGGTTGATGCCGTCATCGCGATAGAGATCGATCTCCATCTCGCCGTCGGGATCGATGTACTCCTGCCACCGCTCGGTGGCCACGTCGAACTCCAGCACGCCGCTCCCCCAGATCGCCAGGAAGACCTTGTTGGCCTCGGCCCCGTAGTCGACGGCGTAGTTCCAGATCTCCTCCATCGGCGCGTTCTTCTCGGTGTAGATCGCCCACTCGCCGGTGCGGGGGTTGTACCGGGAGGCGCCGGCGGTGGTGGCGCACCAGACGTTCTCGTTCTCCATCACCACGTCGTAGACCACGTCGTTGACCAGGCCGCTGTTGAGCTGGTGCCAGTGGTCGAAGCGCCCGGCGGAGAGGCGGGCCAGGCCACCCCCGAACAGCCCCAGCCAGACGTCGCCGGTGCTCTTGTCGACGTCGATCCCGGCGACGGAGCGGAACGGCAGGCCGTCCTCCTCCCTCCAAACCCTGACCACCTTGCTCTGGCGCTTGTCCACCAACGCTAGACCGCCCTCGGTCCCGATCCACAGGTCGTTCCCGTTCGAGCGGACCGCGAAGACGTGGTCGTGAGGCAGGCCGTCCTCGGTGGTGAACTGCTTCCAATGGGTATAGACGTACGGCAGCTTCAGGGCCGTCCCCTCGCCGCCCGCGGCCGGGGCCTCAGCAGCGACGGCCAGGGCCGGGCCGAGGGCGACCGCCACCATCCAACCGAGCTTTCGCAGGCAACGCATGTGGGTCTCCCTCTAGAGCGTCTTCAGGTACTCGACCAGGTCGTTGAGCTGGTCCTTGGTCATGTCGTTGGTCACACCGTGGGTGTCATACGGGTTGAAGCGGGTCCAGATCTCCTCCAGGGTCTCGGCCTCGCCGTTGTGCAGGTACGGGGCCGAGTCGTAGATGTTGTTGAGGTGGGGGACGTCGAAGACCCCCTGCTTGTCCAGCCAGTTCCTGCTGCCGATGTCCCGCTTGGAGCGGTCGGTGTAGTAGGGGGGGAAATGGCAGGTGACGCAGCGGTTGTCGACCGGGATCTCGGTGCCGTCGGCGCGGTGGGTACGCTCGAACACAAGCTTGCCCCGGGCCTGGGCCTCGGTCAGCTCGGCCCCCGCGGCACGGTAGCGGTTGGGCGGGCGCGGGATGGTGACGGTGTAGTCGTTGAGCGCCTTCAGCTCCTCCGGGGTGAACGGGGCGATGCGGGTGAAGAAGGCCGCCAGCCGGGCCCCGCACTGCCGCGCCAGCGAGGGGTTGGTCCCCTCCCACTTGAACGGATCGGTGTCGTAGATCCCCCGCAGGGTCCGGTTGTCCACCGGGTTGATGCCGATGCCGTCCGCCTCGATGTCGTAGGTCAGGCCGTCGACGTGGCCGTCGGGGTGGCAAGAGGCGCAGGCGAACTGCCGTTGGAAGGTGATGTTGGCGCTGTGGAAGAGCTTCTCTCCCCACCGGGTGTGGCTGACCTCCTTGGGTCCACCCAGGTCGACTTGACCGGCCGCCGCCCTCCGGGCCACGTCGATGACGGTCAGCGAGTCGTCGAGCTCGTTGGCCACGAACACGGTGGAACCGTCCGGCGTCACCGCAACGCCGCGCGGCGCGTCCCTGGTCTCCACGTAGCTCAAGATGAACTCGCTGGACTTCCCGAGGTGGTTCGGAATCACCTCGGCGCGCTCGTGAGGCGTCGCCTCCTCCAGCAGGCCGATCAGCCGCGTGACGTCCACCACTGCCACCCGGTTGGTCCCTTCGCTGGTGACGAAAGCCAGGCGGCCGTCGGGGGTGATCGCCACGTCGGCGGCGTCCGCGTAGTACCAGTTGGGCTCGTCCAGCAGCACCTGGTCGATGCGCCCGTCCGCCCAGGCGACCCCCAGGCCGTTGGTGATGGTCCACCCCTGCTGGATGCGGGTCATCGGGACCAGGTTCTTGGTACGGTTCAGCGTAAACAGGGCGAAGTCGCCGGACGGGTGCCACGCCACGCCCTGCAGCAGATTCGTCCCGGGCACCGTGACCCGGTCGGCGATGCGGCCGCTCTCGGCGTCGATGACGGTCAGCTCGGAGAGCGAGGGCTCCCGGAACGGCACCAGCCGGGACAGGGTGTTGGTAGCCACGATGCGTCGGCCGTCCGGCGAGAGCGCCAGCGACCAGGGGCTGCGGCTCGCCTGCAGCCGGCGCAGCTCGCGCCGCTCCCTCACGTCCACCACCGAGACGTCGCCGGTGGCGGTGTTGAGGACGAAGAGCAGCGTCCCCTTCTGGTTCACGATCAGGCCATGGGGCTCGTCGCCGACCGGGATGGTCGCGGTGACCTCGCGGGCCGCCACGTCGATCACGGAAACGGTGTCGTCGAGGCGGTTGGAGACGAAGGCGGTCCGCCCGTCCGGCGTGAAGGTCACGTCGT
The DNA here is from genome assembly GCA_964574335.1 of uncultured Acidobacteriota bacterium. Taxonomy (GTDB): domain Bacteria; phylum Acidobacteriota; class Vicinamibacteria; order Fen-336; family Fen-336; genus CAZNNH01. The sequence continues at coordinate 4,422 of CAZNNH010000164.1, read as the reverse complement.
TGGGCTGGCCGCCGACCTCCAGCTCGGCGACCTTCAGGCGCTTCTTCACGTCGACCACGATCACGCTGTCGCTGGACTCGCAGGCGACCCAGACCTCGGCCCCGTCGGGACGGAGGGCGAGGTTGCGAGGGGTCTTGTAGCCGGTCCGGTTGGGCGGTGCCGAGAAGGTGTTGGCCTCGGCCATGGCGGGCATCGGCGGCATCATCGGATGGGCGATCTTCTTCATCGCCATCTCGAGGTCGAAGGGCTTGTTGTGCGCCCCCTCGTGGCAGCCCTTGCAGGTCTCGGCGCTCGCCTCGAGCAGCCCCGCCTTCTTGGCGGCCAGCCGATCCCGCATGATCCCCTCGGGCATGTACTCGCCGCCCGGGCCATGGCACGCCTCGCAGGTCACGCCGTCACTGATCAGGGCCCCCTCCATGAAGCGGCCCGGCGTCTGTCCGTGGCCGGTGGAGTGGCACCGGAGGCACTCGGGGGCCTTCTGGGGCTCGCCGGTCAGCCCCTTCGCCTTCGCCACCTGGTAGGCCTTGGGCGTGGCCAGGACCGCCCACGCCCGCGCGTGCCCGGTCATCCGCCAGTGGCTGACCTGGCGGTTCATCATGGCGCTGTTGTGGCAGGTCCCGCACGCCTGCACGCCCACGTACTTGGGGCCCGAGGCCGGCTCAGCCGGGCCGGGGGCGGTCATCGCTCCCTCGGACGACGCCTTCTCGGGCATCGGGTGCGCGATCATGGCCCACGCCTTCTCGACATCGATCTGGGGGCGGTTGTGCACGGCGGCGTGGCTGCCCTTGACGTAGTGGCACTTCATGCAGGTCTGACGGTCCGGCATCGTGAGGCCCGCCATCATCGCCGCCTGGCGGTCCATCATGGTCTCCATCGTCATGTACTCGCTTCCGGCGCCATGGCACATCTCACACTGGACGCCGTCCCCGATGCGGAAGCCGGCGTCCCGTCGCCAGGGCTCGACGTCGCTGGCGGTGGCATGGCAGCCGAGGCACATGGGCGAGTCGTGGGCGTCACCGGGGATCCCGGAGAGATCGGCGATCTGGCGCGCCTCCGGAAGGCTGAGCGAGGCATAGGCCCGGGCGTGCCGGGTGAGCAGCCACTTGCTGTACTGGTGGCCCATCTCGGGACCGTCGTGGCAGCTCCCACAGGCCGCGGCGCCGACGAAGACCGCCTCCTTGCCCGCGGCAGCCACGGGCGCCTGGGTCTGGTCGAGGATGACGAGCAGGGCCACGACCAGCAACGAGAGCAGTCTCGGGGGGCGTTTCACGTGAGGCTCCTTTCCGCTCCTAGCGACCATCGGGCCGGACCGTCAGGACCTGATCGGCCCGGACGTCCCTCATCTGGCGGGTGTGGCCGCCCGGCCATCGGACCTCCACCAGCTCGGCCTGGGTCGCCTGGCCCAGCCCGAAGTGGAGGCGCGGGTCGTTCTGGGCCAGGTAGCCCCGCACCGGCTGCACGTCGTCGATCATCCGCACCCCGGCCACGGTGACCGTCACCCTGGCGCCGACGGCGGCCTGGCGGACGTCGGGGCGGCGGACGTCGAGCTTGAGCCAGTGGTTGTGGGTGTTCCCACCGTCGTTGCGAAGCAGGTGGGGATGGCCGTTGAGGTCCATCACCAGCAGGTCCAGGTCGCCGTCGTCGTCCATGTCCACATAGGCGGTCCCGCGTGAGTACCACTTCTGGTTGCCGAAGTAGTCTCCCGACTGCCGCGCCACGTCGACGTAGGCGCCGGTACCGTCGTTGCGGGCCAGCACCGCGTTCTCCGGGTACTCGTGGTGGGGATGACCGTTGGCCACGAAGATGTCCAGGTAGCCGTCGTTGTCGTAGTCGAACAGCACCCCGCCCCAGCCCGTGTACTGCCCGCAGATCAGGGCGATGTTGGAGCGGTTGACCTGGTCCTCGTAGAGCCCGTCGTGGTAGACGAGCAGGCTCATGTAGTCCATGTCGGGGATGAAGATGTCCAGGTAGCCGTCCCGGTTGACGTCGCCCACCGCCGGCCCCATCGAGGAGACCCCCTGGCCGTTCTGGCCGAAGGCCAGCCCGGTCTCCAGGCCCCGGTCGACGAAGCCGCCTCTGCCGGTGTTCTCGAAGTAGTTGTTCTCCATGGCGTCGTTGGCCACGTAGATGTCGGTCCAGCCGTCGTTGTTGAGGTCGACGGCGGTGGCGCTCATACCCCGCCCCTGGTCGAAGTAGACGCCGGCCTCACGGGTGACGTCGGTGAAGGTCCCGTCCCCGTTGTTGCGGTAGAGCGTGTCCGGCTCGCCGTTGTAGGAGAGCGGTCCCGGGAAGCCGGTCGCCGCATAGAACGCCCGGAACTTCCCCTCGTCGTACACCAGGTAGTTGCAGACGTAGAGGTCCAGGTCCCCGTCGCCGTCGTAGTCGAGCCAGGGGCTGGACAGGCTGAAGTGCGAATCCCCCACGCCGGCGGCGGCGGTGACGTCGGTGAAGGTCCCGTCCCCGTCGTTGCGATAGAGCTCGTTCTCGCCGAAGCAGGAGACGTACAGGTCGAGGTCGCCGTCGCCGTCGTAGTCCGCGGCCGAGGCCGAGTGCGCCGCCGACTTGCCGGCCACCCCGGCCGCCTCGGTGACATCGGTGAAGGTCCCATCGCCGTTGTTGCGGAACAGGGCGTTCCTGAGCTTGCCGATCAGGTCCCGGCCCCGGTTGTCCGAGAGCCCCTTGGTCCAGCGGCCGTTGGGGAAGTAGACGTCGAGGTCGCCGTCGCCGTCGTAGTCGAAGACACAGGGTCCGGGGCCGGTGGCCTCGACGATGTTGTCCAAGTCGTGGTCGCCGTAGCTGTGCCTAAAGGCGGAAAGGCCCGCCTGCTCGGCGATGTCGGTGAAGGTCGGCAGACGCCGCTCCGGAGCCTGCGCCAGGACCGGCCCGGCAACCGCTCCCAGCACCAACGCCCCCATCATCGTCCAGCGTCTCATGGTGCCCCTCCGATCGACACCGCCGGCTCGCCGGCCGGCGCGGGAGACGAGTCCCACAGTGCCCCCAGGTCGATCCACTCGATGAAGAGCCGGCGCTCCTCGCCGGTCAGGCCGGCGCCGGCGGGCATCGGCCGCACCTCGGCATGCGCCGCCTCCCCGTCCCAGGGGCGCGCGGTGTTGCGACCCATGATGTGCCAGATCAGCGGGCTGGTGCGAGCCCGGTAGGGAGACACGTAACGACCCACCACCTCGGCCCCGTCGCTCGCGGCCAGCCCCGAGAGCAGCGTCGAGAACGCCCGGCTGTGCCCCGAGTCGTCCTCTGCGGGAAGGCCGCCATCCAGCCGGATCCCGGCGCCCTCGCCGTGGCAGCTCGCGCACCGTGCCTGGACGACGGGGGCAAGGTCGTGGCGAAAGTCGACCGTACGCCGCCTGTCGGGCGGGAGCAGCAGGCGGACGCCCGGCTTGGCCACGGCATCGACGAAGCGGTTCGATGGGGTGCGCTCGAGGTCCTCGTGGCAGCCCACGCAACCCTGCCGCCCCTTGTAGCGGGTCCAGATCCAGCTCGAGGTGCTGAGGGCCAGGCCGTCCGGATCCAGGATCTGGAGCTGCAACGGGACCTCGGCGGGGGCCACCACGTGGAAGGAGCCGTCCTCCTCGATCGGGGCCTCGCCGATCAGGCGGCGGGGCGCCCGCGGCACCGGGTCCTGAGCAATCGGCGACGACGACTTCAGGGGCAAGCCTTCGATCACGCGAAGCCGCCGGACGGTTCCCTTCGGCAGGTCCAGCCCGAGGTCGTTGACGTAGACGTCGAGGCCGTACAGGGTGCCGTCCAGGACGGCGGGGCCGGTCGCGTGGGTGTCACCGGTCGCCTCGTCGGGGTCCTTGAGACCGCTCGAGCGGGCGTCGGGCTTCGGTCGTGGGACGAGGGGGCGGGGCTGGATATCGTGGAAGTCGGGATCGTCGAAGACCGGCGTCACCTTTCCGGACGCCGGATCCACCCGGACGATGCCGTGGCTGCCGCCACTGCCGGCGGGCCGCCGCGCCGCCAGAAGCTGCCCATCGGGCAACGCCGCGGGCGAGTGGAACAGGCCGTCACCAGGGGCTGTGATGGCGCGATGCGAGTGCAGGTTGCGCCTAAGGCTGACCGAGGCGAGGCGGCCGGCGCCGTCCCACTCGGCCCGATCCGACTCCACGAAGACCACCAGACGGTCCCGGGTGACGCAGGGCATCCACTTGAAGCGCTCCCCCTCGTCACCCGCGAAAAGCGCCGGGTCGGTACCGTCCGCGTTGACACCAATCAGCACCACGCGGCCCAGGGTGCCCTGGGCCAGGGTGGCGCGACGCCAGCTCGCGTAGACGACCCTGCCGTCATCGAGCACGGCCGGGTCCACGTCGCTCGAGAGGTTGTAGGTGAGGGGGTGTGGGGCCGTGCCGTCGGTCTGGACGGTGTATAGGGCGCGGGAGCGCCCGACGCCGGACTCGTTCAGGG
>CAZNNH010000163.1:11086-14426 GCA_964574335.1 uncultured Acidobacteriota bacterium | reverse complement strand
CACGGGGAAGGTCTCGAAGCGGGGACGCAACATAAGTGCGACCGCAACATAGTGCAGGTTATGTTGAGCACCACATAACCGGCAGTAGCCGAACAGCGACGACGGGACGCGCGCTGCCAGCAGCCCTCGCGCGTCGACCTCGGCCAGGTGGGCGATGAGGTCGGCCTCGACGCGACGTGAGTCATTCGCCAGCACGCGAACCCGCTCCAGCAGCGCGTCGTCGTCGAGGGTATCCAGCGTAGGCGTCGATGTGATGCACATACCTGGAACATAGGCAGCCCCTCCGCGACCGTCACAGACGCCGAGCGCCGGGCGCTACGTGCGCAAGGTACGTCACGAGACTCGTCGCGTGATTCCTAGCTCCATCGACGCCGTGGCGTTGCGAGAGCGGCGTTCTGGTGGGCGCCCGTCCTCTCCGCGAAACCGCCTCCGAAATCCTGTCAAGTGGAAAGATCGAGAAAAGGGAGAACCGGACGCGTGGTGCGAGTCTGGCGGAGAGCCGAAGAAGACGTTGCGCCCAACGCGTGGACAGCCCGCTCCCGGAGGGTTCGACTCGGCCCCGATGGCAACGAGGTTCTTGGCCACTCCACCGCGCGGTACCACCGCCCGGAGGCGCAGTGGACTGGCGTAGGATGTCCCTGACTGCTCGAGGATGGAAGTGACTGTGCGACTGGGGAGGACTCGTCGGTTGGCGACAACGGCGACTCTTGCCATCTCGACTACATTCGCTCTGGGGCCATGCGCAGCACACGCTGGCGTTGGCCCACCCGGCGGAGGGGAGCGGCAACTGCTTCGCCTGTTCGGCCAGGAGACCCTGGCCTCGACAGGCGTCGACTGGCCCTTGGAACCGGGCATCAATGCCCACGCCATCTTCGACGGCCAGCGGCGCGCTCTCCTCCAGGTCTCGCTCGCCGCCGACAACGGTTTCGAATCCGGCGACGCCTCAGCAGCATGTTGCCTGACCGAGGGAAGCTACGAGAGGCTCCAGGATCTCGTGAGCCGCTTCCGCCCTCTCGGCGACGCCCAGTCCAGCTCCCCTGTCGCCGTCGTCGGCCCCTCGGGTTGGGCGACGACATCGACAGACCACACGAACGCTCGGGTAGTCCGATTCGAGAAGACCTGCGACGACACGAGAGGCACTTGTGGCGTAGCACGCTTCACGGTGGACTACTGCGTCTCCATCGAAGGCGCGGTCACAGGGAAGCGCGCCAGCGACGTCACGTTCCGTGCGACGGACGGTCAGGTCCTCGATCATCGGCTCGAGCATCTCCTACGCGTCGAGGGCGCCGAGGTCGAGGTATCCGCAGGCGACTACTCCCGCTTCCGCAAAGGAGATTGCGTGCGTGTGGACGGACTCCTGACGAACGTCCTGGCACGGCTGTCGCCGTGCGCGCCGCGCTGATGGGGAATGGGGCCCCGAAGACCGCCGCCGGGATCCTGCGCGAGCTCCCCGAGGTGTCGCTGTCCGCCAGGGTCTTGCGGGGAGCCTAGGCCTTGGCGTGGCGCGGGCCTCGAGCCGCTCCAACCTCTCCCACACCGCGGCCTCGATGACCGACGCCAGGTCGCCGCCCGCCACGCTGGCGCGCGAGCCGGTTGGCGACTTCGCCGCGCAGCACCACCGCCTGGAGAGCGCGGCGGACTGGCGTAGGATGTGCCTGCCCAATCAAGGATGGAAGTGGCTGTGCGACTGAGAAAGGCGCGTTGGTTGGCGACGATGGTGGTGTCGAGGTTGTCAACGCCACGAACCATCGGGCCGTGGGGGGCGCGCGCGTGTTTGTGCTCGACGAAGATGGAAGAGAGCTCGCCGCATCCTTCACGGACGAGGCTGGAGTCGCCCATCTCCCAGCCATGAGGGAGGATGGCCACCACCCCAAGTACCTGCTGGTGGATCAGCCTGCATTCTTCCTCAGCGGAATGCGTTGGCAGCCAGGGCTCATGGACTACTACATCCTCGCCACGATCCTGACGGTACGCTGATGCGGGGAGATGGGATGCCGTCGTGAGCATCGTCGGCGAAGGCTCCCTTCGCTCGGCTCGCTCTGGTGAGGATGGACGCTTCGTCGTTGAGGGCCCACCACAGGGCGCTTACCGCTTCACGCTTTGTGCTGCGGCTTCGTCACCTTGGAAGGCCAGATCGCCGTTTCGCCCGATGCCCCGGAGACCCCCAATCGGGCTCGAGACCCACCTCGACTGGTAGCCGGTGTGCCCCCTGGTTTCGCGGATGGGCTCGGCGATCGGCAGTCTAGTAGAGCAGCGCCGACTGCCGGTCGCGGCGGAAGGCCGCAATCCCCTCCTGGTCCGCGGCCAGGATCTGCTCCACGGTGTCGCCGCGCTCGAGGGCCCTTCGGACCCGTCGCGTGGCCAGCAGCGCGTCGAGCGCCCCGCCCTCTCGCAGGCGGAATCCCGGCTGGTGATGGTAGAGCTCGTGCAGCAGCCGGAGGCCGAGCTCGTACGGGTGGACCTCGGTGACGTCCCGAACCTCAACGCGGACCCCGCGGCAACGCTGGCCCAGGTACTTCGGGCTCGGCGCCGCTTGCGATGCCGTTGGCGTGAAGGCCTCCGCCGCGAACGAGTACGCTGGTGCATTCCTCCCGGCGCTCGTCCCGGCGGCCAGCGCCGTCAGGTGGGCGACGAGCTCCTCGGCCCGCAGCCACGGCGCACCTAGCAGCAGGAACGGGCTCTCGGTGCCCCGTCCCTCGGAGACGTTGGTGGCCTCCAGCAGACAGGTCCCCGGGTACACGAGGGCCGCCTCGGCGGTCCGCAGGTTCGGCGACGGCGCGACCCAGGCGCGGCCGGTGTCGGGCCACCTCATGGTTCGCTTCCAGCCTCGGAGCGGCACCACCCGCAGCCGCGCCGGCTTCTCGAGGCGCTGGTTCACGTAGCGCGCCATCTCCCCCATCGTGAGGCCGTGGACCAGCGGACCCGGCGCCGTGTTCACCAGGCTCTCCGCGACCTCGTCCCGCGGGTCGGGCACCGGTCCCGCCAGGTACTCGCCGCCAAGGGGGTTGGGGCGGTCCAGGACCCACAGCTCGACGTCGGCCTCCGCGCACGCCCTCACCAGGCGGATCAGCGTGCTGACGTAGGTGTAGAAGCGCACGCCGGCGTCCTGCAGGTCGAACACCAGCACGTCGAGGTCCGCGAGCCGCCCCGCCATCCCCTCGGGGGGATACAGGCTGACGACCGGCAGGCCGCTCTCCGGGTCCCGGCCGTCCTCGTCGCCCTCGCCCGCCGCCCGCGTCGATGCCAGGCCATGCTCGGGCGCGAACAGCCGGACCAACCGGACGCCCCGCTCTCGAAGGACCGACACCGCCGTCCGGCCGTCCAGCGTCACCGAGGCCGC
>CAZNNH010000163.1:0-10986 GCA_964574335.1 uncultured Acidobacteriota bacterium | reverse complement strand
CAGGCCGCCGACCAGCAGGGCCAGCAAGGTCACCTCAGCGGACCTCGAGCGCCTCCACCACGGCGTCGGCCACGGCGGGACGCACGCGGCGGATCTGGATGTTGTCGCGGGTCGGGTGGACGCGGTTGGTGAGCAGGATCAGGAAGAGTCGGCGGTCCGGGTCGATCCAGATCGAGGTCCCGGTGAAGCCCAGGTGGCCGAACGACCGCTCCGAGAAGTACTGGCCCGCCGACGACGGCGGCTCGGGCGTGTCCCACCCCAGCGCCCGGCTGGAGCCGGGGATGCCGGCCCTCTTGGTGAACCGCTCCACCGTGGCCCGGGCGGCCACCCGGTGGTGCTCCAGGACCCCGCCGTTCAGCATCATCTGGGCGAAGCGGGCCAGGTCCCCGGCGGTCCCGAACAGCCCGGCGTGCGGCGCCACGCCCCCCATGGCGAAGGCGTTGTCGTCGTGGACCGTGCCGTGTATCAGGCCTCCCCGCCAGGTCTCGACCTCGGTGGGCGCCACCCGCGGAAGCTGCTCGGGCTCCGGCTTGAACCGCGTCTCGCGCATCCCGAGCGGGTCGAGCACCTGCTCCCGGGTGAAGTCATCGAGCGACTGACCGGCGGCCCGTTCCAGGACCTCGCCCAGCAGGATGGTGCCGAGGTCGCTGTAGACGCTACGGCTCCCGGGGCGGTAGACGAGGGGCATCGACTCGATCCGCTCGACGAAGGCGGCCTTCCCCGACAGCTCCTCGTACAGGGGCGCCCACCAGTCCAGGCCCGAGGAATGGGTGAGCAGGTGCCAGGGTGTGACCTTCTCACGGCCGCCCCCCTGGAAATGCGGCAGCCACTTCCCCACCGGCTGGTCGAGCCTGAGCCGGCCGGTGTCGACCAGGACCATCGCCATGGTGGTGGTGGCCACCACCTTGGTCAGGCTGGCCAGGTCGTAGAGCGTGTCCGTCCTGACCGGGGCGGAGCCCTCGTCGTACGAGAGCCGCCCCACGGCCCGAAGGTGGACGAGCGCCCCGTCCTTGCCCACCGCCACCACAGCGCCAGGGAATGCCTTCTCCTCGACCGCGCGCTCCAGCAGGCGGTCGACCTCGTCCAGGCCCCCCGGCCGGAACCCGACCTCTTCCGGTCGCGCCCAACGCAAGGTCATCGCACGCCTCGGGATCTCGAGCCCATCGCCCACATCGTAGAGCCCCGGCAGCCGGACCGGCAGCCGGCCGGAGACAGGATACTCGCCAAACACCGCGCCGATCGCCGCCCGCTGGGTCGACTCCGCCGACCCGTAGCCGCAGACGTACACCGGAACCTCCGGGAACTGCCGGAGCAGGTAGGGGCTGCCGAACGACACCACGACCACCGGCGGCCCCGACTCCGCCAGCGACCGCACCAGCTTCGCGTGCCGGGCGCACATGTCCGCCGTCCCCTTCGAGCCGGTGACCCGGGCGAACGCCGAGACCAGCACGTGCGTGAAGCCGGCGCGGGCCCGTGACCGCACCTCGGCCATCACCGTCTCGCTCACGTCGGGCCCGAGCGTTCGGGTCTCCACGTCGATCTGGCGGCGCTTCAGCTCCTCCTCGGGGATCCCCTGGATGTCACCGTTCTTGGCGTCGCTGGAGAGCACCAGGTGGAGCAGCCGGATCGGCTCCTCGGCCCGCAGCGGCAGGACGTCACCGCGGTTCTGGACCACGGTGATCGAGCGCCGCGCCACCTCCAGGGCGCGAGCCCGGTCGGCGGGCCGGGCCACCCGCTCCGCGACGAGGTCCGGATCCACCAGGCGCTGGCGATCCAGCCCCAGCCGCTCCTTCGCCTCGAGGATGCGCCGCACCGAAGCATCGATGCGGGCCTCGCTCAGCAGACCCTGGTCGACGGCCCGGACCAGCGCCTCGACCGCCACCACCGGGTCGCGCGGCAGCAGGATGAAGTCGGCGCCCGCCAGGACCGCCTTCACCGCCGCATCGCCGGCGTTGCCTCCGGCGATGCCGGCCATGTCGAGGGCGTCGGTGACGATCAGACCGCCGAAGCCCATCTCCTCCCGCAGCAGCCCCTCGCTGATCAGGGGCGAGAGGGTGGCGGGCTCGCCGGACGGGTCGAGGGTGGGAACCGACACGTGCCCCAGCATCACGGCATCCACGCCGGCCGCCACCGCCGCCCGGAACGGCAGCAGCTCCACGCTGTCGAGCCGGTCGCGACCGCCGGAGACGGTGGCCAGGCCCAGGTGGGAGTCCACCGTGGTGTCGCCGTGGCCGGGGAAGTGCTTGACCGTCGTCAGCACGCCTCCCGATGCCGCCCCACGGACGAACGCGCTCACCAGCCGGGCCACCAGGTCGGGGTCTTCCCCGTACGAGCGGATGTTGATCACCGGGTTCCGGGGGTTGCTGTTCACGTCGGCGACCGGGGCCAGCGCCCAGTGGACGCCCAGCGCACGCCCTTCCCGTGCCGCCACCTCGCCGGCGAACTCCGCCGCCGCCTCCGAGCGGGTGGCGCCGATGGCCATCGCATAGGGCAGGGGGACCACCCCGTGTCGGATCCGGAAGGACATCCCCCGCTCCATGTCGGCGGCGGCCAGCAGCGGAAGCGGCGCCGCACCCTGCAGCTCGTTGAGCAGGCGCGGCAGCGAGCCCACCTCGGAGTCGAAGACCACCACGCCGCCGACCCCGAGGTCGCGAACCAGGAGAAGGAGCGCCCGGTGGCGCTCCGGGTCCCGCTGCGGATCCAGTCCCGCCGCCCGGATCCCGATCATCTGGGCCACCTTTTCGCGAAGGCCCAGTCCCCGCAGCGTCTCCTCGGCCCACGGGAATTCGGGGCGCGGCGCCTCGGTCGGCGCCGGGGTGGGCACGGGGGAGGGAGAAGGCGTCGCCGGCCGAGGCGGCACGGGCACCCGCCTCGGCGGCGTGGGCCGGGTGCACGCCGCCAGCAGGATCACCAGCGGCCAGAGACGGCCGCCCGGCGCCCTCAGCGGGATGGCGTCACCGCAGGGACTGGGCCCCGATCTTCCGCGCGGGCCGAGAAGACCTCGCGCCGCAGGCGCCCGAAGTCCTGGGGAGCGAAGGACTCGTGCGAGAAGAGCACCACCCCCGCCACGCCCGCCTGCCGGGCCGCCCGGATCTTCTCGAGCGTGCCGTCGAGGGTCAGGCGGTACGATCCGACCCCCAGCCAGACCGGGGCCGCCGAGCGCCGCAGCGCCTGCTCGGCCTGGCGGCGGAACAGGCGGGTGTCGGTCGTGTAGGCCATCGGGCAGATGGCATCCACGATGCCGAGCGTGGTCCAGTCGGGCCAGCTCTGGAACTTCTGGTGCAGGGCCTGGGCCTCGTCGGGCACCACCGCCGCCGAGATCACCAGCCCCGGCCGGGCCCCTCGCGCGGCCCGTGACAGGCGGGCCGCCAGGGCGGTCAGCACTCCCCGGCGGTAGCCGGCCCAGGCCTCCGGGAACGACTCGGTGGCCGACACCAGGTCGCGGCCGGGACGGTCCACGAAGCGACGGAACCCCTCGAGGGCGGCGCGCGAGTAATCGTAGTCGCGGCTCGGGTAGCGGATGAAGTCCAGGTGCAGGCCGTCCACGGGGTAGCGGCGCAGCAGCTCCTCGACCACCGCCTCCAGGTGGGCGTGCACCCCCTCATCCGACGGGGAGAGGTAGAGGCCCTCGACGTCCTCCCCGTTGCGGGCGGCGGCCCGGATCACCTGCAGCAGCCTGGAGCGGGGGGCGGAGAGCGCGGTGCGTGCGGCCGCGCGTGGGACCATCGCCCACTCGGGGTGGCGGGCCAGGATGTGGTCGCGGGGCAGGGCCGTCGGGAGGTGGGCCGTCAGCAGGACGTTGAACCAGGCATGAACGCCCAGCCCCCGCGCCCGCGCCCTCTGAAGCAGGCGCCGCAACGGGTCGAAGCCTCCGTCGCGGCCCGCGAGCAGCGGGCTTCGGGGCACCAGGTCCGAGTCGTAGAAGGCGTCGCCCCGCCCCCTGACCTGGACGAACAGCGTGTTCAGCCCGGCGGCCGCCGCCTGGTCCACCACCCGGTCCACGTCCTCGGGCGACACCAGCGCCGTCCTCACCACCCACAGCCCTCGCATCTCCGGCTCCGGGGTCACGGGCGCACCCAGGCCGGCGACGATCAGAGCGGCGGGCAGCAGTAGCATGGATCCCTGCGATCGTATAGCGCCGGCCGCGGGCCGGCAAGCCCATCACTGCCTCGGACGGACGAAGACGTCCTCGCCGTCGTGGATCCCGAGCTCGGCCAGGGCCACCCGGGACAGGTGCAGGTTGCGGAACAGGTCGGTCTTGTACGTCACCGCCACCACCACCCGCCGGCCCGCCAGGCTGCGCACCTCGATGCGGTTCACCCCCTGGGAGAAGCGCGCCAGCTTCATCCACTCCTCCTCGAGCCGGGAGTCGAGGATGGCGGCGTCCTTGGCGAGGCGGCTTTGCGCCTCGGCGCGCAGCACCTTCTGGACCTGGATCCGCTCCAGGAAGCCGGCCTCCGCCAGCTCGGTCAGGATCCGGTGGACCTCCTCCCGCGCCACGCCGGAGGCCTCGATCACCCCCCGCACGTCGCGCTGTCCGTCGAGGCCCCGCAGCACCAGCCACTCGTCGCGACCCACCGACAGGCGGCCTCCGGCCGGCGGCTCGGCCATCCGGAACACGACGCGGTCGGAGGGGATCTGGGTCTTGATCCGGTGGAAGCTCCCCCCCACCCGCAACCCCTCCTCGATCAGCGACTCCACGTCACGGGTGACGGTGGCCGTCGGCGTGTGCTCCTCGGGCAGGAAGGAGAGCTGGCCTTCCTTCCAGCCGAACAGGTCGAGCACCGCGGCGTCGCCCCTGAACCGCCCGGACGCCGCCGACACGACGGTGCCCTTGGTGAACCAGACCTCGGCTTCCTGCTCCCCGCTCTGCACCTTGAGCACGCCGCTCTTGCGGCCGCTCGCCAGCAGCTTCAGCACGTCGGCAAACTTGAAGTCCTCGAGGGTCCCGATCTCGGACAAGGCCTTCTCCCTCCCGAGCAGCGCGGCACGCGCGAAGGTTGCGCTATCATACCTGACAGTGAAAACCCTGTACGCGCTCGTCTTCTTGTGGGTGGGGGTCGCCCTGCCGCAGGCTGCACCGAACGCCGCCGACACGCTGGTGCAGCGTATCGAAGCGCGCCACCAGCGGGTGAGGGACCTGACCGCCCGCTTCGTCCAGACCTACCGCTCCGGGGTCCTGGGCCGCGAGCTGACCGAGAGCGGCAAGCTCTCCATCAAGCGGCCGGGCCGGATGCTCTGGGAGTACCTGGATCCGGAGCGCAAGACCTTCGTCTCCGACGGCCGGACCTTCTACTTCTACGTCCCCGCCGACCGGCAGGTGGTGGTGCGGGACCAGGCCGGCGACCGGCGAGCCCCGGCCCTGCTGCTGGCCGGCGAGGGCGGGATCCTGGACCAGTTCGAGGCCGGCCTGGAGAGCGCCCCACCCGGTCGCTACCGGATCCGCTTGACGCCCCGGGAGCCGGACCCCGACATCGAGCGGGTGTATCTCGAGGTCGACCACAGCTACCGGATCGTGGCCATCGACGTCATCGACGCCCAGGGCAACCGCAGCACGTTCCGGTTCGAGAAGATCCGCGAGAACGTGGGCCTGCCCGACCGGCTCTTCCACTTCGAGATCCCGGCCGGGGTCGACGTGGTGGCCGGGTGATGTCGCGGCGGCTGGCCGTGGCCGGCCTGGCCCTCGTGGTCGTGGCCTGCGCCACCTCCAGCGCCTACCGTGCCGGTGAGCGAGCCGAGTGGGCGCGGGACTACGACCGGGCCGTGCTCGAGTACTCCCGGGCGCTCCAGCAGTCCCCGAGCGACGAGCGCTGCCTGGAAGGCCTCAAGCGGGCGCGGCTGCGCGCCTCGGCCGTTCACGCCCAGCGGGGGCGGGTGCTGGCCGCCCAGAACCTCCTGAAGGATGCGGTCGACGAGCTCCGCCTGGCGGTGAACCTCACCCCCGACTCCTCCAGCCTGGTCGAGGAGGCGCGGGCCCTCGAGGAACGCCTCAAGACCGGGAACGCCCCGCCGTCGATCGAGGCGGCCAAGCGAGCCGCCCGCGAGACGGCGCTAGCGGGGCTCGAGCCGGGACCGGCGGCGGCCCAGCCCCTCAGCCTCTACTTTCGGGACACCAGCCTGCGCGAGGCCTACCTGGCCCTCGGCAAGCTGGCGGGCGTCAGCTTCGTCTTCGACCCCGACTTCCGCGACCGGCAGATCAGCGTCGACCTCGAGGAGGTGCCCTTCGACCAGGCGCTCTCGGCCCTGGACAGCCTGGGCCACACCTTCCACCAGGTGCTCGAGTCCAAGGTGCTGAACGTCATCCCCGACACCGCCGCCAAGCGGCGCGAGCACGAGCAGCACGTGGTCAGGACCTTCTTTCTCTCCAACGCGGACATCAAGGAGACGATCGACCTCCTGCGCATCGTGCTCGGGGCCCGCCGGGTGGCGCCGCTTCCCGGGGGCAATGCGCTGACCCTCAACGACACCCCGGAGAAGGTGGCAGCCGCGGAGCGGATCATCGAGACGATCGACAAGAGACGCGCCGAGGTGATGGTCGACGTGGAGATCCTGCAGGTCAACCGCAGCCTGCTCAAGGAGTACGGCATCGAGATCACCTCGGGGATCGAGGGGGTGGACGGCATCCTGGGCGCCCTCGGGCCCAATCCCGACAACCAGTACACGCTGGAGGACAACCCCTACAGCCGCGAGAACCTGGTGGTGGTGGGCCTGCCGGGCGTCGTCTACCGGCTGCTCCAGGACGACAACGCCACCCGCGTCCTGGCCAACCCCCAGCTCCGCGCCACCGAGGGCGAGAAGGCCGAGGCCCGCTTCGGCGACGAGGTGCCGGTCCCGGTGACCGTCTTCTCGCCCATCGCCCAGGGCGGGCTGGCCCAGCAGCCGGTCACCTCGTTCGAGTACCGCAACGTCGGCGTCAACATCGACATCACGCCGCGCGTCCATCACGACGGGGACATCACCCTCGAGCTCAAGCTGGAGATCTCGGCGGTGGGCGCCGCCGGCTACGGGAACCTCCCCACCTTCCAGACCCGCCAGGTGAACTCGGTGCTGCGCCTCCGCGAGGGCGAGACCAGCGTGCTGGCCGGCCTGATCAGCGAGACCGAGCGCGAGCGCCTGCGCGGCATGCCGGGGCTGTCCCGCATCCCCTTCTTCGGCAAGCTGTTCTCCAACAACCACACCGAGTCGGTCGAGACCGACATCATCATGACCCTCACCCCCCACGTGCTCTCGCGGCCCAGCCTCAGCGCGGAGGAGCTCCGGTCCTTCAAGGTCGGCGGCGAGACCGCCCCGCTGCTCTTCGAGGTGCCGGCGGCCACGCCCACCCTGCGACCATCGGCGCCGGGGATCGGCTCCCGGATCGAGCCGGTGCGACCGCCACCGGCGACGCCGACCCCCACGCCCGCCCCCGAAGGGGACCGGTGACCTTTCACCTCTCGCGGCTCCGCCGGCTGCTGTCGGTGCTCGGCGACCCGCGCACCCCCAAGCTCCCCCGGTTGGCGGTGCTTCTCGCCGTCGCCTACCTGATCTCGCCCATCGACGCGGTGCCGGACTTCATGGTGCCGGTGGTCGGCTTCCTCGACGACGCGGTGGTGCTCTGGCTCTCGCTGGGCTGGCTGTTCAAGTCCGCCCCGCGGCCCGAAGGCCCGACCGACGCGACGATGGAGCCATCCCCCCCTTCCGAAAGGAGCGCGCCTTGACCCAGCCCGACGCCTTCGACGTCGCCGTGATCGGCAGCGGACCCGGCGGCTACGTGGCGGCGATCCGGGCCGCCCAGCTCGGCCTGCGCGCCGCGGTGGTGGAGCGGGACCCGGCCGGGTGCGGGGGCACCTGCCTGCAGCGCGGGTGCATCCCCACCAAGGCGCTGCTGCACAGCGCCGACCTCCTCGAGGACATGATGCGGGCGGCCGACTTCGGGCTGCGGGCCGACAACGTGGGCCTCGACCTGGCCGCAGTGATGAAGCGCAAGGCCCGGATCGTCAAGCGCCTCAGCAAGGGGATCGAGAGCTACCTCTTCAAGAAACACGGCATCGCCCTCTTCAAGGGCGAGGGCCGCCTCGAGGGTCCGGGCACGGTGGTGGTGGCCGGAACCGACGGCGAGGTCCGGCTGGCCGCCAAGTCGGTGGTGCTGGCCACCGGCTCCCGGCCACGGGGCCTGCCCGGCATCGTCCCCGACGGACGGACCATCCTCACATCCGATCACGCCCTCGAGCTCCAGACGCTGCCCCGGAGCCTGCTGGTGATCGGGGCGGGCGCGGTGGGGATCGAGTTCGCCTCGATCTTCGCCCGCTTCGGCTCGAAGGTGACGGTGGTCGAGCTGCTGCCGCGGATCCTCCCCCTCGAGGACGAGGAGATCTCCGGCGAGGCGCGCAAGGTGCTCTCGAAGCAGATGGAGATCCTGACCGGCGCCCGAACCGAGTCGGCCACCCCCACCGACGACGGCGTCGAGCTGGTGGTCACCGACGCCGACGGTACCCGGCGCACGCTGTCGGCCGAGAAGCTGCTGGTGGCCGTGGGCCGCGGCCCGGTCACCGAGGGCCTGGGGCTCGAGTCCACCCAGGTGAAGACCGACCGCGGCTACGTGCGCGTCGACACGAGCCTGGCCACCGACCAGCCGGGGATCTACGCGATCGGCGACGTGGTCACGCTGGAGGGCCGGCCCCACCCGCAGCTCGCCCACGTCGCGTCCCACGAGGGGACGGGGGTGGCGGAGCGGATCGCCGGGCGACCGACCCCGCCCCTCGACTACGCACGGATCCCCTCGGCCACCTACGCCCGCCCCGAGGTGGCCAGCGTCGGCCTGACCGAGGCCGCGGCGAGGGAGCAGGGGCGGGAGGTGAAGGTGGGTCGGTTCCCGTTCGCCAACCTGGCCAAGCCACGCATACTGGGCCACGAAGCGGGGCTGGTAAAGGTGGTCGTGGACGCCCGCTACGACGAGGTGCTGGGCGTGCACATGGTCGGGCCGCACGCCACCGACCTGATCTCGGAGGCCTGCCTGGCGCTGCAGCTCGAGGCCACCGCCGAGGAGCTGGTGCGAACGGTGCACCCCCACCCGACGCTGCCCGAAGCCCTGGCCCAGGCCGCCGAGGCCGTCTACGGTCACGCCATCGACGCCTGAGCCCTCGGCGCGCGGCGGCACCAGTCCACGGAGGAGAAGCCGATGACGGACGTGATCATGCCCCAGATGGGCGAGTCGATCGCCGAAGGCACCATCACGAAGTGGATGAAGCAGCTCGGCGAACGGGTCGAGCGGGACGAGGCCCTGTTCGAGATCTCGACCGACAAGGTCGACGCCGAGATCCCGGCACCTGCCGCGGGTGTGCTGCGAGAGATCCGCGTGCCGGCGGGCGAGACGGTCCCGGTCAACTCGGTGGTCGCCGTCATCGACGAGGCGGCGGATCAGGTCTCTGCTGAGGCTCCCGAGCCGGCGCCGGCTGCCGAGCCGCCGGCTGCCCAGCCACCGGTCGGGGAGGCAGAGCCGGTCGCGTCGGTGCTCCTACCCGCGTCCCTGGCCGACGCCTCGCCCACCCAGACGCTGCCCCTGCGCTTTCGTCCCCTGGCTCCCCCGGCGCCGCCACCCGCGGAGCCCGCGGCCGTTCCCGTCGCGCCGCCCGTGGCCGCCGAGGACGCGCCCGCCGAGCCGGAGCCCGGCACCCCTCCGGCGGCACCCGAGGACGCGCCGAGCGACCCGGCGGCCGCCGACGACGAGGCGCAGCTCGAGGAGCTCCGCCGCTCGCGCTCCTCACCGGTGGTGCGTCGCATCGCCGCCAAGTACGGGGTGGACCTGACCCAGATCCAGGGGACCGGGATCTCCGGTCGCGTCACCAAGCGCGACATCATCGCGTACCTCGAATCGCGCGGGGAGGTCCCGTCCGACGACGCCAGCGAGGATGCCACCGGCGCGGTCACGGCGCCCGAGCCGTCGCCGGAGGCATCCGCAGCGCCCACGCCGGCGCCAGCGGCCACCCCACCCCCACCGGTCGAAACCAAGCCACCGGCGTCGGCGACGGCACCCGCGTTCCGCCCCGGCGAGCGGGTCGAGGTGGTCAAGATGTCGCCGATCCGCCGCAAGACCGCCGAGCACATGGTGTTGTCGAAGCGCACCTCCGCCCATGTGACCACGGTCTTCGAGGTGGACATGAGCCGGGTCGAGTCGCTCCGACGCTCACACGGCAAGGACTACGAGGAGCGCAAGGGGGCCAAGCTCACCTACCTGCCGTTCATCCTGAAGGCCGGCGTCGACGCCCTCAAGGCCTTCCCGCTGCTCAATGCCAGCGTCGACGGCGAGTCCATCGTCTACAAGAAGGACATCAACCTGGGGGTGGCGGTGGCCCTCGACTGGGGCCTTATCGTGCCGGTGATCCACCGCGCGGACGAGAAGAACGTCCTCGGCCTGGCGCGGGCGGCGACCGACCTGGCCAGCCGGGCCCGCTCCAAGCAGCTCAAGGTGGAGGAGGTCCAGGGGGCCACCTTCACGGTCACCAACTCGGGGGTCTTCGGCAGCCTGTTCGGGACCCCGATCATCAGCCAACCGCAGGTGGCGATCCTGGCCGTCGGCGTGATCGAGAAGCGGCCTGTGGTCCGCGACGACGCCATCGCGATCCGCACCATGACCTACCTGGCGCTGAGCTTCGACCATCGGATCGTGGATGGGTCGGACGCCGACCGTTTCATGGCCCACATCAAGGCGGGGCTCGAGGACTTCGACGAGTCGGCTCTCTAGCCGGCAGCCCCCATGCGACCGCTCCGGGTCCGCCGTCTCGGGCGCGTCCGCTACGCCGACGGCCTGGAGCTGCAGGCCGACCTGGTACGGCAGCGGCAGGCCGGCCAGGTCCCGGACACCCTGCTGCTGCTGGAGCACGATCCGGTCTTCACCCTCGGACGCAACGCCCGGCACGAGAACGTGCTGCTCCCGGAAGAGACGCTGCGGGCCCGCGGCTTCGAGCTGTTCGAGACCGGCCGCGGCGGCGACGTGACCTACCACGGCCC
>CAZNNH010000162.1:0-14473 GCA_964574335.1 uncultured Acidobacteriota bacterium | reverse complement strand
CGCACGTCTTCGACGGCCGGCTCTACGTCTATCCTTCCCACGACATCGAGGCGGGGGTTCCCGAGAACGACCTCGGCGACCATTTCGACATGAACGACTACCACGTCCTGTCCATGAGCGACGTGGGCGGCGCGATCACCGACCATGGGGTTGCCCTTCACCTCGACGACGTCCCGTGGGCAGCCAGGCAGCTGTGGTCGAACGACGCTGCCTTCAAGAACGGCACCTACTACCTCTACTTCCCCGCCAAGGACAAGGACGGCGTGTTCAGAATCGGCGTGGGCGTCAGCCCCTCGCCCCATGGACCGTTCAAGGCTGAGCCCGAGCCGATTCCGAACAGCTGCAGCATCGATCCGTGCGTGTTCGAGGACGAGGACGGCACGCACTACATGTACTGGGGCGGGATCTGGGGAGGCCAGTTGCAGCGCTGGCAGACCGGGAGCTACGACCCCAGCGCGCCCCAGGAGCCCGATTCCGACGGGCCCGCGATCGGACCGAGAGTGGCGCGTATGGCCGGGAACATGCTCGGCTTTGCCGAACCGCCGAGGGAGATCCGCATCCTGGACGAGGCCGGCAACCCCATCACCGGCAAGGACCACGAGCGCCGCTTCTTCGAGGCCTCGTGGATGCACCGGTACGACGGCAAGTACTACTTCTCGTACTCCACCGGCAACACGCACCGGATCGTCTATGCCGTCGGTGATTCACCCTACGGACCCTTCACCTACAAGGGGCTCATCCTGACGCCGGTGCTCGGATGGACGACGCACCACTCGATCCTTGCCTTCAAGGGGAAGTGGCACATCTTCTACCACGACTGCGAGCTCTCGAGCGGCAAGACCCATCTCAGAAGCATCAAAGTGGCCGATCTCGCCTATCGCCCGGACGGCTCCATCGAGACCGTGGACGGGAGTCTGTAGCCAACCGAGGAGGTCCGAGGGGCCTACGACTGAGCTCGGCGGGGGCGGCCGTCCGGCTCCGCGGCGATCAGCGCCGTGGCCCCCGGAGTTGTCACCCTTCGGAGTGTGGGCGGCTTTCGAAGCTCCAGAAGCCGCGCGGCGAGACGATCTCGATGCCCCGGTAGCGGACCATGTCTAGCAGGTCCTTGTCTCCGGTGACTATGGCAGCGCAACGGCCCGCAAGCGCCGTGCCCAGGACCATGTCATCGTCCGGGTCCCGGCACACCTGAGCCCCGAGGGCGGCGGGCTCGACCAGTTCGAGACGAGTGCGCAGCAGTGTGACCGCCCGGTCCGCCTCGGCCGCGGCCACCTGGATCTTGCCGACGAGGCTACGGCGGACTTCCTCCAGGATCGCCGCCGACGTGACGGGCTCGTGCTCACGAACGGAATGCTCGAGCAGCTCGGCGCACACGCCCCGCGCGACGAAAGCGGCGATCAGGACGTTCGCGTCGAGGACCAGCCTCATGACACGCGATCGAAGACGTCCTCGTCCGTGAAGATACCCTGCGCCTGGGCCGAGGCCATCATCCGTTGCCGCAGCGCCCGGAAGCGGCGCACGAAGAAGTAGTCCTCCAGCGAGGCCCGGAGCACTTCGCTGCGGGACACACCCTCCTGGGTGGCGATCCGGTCGAGCTCTCGGCGGATCCCCGGCGGCAGGCTGACAGTCACCGTCTCTCGCATGCTCCCTCCTGTATTGGAATCTAATACAGAGCAGCGGATGCGACAAGGGGCCGGAGGCACGACCCGCCTGCGGGAGCGCCGCCACGGCGAGCGGATCGGCTTCCTGAGCGTCGGGTTCCAGGCTATCGGCGCAGGGGAAGCGACGGTAGACTCGTAGGCGGGAGGTGAGGATGCGACTGCTACCGGTCGCCGTGGCGCTGGTGACGCTCGGAGTGACGCTACCAGCCTGGGCCGACCAGCGCCTGGACAGGGCCGTGGCCAAGGCGGAGCACCAGCTCGCCGAGGGCAAGCAGGACGATGCCGTCAAGACCCTGAGGAAGGCCGTCTCGAAGGCCCGCCGCGATCCAGAGGCGCCGCTCGCGCTGGCCAGCTTCCTATCGAGGCTGGGGCGCCTCGACGATGCCGGGGCTGCGCTCGAGGAGGCGCTGGCGCGGTCGACGGGCGCGCCACCTGCGGTACGAGCCCGCGTCCTCGCCGCCCGGTCGGCCTTCGCCTTGCGCACCGGCACGGTGGCAGAGGCCGCGGACCTTGCCCGGCAGGCGGTCGAGGCCGCGGCCGGGGCCGCCAGCCTCTCTGCCCTGGCTCGGGCGGAGGCGCGGGCGGGCGACCCGGGGGCGAGCACGACGGCGGCCGAGGCCACACGAGCCGCGCCCGGCTCCGGCCCAGCGCAGCTCGCCAGCGGCGATGCGTTTCTGGCCCAGGGGCTCGCCCAGAAGGCTGAGGCCGCCTACCGGCGGGCCTCGGAGATCGAGCCACGCTCGGTCCTGGCCCTGGCCGGGCTGGCGCGGGCCTTGGCCGTCCAGGGTAGGGCGGCGGAGGCCCTCGAGACCGCCCACGCCGCCGCGGAGGCCAACCCAAGCTGCGCGGAGGCCCTCGCCGCCATTGGCGTGGCGGCTCTCGCGGCGGACCCGCGGGATGCGAGCAGCGACGCCGCGGCAGCCGTTCAGCAGGCGACCTTCCTGGAGCCGGGCAATCCTCTCGTCAGGCTGGAGCTGGGGCGCGTGTTCGAGAGCCGGGAGCAGCTCGATCAGGCCCGGGCGGCCTACGAAGAGGCCGCCGCTCTCGACCCCACGTGGGCGGCCCCGCAGGTGGCGACGCTCGCGTTGCGGCTTCGCGCCGGCGACGCCGAGGGGACGCTCGCCGGCCTTCGGGCCCTGCCCGGCCACATGAGTGCCACCGGAGGCGCCCAGCTCCTTCTGGGCCGGGCGCTACTGAAGACCGGGGACTGGGCGGAGGCCAAGGCCGCTCTCGACCGTGCCGTCACGGCCCTCCCCGGGCTGGCCGAGGCCCACGCCGCTCACGGCGACGCCGCCGAAGCGGTGGGTGAGCGGGCGGTGGCCGCCGATGCCTACGGCCGCGCGGTCGAGTGCGAACCCCACAACCTGCGCTACCGCGCGCGACACGGTGTTTTCCTGACCCGGGACGGTCGCCCCGATGAAGCGTTGGCGGAGCTGCTCGAGGTCACCGGACAGCCTGAGGGGCGGGAACCCGAAACCCTCATCGACCTGGGCGCGGTCTACCGGAGCTTCCGGCCGCCACGGGTCGAGAAGGCCGTGGCCGCGTACCGGGAGGCCCTCAAGCTCGATCCAGGAAACGGCGACGCGGCGCTGGGCGTGGCGCAGAGCTATCGAGCGGGCGGGCAATGGGAACGGGCCATCGACGCGTATGAGCACGTTCCGGACGTAGCTCCGCGGCGAAAGGGCGAGGCGCTCCTCGGCGTCGCCTGGTGCCATTGCCTCAGCCACGACCTCTACAAGGCACGCTTCTACGCAGGCCTCGCCGCCCGGGCCGGCGCGGACATGCGCAAGCTCCGAGCCGCCTTGTCCGGCTCGTGCCAGACCGCGCGAGACGACTGATCGTTTGCGTCTCCGGCTGGGCGGAGCACGTTGCGGCCATTCGCCGACACAGATGTCGGCCGGGAGCGGGTGACCTCTGACCTGCAGACTCGTAGCTTGTCATTAGGTGTGGTCGTCAGCGGCGCAAGGCTGTCAGGTCGGTGCTCAACCGGGCGGCGGACACTGCCCTGACCTCCTTCGTGAGGGGGTAGGTCTGTTCCCCGGCGTGCACCACATCCAGATGATCGAGCCGGAGCGTCTCGAGAGCGCTCCGCATCGAAGCGGTCACCTTTGGCGTGTCGGTGCGCTTGATCTCAAACCCAAGTCGTCGTCTCCCGTTGACGACCAGCAGATCCAGTTCGGCTCCCGCGTGGGTGGCCCAGAAGAAGCACTCCTCAGCGCGGGCGCGGAGGGTCCGTCGGACCTGAGCCAGAACGAACCCCTCCCAGCTCGCACCCAGCACCGGGTGGCGCAGCAGGTCCCGCGGCGTCGCGAGGCCGAGCAGTGCGTGGAGAATCCCGCTGTCGGTCAGATAGACCTTCGGGGAGCGCACGACACGCTTCCCCACGTTCTCGGCCCAGGGCCGCAGCTGCTCGATGGCGTAACCACCCGAGAGCAGGTCCAGGTACTTCCTCACGGTCGTATGCGAGACCCCGAAGGAGCGCGCGAAGGCGCAGGCGTTCCAGACCTGTCCGTGGTAGTGGGCGAGCATCGTCCAGAACCGCTCGAGCGCCGCGGCCGGTAGCGCGCCACCCAGGCGCGGCATGTCGCGTTCGAGAAAGGTGCGTATGAAGTCGTGCCGCCACTCGTCGCTGGCGCGGTGGCTCCCCGCCAGATAGGAAAGCGGGAAACCGCCCCGGAACCACAGGCGGTCGAGTCGTCTGGCTCCCACCTCCTCGAGATCGAAGCCGGCAAGCTCGTGGAACCCGATGCGGCCGGCCAGGGTCTCAGCGCCCTGGCGGAGCAGATCGGGCGTGGCGCTCCCGAGCACGAGGAATCGAGCGGGTCGGCGCGGACGGTCGACCAGGACCCGGAGAATGGGAAACAGCTGCGGTCGGGCCTGTATCTCGTCGAGTACGACGAGGCCCTTGAGCCCCTCGAGGGCGAGGGTGGGCTCGTCGAGCTGGGCTAGGTCGCGCGGGTCCTCGAGGTCGAAGATGGTGGACGGGCCGCTCCACCGGCGAGCTAGGCCCCGGGCCAGCGTGGTCTTGCCGACCTGCCGCGCCCCCAGCAGGGCCACGACCGGCCGCTCGCGAAGCAGCCGCTCCAGGCGGGCACTGTGGGCAGGTCGCGCGATCAAAGCCATACATTGAATATTGAAGCGAATCGCTTCAGATTTCAAGCATGGCGTCCCTCGGCCCAGGTCGTCGAGATGCGGCTCCCGTCGCCTCGGGTCAGGCCGATGGTCGTCTCGCCCCAGCCTAAGGGGCGATCGGAGAGGCCGCCTCAGGTTCGCGGACCGGCGCCTCTAGGCCGGCGTCGATCATCCTGGCGGGCAGCTCGGGCTTGCGGAACAGGGTGCGCTTGCGGAACGGGCTCCACAGCAGCCTCAGCACGTCCGACCACCGCATATACCGAGCGAAGCGCCGGATCACCCGCAAGGTGGCGATGGGCCGGCGCAGGAAACGGTGGCGGAAGAGCAGGGCGTAGCCCTTCCGGCGCGCCCGGTTGACGACCTCGCTGGGCAGGACCGTCGGGTCGATGTCCGAGCACTTGAACCACTTGAACCAGTCGCGGGCGTCGTCGATGATGCCGCGGGTGACGTACTCGGTCCAGAGCGGCGTGCCGCGGTAGGCGCAGAGCCGGTTGAAGCCGAAGGTGTCGAGCCGGAGGCGCGCGGCGAAGCGGAAGCTCTCCAGGATGTCGTCGAAGGTCTCGCCCGGGTTGCCGATCAGGAAGAACCCGTGGGCGGTCCGGACGCCGTGCCGCTTGGCCTCGGAGACGGCCCGCTCGATCTGCTCCAGGGTCTGATCCTTGCGCAGGCGGTCGAGGATCCGCTGGACTCCCGACTCGATGCCGAAGGCGAGGAACCCGCAGTTGGCCCTGGCCATCAAGGGCATACACTCCACGCCGACGGAGTCGACACGGCCCTCGCAACCCCAGCGGAACTCGAAGCCACGCTCGACGATGCCTTCACAGATCGCCGTGATCCGCTTGCGCTGCAGCAGGAAGTGATCATCGGTGAGGTAGAGGGAGCGATAGCCCTGATCTTGGAGCTGCTGCATCTCGCCCAGCACGTGCTCGGGCGAGCGGCTCCGCCACTTACCCTCGCCGATGCTGGGGATGTCGCAGAAGACGCAGGACCAGGGGCAGCCACGCGAGGTCTGCAGGGTGGTGAACTTGTCGAGCGAGAGCACGGCAGGCACGTCCAGTGGCATCGACTCGATGTAGTCGATGGGCAGGGTCTGCCGGTCGGGGTAGGGGAACTGGTCGAGGTCCCGGACCAGCGGCCGCGAGGGGTTTGTGACGATCTCGTCGCCGTGACGCCAGACCAGGCCCAGCACCTCGCCCGGGGTGTCGAGGTGGTCGAGGAAATCCGGGATCAGCAGCTCGCCGTCGCCGACCCCGACGAAGTCGGCGTGGGGGCAGTCGCTCATGACCTGGATCGGGTTCATGGTCGCGAACACGCCTCCCAGGATCGTGGGGATGCTCGGGTCGGCGTCCTTGAGCCTCTTCGCCATGCTCTTGGCCGCCGGATAGGAGGTGGTCGAGAGGAACGAGATGGCAACCGCATCGGGCCCCTCCTCGCGCAGGGCCTGGGCGATGTGCTCCTCCTTCATCCGCGGATGGCAGGTGTCGAACATCCGCACCTGGTGGCCGTGCTGGCGGATGACGGGAGCCAGCGTCTCGATGCCCAGCGGCGGGAAGGCCATCACCCTGACCCGGTCCGGCTCGTTCGCGGAGCCGCCCAGGCCCTCCGGCAGCGGGTAGTAGAAGTCTTCATCCCGCACGTAGATCAGGAACAGCTTCATGAGCTGGCGTGACTCCTGCGCCGGAAAGGAAGGCGGGAACGAAGGATACGCCCGGCTCTGAGGCGAGCCGGGACGAAGCGGGGGCCGAGGCGTCCTTCGGGTTCGAGTCCCATGGCGACAGTCCGAGCGAGCTTCGTCTCTGGCTGAGGCGTGTCGTCAGACTATAGCCGCTTCCGCCGTTCGGTTCACCCCCGTCTTCAGGCGCCGCGAACGAGCTGGCCCGATGCGACCCGAGTCGGCTCGCGAGGTTCACTGAGCTCGGCGTGATCGGCCGTCCCGCTCGGGCAGCTCGACCCCGAGCCGCCGCGCCTTACGAAAGAACGTGCTCTTGTGCATGCCCAGCTCACGGGCCGCGGCGTTGCGGTTGCCTGCGGCCCGCGACAGGGCCTCGCGGATCGCCTGGGCCTCGAGGACGTTCACCGTCTCGGCCATCCTGCGGCCGACCTCCACCCGGGGACGCACCGGCACCAGCTCGGGGGGGAGGTGCTGAAGCTCGATCTGCCCTTCCCTCACCAGCATGAACGCGTGCTCGATGACGTTCTGCAGCTCCCTCACGTTGCCGGGATAGTCGTGGGCGGTCAGCACGCCGAGCACGTCGGGGCTGACCCCGCTCACCTGCTTGTTCTGGACCGCATTGTAGACGGTGATGAAGTGCTCGACCAGCAGCGGAACGTCCTCCCGCCGCTGTCGGAGTGGGGGCAGCTCGAGCTTCATCACCTTGATCCGATAGTAGAGGTCCTGCCGGAAGAGGCCCCGCTCCACCAGGCTGCCGAGGTCGCGGTTGGTGGCGGCCACCACCCGTACGTCCGCCTTCTCGGTGCGGGTGGCCCCGAGCGGCTCGTACTCCCGCTCCTGCAGGACCCGCAGCAGGCGGACCTGCAGGGCCGGGCTCACCTCGCCGATCTCGTCCAGGAACAGGGTGCCGCCGCGGGCCAGGGCGAAGCGCCCCGCCTTGTCTTGGCTGGCGCCCGTGAAGGCGCCCTTCCGGTAGCCGAAAAGCTCGGACTCGAGCAGCGAGTCGGGGAGAGCCCCGCAGCTCACCGCCACGAAGGGGCCGGAGCGGCGGGGGCTCTGCTGGTGGATGGCGCGGGTAAAGAGCTCCTTGCCGGTGCCGGTCTCGCCCTGCAGCAGGATCGTGCTCTCGCTGTCGGCGATCTGGGGCAGCACCTCGAGCAGACGGCGCATGGCGGCGCTGCGGGTGACGATGTCCCCCACCCGGCAGCGTCCCCGGATCTCCTTGCGCAGCTCCTCGATAAGGCTCAGGTCGCGGAAGGTCTCGGCGCCCCCCACCACCGTCCCCCCTTGATCGCGCAGCAAGGCGGTCGAGACGCTGATGGGGACCCGTCGTCCGTCGGCGGTGACGATGAAGGCAGCCTGGTTGACGACGGCGCTTCCGGTCTCCAGGGTGTGGCGCAGGGCGCACTGGGCCTCGCACATGCTGGCCCGGAAGACGTCGGAGCAGCGACGGCCGATGGCGTCTTTCCGGGAGACACCGGTGATCCGCTCGGCGGCACGGTTGAAGGACGAGATCCGCCACTCTCCGTCCACCGTGAAGACGCCGTCGGAGATGCTGTCCAGGATCGTCTCGGTCGCGACCCCGGGCAGGCCCTCAGGAGGCGGCTTCTTTGCGGACCGGCTCATGACCCCGGCCCGGATCCCGGCGGCACCGTCTCTTCCTCACGCCTCAGGAGTGTCCGTGGCCGTGGGCGCAGGCCATCTCGAGCCCCATCACCTTCAGGCGGCCGTCCTTCAGGGCGGCAACGGTCTCGGCCACCGTGGCGTGCTCCGAGAGAAAGACGCGGATGTTGGCGGCGGCCAGCTTGCCGAGGGCCCCGCGGCCGATCCCGCCGACGGCCATGCCGTCGATGGCCTGGCCCTCCAGGGAGGCCAGCGGCGCGCACATCCCGTGGCCGTGGTGCTGGTTGTGGTTGGCGATCACCCGGCAGCTCCCGCTGTCGGTGTCCACGATCAGGAAGGCGGGCGCCGACCCGAAGTGGGGGCAGACCGAGCTCTCCAGGCCCCGATCGTCGTCGACAGGAATACAAAGGTTCATGGCTCCTCCGGAGCGTGCCCAGGGCCGCGGGGCCGGCCGGGCCCCTGGTCCGGCAGCTCCTCTCTCTATTATGGACATATGCTCGAAACTGTCAAGGGCTGGCCCCGGCTCCCGAAGCCACTCCCCGGTTGCGGGCATATACTCATGTCAGACTGGAGTGTATACTCCGTCGAGTTCGGAGATGAGAAGTCAGGAGTCGGGGACAGGCCGGGGCCATCGCGTCCGTCGAGGACGGGCCCTCTTCGTCACGTTGTCCCTCGCCTGCCTGGCCTTCTGGGCCGGCGCCGACTTCCTCCATTTTGACGACGGCCC
Source organism: uncultured Acidobacteriota bacterium (assembly GCA_964574335.1). Lineage (GTDB taxonomy): Bacteria > Acidobacteriota > Vicinamibacteria > Fen-336 > Fen-336 > CAZNNH01. The sequence continues at coordinate 5,661 of CAZNNH010000162.1, read as the reverse complement.
CGGCAGCCACCCGGACTGCCCGGTCTGCCACCTCGATCGGATCAGCAGCGGCGAGCCGGCCTCCGTGCCGATGGCGGCCAGCGCCGTGGCGCTTCTGCCCCTCTGCTGGCTGGCACTGCCGCTCCCGGCACCGCTGACCGAAGCCGAGGAGCTGACCGGCCCCGACCCCCGCGGTCCCCCCTCCGTCTAGCCCACCGCGTTCGCGCGGGCCAGCCCGGCCCGGCAGTCGTGTCCCACCTCCGAGCGGGCACGTTGCCGTCCACCAAGATGACAGACCTCGCCTGCGGCCATGGTCCCGCGACGGCTGTTTCTTGCCCGTCCCGTGTGACGGGCGTCTCTCCTGGAGAGGGTATCGACCGTGCTTGTTGCCACTGCGTTGGCCCTGGGGGCCTGCCTGACCAGCCCCCCGGCCGCACCAGCCGAGCCGCTGACGCTCGAGTCGTGTCTCGAGCTCGCCCACCAGAGAAGCCCCCTGCTGCGCGCATCCCGAGCGCGGCACGAGGCCTCGCTGGCCCACGTCCAGACGGTCAAGGCGCTTCCTTACCCCGTGCTCAGCTACGACTCCGACCTCCAGCCCAAGCCCTTCCAGTTCAGCCGCGAAGGCGAGTCCTACCTGGGCGTGAGCCAGGTGCTGGAGTTCCCCGGCAAACGCTCCCGACGTGGCCGCATCGCCGCCCACGAGGCCGACATGGCGCTGGCCGACGCGGCCCGGGTGCGGCTTCTGCTCGACTTCGAGGTCAAGGCCGCCTTCGCCGGGCTGCTCCTGGCCCGCGAGAGGCTTCTCCTGGCGCGCGAGAACCTGGCGCTGGCACGGGAGTTCCTGGAGAAGACCGAGCACAAGTACCAGGCCGGCGACGTGGCGGAGGTCGAGCGGCTGCGCGCCCAGGTCGAGGCGTCCAAGGCACACAACGTGGAGAAGGCGGCGGCCAACGACGTTGAGCTGGCCCGCGCCGAGCTCGCCTTCCAGATCGCCTGGCCTCCCGATTCGCTCCTCGAGGTGGCCGGGCAGCTCGGCCGGCCACCGGTGCCGACCGATGCCGAGACCCTCGAGCGCACGGCCCTCGAGCGCCGTCCGGAGATCCGCCAGCTCGACCTGGCCCAGGCCTGCCAGCGGCTGACCGAACGCCAGGCCCGACTCGAAGCGCTCCCCGATCTCGAGGTCGGCGCAGCCCGCCACCGTATCGCAGGCGAGGCCACCACCTGGGACGTCACCCTGTCCGTGCCGGTGCCCCTGTTCTTCTGGCAGCCGCGGCGGGGCCCGATCGCCGAGTCGATGGCGAGCCGCCGTGCGCTGGAGCACGAGGCCGAAGGGTTGCGCCACGCGATCCGCCTGGAGGTCCAGAAGGCCTACACCAACGCCCAGAGCGCCCGCGACCGGACCCGGCTCTTCGAGGACCAGATCCTGGCCCAGGCCCGGGAGGTCTACGACATGTTCCTGTTCAGCTACCAGCAGGGAGCGATCGGCGGCATCGAGCTGATCGAGGCCCGCCGCACGCTGGTCGAGGCCCGCGCCGGCTACGCCGAAGCCCTCTACCAGCACGACCTGGCCATCGCCGCGCTCGAGAGCGCGGTGGGAGAGTGAACCATGACAAAGCAGACCTACGTCCGAATGCTGCCGCTCCTGCTCCTGGCCTCTCTGCTCGGCTGCCGTAGCCAGCCGCCGGCGGGCACCGCCTCCGAGACGGGCCCCCGACGGACGCGCCATCAAGAGAGCCGGGCGGCCGAGGCCCGGGCGCCCCTGGCGCCCGGCCACCGTGCCGGCTTCTCCGGAAGGCGCGTCGCCCTCTCGCCGGAGGAGAGGCAGACCATCGAGATCGAGACCGTCCCGGTGACCCGGCGTCCCATCGACTCCCGGCTCTCGGTGATGGGCAAGGTGCTGGCGCCGCAGAACCGCAAGGCGATCGTCAGCTACGCCTTCCCGGCGCGCATCGCCGAGGTCCAGGTAGCGGTCGGTGACTGGGTGAAGCAGGGGCAGACGCTGCTCACGCTGCAGAGCGAGGAGGTCGGCACGGCCAAGTTCGAGTTCCTCAAGGCCCGGGCCGACCTCGAGCTGGCCAAGGCCAGCCTGGAGCGCGAGCAGCATCTCTTCGAGCGCGGCGTCGGCGCCCAGAAAAGCCTGCTGGCCGCCGAGGCGGAGCAGAAGGTGGCCGAGGCGAACCTCGAGGCCGCCGAGAAGAAGCTGCACGTCCTCGGCTTCACCGAGGAGCAGGTCCGAAAGATCGACCGCTCTCACCAGGTACACCCCAGCATCTCGCTGCTGGCGCCGATCTCCGGCCGGGTGATCGAGAGCAACGCCGTGCTCGGTGCGATGGTCGACCAGTCCACGGAGATCCTGACCCTGATGGACCCCACCACGCTGTGGGTCGACGCCGAGATCTACGAGCGCGACATCTCCCGCGTACACCCCGGCCAGAAGGTCACCATCTCGGTCCCGGCCTATCCGGACCGTACCTTCGGCGGGACGCTGAGCTACGTGGGCGACGTCCTCAAGGAGGACACCCGGACCGTCACCGTCCGCACCGAGGTGGAGAACCCGCACCACCGGCTCAAGCCCGGGATGTTCGCCGACGTCCAGATCTCCATGAACGGCTCGAGCCCGGCGCTGGTGGTGCCCACCGAGGCGGTGCTCGACGACGGCGAAGGGCGGATCGTGTTCGTGCTTGCCGGTGACGGGTTCGAGGTGAGACCGGTCGAGGTCGGCACGCGCCACAACGGCCAGATCGAGATCTCGGCGGGCCTCCGTGAGGGCGAGGCGGTGGCGACGGCCGGCGCCTTCCAGCTCAAGTCGAAGCTGCACCAGGAGCTGGCCATGGCCCGCGTCCACTGAGGCCAGGAACCAGAGGAGAGGGCCATGATCGACGGCATCATCCGAAACGCGCTCGCGCGTCGTCCGCTGACCATCCTGCTGGTGGTCCTGGTGGCGGTGTGGGGATCGATCGTCTACCAGCGCCTGCCCAAGGACATCTACCCCGACCTCAACGCGCCCCTCGTCAACATCGTCACCGAGAACCCGGGGATGGCCTCCGAGGACGTGGAGCGGCTGATCTCGTTCCCCCTCGAGAGCCTGCTGGCCGGGGCCCCCGGGGTGACCCGGGTCCGCTCCGAGTCCACCACCGGCGACTCGGTGGTCACCGTGGAGTTCGACTGGGGCACCGACATCTACGAGGCCCGCCAGATCGTGGCCAGCAAGCTGGAGCTGATCGCGGGCCGCCTCCCGATCGGCACCAGCCCGCCGATCCTGGGGCCGGTCTCGTCGCGGATGGGCGAGGTCTTCGAGTTCGCGGTGGTGGGCCAAGGGGTGGATCCCATGGAGCTGCGTTCGGTGGCCGACTGGACCATCCGCTACCGGCTACAGGGCGTCCCCGGCGTCTCCTTCGTGATCAACCTGGGCGGCTTCGTCAGGCAGTTCCACGTCCACCTGCGCCCCGAGATGCTCGCCCACCACGACATCACCGTGGCCGACGTCAAGCAGGCGATCGAGGGCGGCAACCGGAACTTCTCCGGCGGCGTCCTCCGGATGGGGGCACAGGAGGCCTTGATCAAGGGAGTCGGGCGGCTGGAGACGATCGAGCACATCCGCGACACCGTGATCACGTCGCGGCACAACGTGCCGGTCCGGGTCGGCGACGTGGCCGACGTCCACGTCGGCGGCCACTTCCGCCGCGAGGCGGCCAGCTACAACGGGGAAGAGGCAGTCTGCGTCACCACCGAGAAGCAGTACGGCGGCGACACCCTGGGCATGATCGAGAACGTCAAGGCCGCCCTGGCGGAGATCGGCCGGAGCCTGCCCGACCCGATCCGGATCGTGACGTTCTACGACGAGTCGCGGCTGATAGAGAGCGCCCTCCAGCACGTCGAGGTCTCGATGCTGCTCGGCGCGGTGCTGATCGTGGTGGTCATGCTGGTCTTCATGGGGGACCTCCGGAGCGCGCTGATCGCCTCCCTCACCATCCCCTTCTCGGTGCTGATCGCCCTGATCCTGATGGACCTGTTCGGCGTCGCCCTGACGGTGATGTCGATGGGTGGGCTGGCGATCGCCATCGGCAAGATGGCCAACGGCTCCATCATCATGGTGGAGAACGTGGCCCGGGTGCTGGACGAGAAGGGCCAAGAGGCGCCGGTGCGAGAGACCGTGCTCGCGGCGGCCAGCGAGGTGGGCGGCCTGCTCTTCTCCGCCACCTTGATCATCCTGCTGGTCTTCCTGCCGCTCCTGAGCCTGGGCGGTATCGAGGGCGCCATGTTCCGCCCTACCGCCTTCGCGGTGGCGGCGGGGCTGTTCGGCGCCCTGCTCCTGAACCTGACCTTGCAGCCCGCCTTGGCGTCGCTGCTGCTGGGCGGTCGGCCGGCCCGGACCAGCGCCCTTTGCGAGCGGCTGACCGCGGTCTACCGGCGGCTGGTGGTCCGGGCGCTCGCTCATCGCCGCGCGGTGATCGCCGTCTTCGCGCTGATGGTCGCCGGGGCCGCGGTGGGATTCCCCTGGCTGGGGACGGAGTTCGTGCCCCCCCTCGACGAAGGCGCGATCCTGGCCTCCACCGTGATGCTCCCGGAGACCTCCCTGGAGGAGTCGGTCCAGATGGGGCGCCGAGTGGAGGCCCTGATCCAGGAGCTCCCCGAGGTGGTCTCGGTCTCGCGCACCACCGGGTCGGCGGAGTCGTCGGAGCACGTCCATCCCGTGAACCACAGCCACTACCACATCGAGCTGCTCCCCCGCGAGCGCCGCCGGCGCGGGTTTGCCGAGATCACGGAGGCGCTGCGTGAGCGCCTGGAGCGGCTCCCCGGGGTGGCCGTCATCTTCGAGCAGCCGATCGCCAACCGCCTGGCCGAGATGCTCACCGGGACCGAGGGCCAGCTCGCCATCAAGCTGTTCGGGACCGACCTCGACCAGCTCAACCGCAAGATCGAGGAGATCCACCGGGTGGTCTCCGGCATCCCGGGGGCCGCCGACCTCCAGGTGGAGCAGACCGCCGGGATCCCGCAACTGGTGGTCCGGCTCGACCGCCACGCCCTCGGTCGGCACGGCCTGTCGGTGTCGCAGGTGGCCGACATCGTCGAGACCGCCCTCAACGGCATCGTGGCCACCGACGTCTACGAGCTCGACCGGGTCACCCCGGTGGTGATCCGGCTCCCCGACGAGTACCGCGAGAGCGAGGAGGCGGTGGGGCGCCTGCTGATCAGCGCGCCGAGCGGCGAACGGATCCCGCTCTCGCAGCTCGCCCAGATCTCCCGCGGCGAGGGGCCGCAGACCATCCTGCGGGAGGACCTGATGCGCCGCAAGGTGATCGTCGGCAACGTGAGCGGCCGCGACGTGGGGGGCTTCGTGCGCGAGGCGGCGGCGCGGATCGAAGACGAGGTCGAGCTACCCGCTGGCTACTTCCTGCGCTTCGGTGGCCAGTACGAGAGCCAGCAGCGGGCGCTCCGGCACCTGGCGGTGCTGATGGCGGTGGTGCTGCTGGTGATCTTCGTGGTGCTCTTGACGTCGTTCGGGTCGGTCTGGCAGGCGCTGCTGGTGGTGCTGAACATGCCCTCCACCCTGGTCGGCGGCATCGTGGGCCTGCTGCTGTGCGGCGAGACGCTCAACGTCTCCTCCACCATCGGCCTGATCGCTCTGCTGGGGATCTGCGCCCAGAACGACATCATCCTGGTGGGCAAGATCAACGACCT
>CAZNNH010000161.1:0-14558 GCA_964574335.1 uncultured Acidobacteriota bacterium | reverse complement strand
GTAGCCCATCAGGTGGGCGAAGCCGGTCACCAGGGTCGAGCCGTACAGGGTCTTGAACTCGCTGAAGCGGCTCCCGTCCACGATCCGGGCGATCACCTCGTGGACGTCGTAGGCGCGGCGGATGTTGGCGGGGATGACGCCGCCCAGCTCGGCCGGATCGTAGGCCGGCGGCTCCGGCTCCCGCCGCTCCCAGGGGAGCTGCTTGCGCGAGGTGAGGTGGGAGACGATGTCCCGGGCCCGGAACAGGGCCGCTTCCTCATCGAGGGCGTAGTGGTCGGCGACGCCGCTCTTCCGGCAGTGGACGTCGGCGCCCCCGAGCTCCTCGGCGGAGACCTCCTCGCCGGTGGCCGCCTTCACCAGCGGCGGTCCGCCCAGGAAGATGGTCCCCCGTCCCTTGACGATGACGGTCTCGTCGCTCATCGCCGGGACGTAGGCGCCGCCGGCGGTGCAGGACCCGAGCACGATGCTGATCTGGGGGATGCCCAGCGCGCTCAGCCGCGCCTGGTTGTAGAAGATGCGCCCGAAGTGGTCGCGGTCCGGAAAGACCTCGGCCTGCAGGGGGAGGAAGGCGCCGCCGGAGTCGACCAGGTAGAGGCAGGGGAGCCGGTTCTCCTCCGCGATCTCCTGGGCCCGCAGGTGCTTCTTGACCGTGATGGGGTAGTAGGTCCCACCCTTCACGGTGGGGTCGTTGGCGACGATCATCGCCTCGCGCCCGGAGACACGGCCGATCCCGGTCACCAGGCCGGCGCCAGGCGTGGCGCCTCCGTACATCCCGTAGCCCGCCAGGGCGCCGATCTCGAGGAAGGGGCTGCCCGGGTCGAGCAGCCGGTCCAGCCGGTCGCGGACCAGCAGCTTACCCTGCTCGGTCTGGCGCCGGATCGCCACCTCCCCGCCACCGCCTCGGGCCCAGGCGAGGCGCTCGCGGAGCTTCGCGAGAAGCGCCGCCATCGCCGCCTGGTTCTCGCGGAACTCCGCGGACGCAGTGTCGACCTGGGTCTCGATCACGCTCACCGGCGTCGGCTCCGGTCGGAGTATGACACAAGGGCTCCGGCGGCCTGGGTCGGAGCGGACCCGGTCTGGTACCCTGCCCATCCTAGATGATGAAGATCTTCGAAGGCCTCGACACGCTCTTCCTGGACGCCGGCGGGGTGCTGGTCCACCCCAACTGGGACCGGGTCAGCCAGGCGCTGGCCCAGGAAGGGGTCTCGGTTTCGGCGGCGGATCTGGCCGCCGCCGAGCCCCACGTCCGCCGCGAGCTGGACGTCCCCGAGAAGACGGTGGCCGGCAGCGACCGGGCTCGCGGCTGGCTCTATTTCGACCGCCTCCTGTCCCGGCTCGGCGTCGAGCCCTCGGAGCGCACGGCGGCCGCGCTCGAGCGGCTGAGCGACTACCACGCCGCGCACAACCTCTGGGAGAGGGTGACGCCGGACGCGATGCCCTCGCTGCGGCGGTTTCGGCGGGCCGGCCTGAAGCTGACCGTGGTGTCGAACGCCAACGGCACGGTGGAGACAGCCTTCGAACGGCTGGGACTGCGGTCCTTCTTCGATCAGATCGTCGACTCACACCACGAAGGGATCGAGAAGCCCGACCCGCGGCTGTTCGAGATCGCGCTTCGTCGCTCGGCGTCGCGACCGGAGCGCACCCTGCACCTGGGCGACTTCTACCACGTCGACGTCGCCGGCGCCCGGGCCGCCGGAATACGCGCGGTGCTGCTGGACACGGCGGGCCTGTACCCGGAGGTCAACTGCCCGCGGGTAGCCTCGCTGACCGAGCTGGCGGACGCGCTGGAGGCCGCCCGCGGCTGACGGGACCACAGCGTCATCCTGAGGGCGCCCGTCCGGGTCCGACCAGGCGTCATCCTGAGGGCGCCCGTCTGGCCGTCGCCCGAAGGATCTGGGACTCAGCCTGGATCCTTCCGGGGGCCAGCCTCGAAGAAGCACTCGGGATGACGGTCCGCCGCTTCTGTCCCCCACTGACCGGCGCCCATGGCCACGGACCACGGCTCACCGCCCAGAAACGACAGCTCACGGCCCGAAAACCGCAGTTCACGGCCTGAAGACGACAGCTCCATCCTGCCGAGAGCTCCTCGTGGGTACACCCGAGCTGCTACGCGACCTCGCCTGCCCCGCTGCCGTGGCTGCCCCACCCCCCCCTCGTCGCCGAGCACTTTGCGGCGGGGCACCTCGGTCGCCTCGCCCACACTAGCGACAGCGGGTCCATGTCCACCGCCACCGTCCCGTCGCTGTACGCCTTCTTCAAGATGATGCGCACCAGACCGTCGCGGCGATGCCCCAGGGCGCTCCTGCGCGATGGGCGTACGCAGCCGACGGCCCGCCAGGGAACGCCGCGGATCGGCGTCCGCGCTGAGCCCTGACAGGAGGTGCCTTCGCGCGAGTCTTCCTTTGACCTTCGCTCGACATGTAACTATGATGCATACAGGTAGAGTGCTCCGGGCATGCGCATTGCCAACAGGTTCTCGATCGCGGTCCACGTCCTCTCGCTGCTGGGGGCGCTGCCGGACGCCGAGCACACGTCGGAATGGATGGCGGGGAGCATCGGCGTCAACTCCGTGGTCGTCCGCAACGTCACCGGAATGTTGAGGAGGGCGGGCTTGGTGGTGACACGGCAAGGCGTTGCTGGCACTCGCCTGGCACGCCCCCTTTCGCAAATCACGCTCCTCGACGTCTACCGGGCCGTCGAGGACGACGCCAGCCTCTTCTCCGTTCACCCGCGTCCCAACCCGAAGTGCTTGGTGGGCTCGCGGATCGAGGCAACCTTGACCGGCATCTTCAGGCAGGCCGAGCGCGCCATGCAGGCGGAGCTCGCGGCCATGACCGTGGAGCAGGTCGTACGAAGACTGAAGTCGACCGGCAGGCGGCCCGCATGAGACCCCCCTTCTCTTGCAGCCTGTAAGCGTAGTGCTTACATATCGCCGCCAGCTCTCCACCCTGATCGGCCGGCCCACGACCCCGTTGTCGATGGCCGTCCTGGATGCTCTCGAACGGTGCTCTCGAGACTAGGCAAGCGAATCGACCTGAAAGGAAAAGAATCATGATGAGCCCCCTTGCCCTAGCCGTCCTCGCCCTGAGCGCAACCGCGCAGGCTGCAGCAGCGGCGCCTTCCGGGAATAGCGCCACCTGCTCCAAAGCCTGCCTGGAGGAGGTGATGGCCGACTTCAAGGCGAGCGTGCTCGCCGGGAAGCCGGTGACGCTCGCAGACGACGCCGAGGTCCGCGAAAACACGGAGCCGACGACAGTCGAAGGGTCGGCGTGGAAGGACGTGAAGGCGATCCACTCGAGCGCCGTCTTCTCGGACGCGGTCACCGGCAACGTGATCTCCCGGGACGGCGTGGAGATGGACGACGGTGCGCCGGGCTATGTCTCCACGCGCCTGAAGGTCGAAGGGGACCGGATCACCGAGGTCGAGCTCAGCGCCGACCGCGGCCGAGTCAACGCCGATTACGTCTGGAATCTGCCCGCGCTCTTGACGGCCGCCATACCCGAGCGCGAGCGCACGACGCGGGAGGCTCTCGAGGCCCTCGGGCACCGCTACTTCCAGTCCCTGACGGACCACAAGGGGGTGGCCGCCGACTTCGACGACGCGCGCTGCAACAGGTTCCACAGCGGCAACCAGATCACGAACGTCGGCCGGAACGCGGTCGAAGGTCCGGGCGCGCGAACCTGCCTGACCAGCATCGACGGCCCGAAGCCGTGGGGACCTGCGATCGAGCAGCGCTTTCCGGTGATCGACGTGGAGCACGGGATCGTGGTCGGGACGACCTTGCTGCTGTATCCCGACCAGGTGATGTACGTCTCCGAAGTCTTCAAGGTCGAGCGGGGCAAGATCACCCACATCGACAACATCGGCCTCGTCCGGCCCGGTCTCGATCACACCACCGGCTTCGGAGCGGACAAGTAGGGAGTCGGCCTCGAGGCCTGCGCAAGGTCCGGGTGCAGTCTGTCGTACCGCTGACCGCCTCAGCATCGCGATCGAAGCAAGCCAGCCGCAACGCGTCGTCCACGATCGTCGCGTAGTCGAAGTGATCGCCGCCAGGCCTTGCGGCCTCCACTGAGCCGACAAGGACCACCAGCATTCCCCTGCATCGCAAGCGCTTCGGCGGCCCGCGCCGCGTCCGTGAGACGGGCTGCCGTGATCCGACACGAGAGGTCGTCCCTCGATCGGCGCAGGATCAGCGCCAACGTCGCCTGGTCTCCAGTCCGCCGGGTCCCGGCAGCCCCAACCCGCAGGCGCCGCCGGCGACGGACCCGGCCGCTATAATGCCGGCCATCGCGAAAGGAACCACCCGTGCCTCGATCCGCCGCCTTCTTCGACCTCGACCGAACGCTGCTCGACGTCAATAGCGGTCTCATGTGGGCGTGGCATGAGAGGCGTTCTGGCGTGATCTCCCTGTGGACGATGGGGCGCGTGCTCTTCTGGAATCTTCTGTACCACATGTCTGTGATCGACATGGAAGCCGTCTTCGCGCGCGCCGTCGCTCACTACCGCGGCGTGCCGCGTGAGACACTGGAGCGGCGCACGCGTGAGTGGTTCGTGCGTGACATCCAGCGCCACCTGCGAACCGAAGCGTTCGAAGCCCTCGCCGCCCACCGGAACGAGGGGCACGCGCTGGTCCTGCTCACGACCAGCTCGTGCTTCGAGGCCGCGGCGGCTTGCGAAGCCTTCGGCATCGACCACTGGATCGCCAACGACCTCCTTTCCGGGGGTGACGGCCGGCTCACGGGGGACTTCGGTCGCCCCCTCTGCTACGGGCCCGGCAAGGTCCAGCGCGCCGAGGCCTTCTCCCGGACGCACGAGGTCGACCTCGACCGCTCCTTCTACTACGCCGATTCCTACTCTGACCTGCCCATGCTCGAGCGCGTGGGCCAGGCGCGCATCGTGAGCCCCGATCCGCGTCTTCGACGCGTGGCGCGCCAGCGACAGTGGCCCATCCTGGACTGGAAGGCGTGACCTTCCCACTGGCCGGATGCCCGCGAGTCCAGGCGCACCTCGACGAGGGTCGTGCCCCGGTCCGCCGCCGCGACCGGGCCGCCGGACAACTCGCCCCGCTTGAGCGGCACGTCGGTCGCCACGCCCCCCGTCTCGAACCAGGCCCTACGTTCGGCGGGCAGCCAAGGTCTCCCCAACTACGCAGCCTGCCTGATGGCCTCGATCTCACGCAGCCACGCCCGAATCTGGTTTCAACTGGCGGACCAGAGGGTCGCCAGACCTGACGCGGTGTCGAAATCGGACGGCGCCCCCCTCGTGCCACACTCCGTCCAGAGCCGCTACGTGCAAGTGGGGGTTGGAACGTAGGTCGGACGACGTCCTCCGCACCGCCGTCACCGACCCCGTCTTCCCGCCCTCGGCGCCATCCCTCCGCCCGCTCGCTGAAGAATCGCCGCAGCCTCTCCGAACTAATCGCACCGGAGACGGGCAAAGCCCCGGCAGAGGAGGCTACACTCGAGGTAGGCTTCCGATGGGACTTCCCGCAAGAGACGCGACCGATCCCGGCGCGCTACGCCGGCCATCGTTTCCCCTTCGACGACGGTGGCTGCACGCGCCGCTGCGGTCGGGGAGGAGGCGGCCTTCGCTCTCCTCCTCGTGGCGGTGGCCCTGGTGTTCGACCGCTCGATCGACCACGGGTACGCCCTACCCAAGCTCGTGGCCCTCCGTCTCGTCGCCCCGGTCGTCCTCCTGCTGGCCGCGCATCGCCTCTGGCGCGGCCCGCGGCCGGGGCTGCCTCCGGCCCTGATCGCGGCGACTACCTGGACCTCGCCTATGAGCAGTGGCGAGGGAAGGGACGAATGGAGAGCTACACCCACCTCGCCGAGGCCGTTCACCACGGTGCGGTCCAGCGGATCCGACCCAAGATGATGACCGTGATGACCATTCTCGTCTCGCTGATGCCCCTCCTCTGGGCCACGGGTACGGGCTCAGACGTCATGCGCCGGATCGCCGCCCCGATGGTGGGTGGAGTCCTCACGTCGTTCCTCGGCGAGCTGCTCGTCTATCCGTCGATCTACTTCGTTTGGCGTGCGTTAGAGCTACGGCGGGGGCCGCTCTTTCCTGAGGTGGAGGCACCGCATCCAGGCGCAGCTGAACCGGGGCGAATCTAGACGCGCCCTGGCCAGGAAGCTGTTCCTCTCCGAGCACGGGGAGTTGCTCAAGGGGGACTACGAGGAGGTGATGAGCAAGGCCTCAGGCCTGAGCATCCTGTCGAATGCGGTGACAGCGTGGAACATCGAGGAGATGGAGCGGATCGCCGCCGATAGTCAGCCAGCCTATCTCATGGCCACTGCACGACGAGCTCTCCCTCTCCCTTCGGAGAGAGCGTGATCTCCCGTCGCGTGCCCTCCTCTTCGACGAGGAACGTCCGGCCGACGGGCAGATCCTGGGCGATATAGCGCTGGCGGCCCTCACGCTGGAGCACCCATTCGCACCGCTCATCGTAGGAGCGCCCGATCTCGTCATCCAGCACGTCCAGCCCGGAGGCGCGGTGTTCGCTGTAGACCTCACCCCGGGGAAGCTGGCACCCCATGTCCAGCGCGATCCGGAGCGCGGTGCGCTCGGGGGCCGAGAGCTCCGGCCAGCGAAACAAGAAGCTCCGCCACGATTCGGTCCGGCCGGATGTCAGCTCGATCGCCAGCGTCCGAGCAGCAATCATCTCGACCGAAACACGACGGTGGGGCGCCACGGCAGCCGTTTGCCAGCCCACCCCGCGCCCTGGGGCTCGGGCCACCACGACATAGCTCACGCCTTCCCGCCCGGCGAAGCGAGCGCGGCCTCTCTCGTCGGCCAAGTCCCTCAGGACACAACGCCCTCCGGCGCCGGCGTCGGGCTCGTAGACGGTGACGACCGCTCCGGAGTAGGGTTTGCCCCCCATGGTGACATCCACCTCCTGCCAGACGGTCCTCGCGGCGCCCGGGGGGATGGAACCGGCCTCGGCGCCGCCCCGGACGATCTCGATAGCGGACTTCCGGCCTTCCGCGACGACGACGCCGGCGATCTCGGGCGCGCGGAACAACTCTAGGGCCTTCCGAGCTCGAAGCTCCCACTCTCCCGGCGGGACGTGACGAGCGATCCAGGCTCGAGCTGCCGGATCGTACGCGAGGCCTCGAGCTCGCGGCCATTGCCTGGAGCTGAGGTAGAGTCTCACGTCCTCGGGTAGCCTTCCTGCGAGCCTGACGACGACCGTTCCCCCCTCGCTCAACCGCAGGTCCACGTCACGCTGATCGCGGTCGACGGGCAGGGAGGACGCCCAGCCGGGCAGCGGCCCCTGCTCCAACCGCTCCACCGTGATGGTGCAGCGCGGGGGCGCGAGCTCGAAGACGAAACGCCCTTCCGCGTCGGTCGAGCGGTCGGATGTGGCGCGGGTGTTGGGGGTGTTGGGCGCCAATCGGAGTGCGACGACGGCTCCCTCTAGCGGCCGCCCCCGAGGGTCCAGGACACGGCCACGGAGCGGCGACCCTCGCAGGTGGGCCGGACGCTCGAGCACGAGGGTCCGGTCGTGGGAGCCCCTCACGTCGATGGTCGGCTCCCAGACCTCCCAGCCTGGCGACTCGACGTGGAGAGTGGTGCGATCCACGTCGCGCGGCAGGAGGAGGTGATGACCACGCGTGTCGTGGAACCCGCCGCACCGCACGTCGGTCGGACGCGGGGCGTCATCGACGATGATGATGGACACCCGCTTGAGTTGGGGCGGCCTCACATCCTTGGGCGTGGCAACGTGCAGAACCACGCGCTGGGCAGCGGCAGGGTTGTCCGGGAACCACAGGCTGCCAATCCATGGCACGGTCCCATGCGCCACAGGAATGGCGTAGCGGCCCTCTGCGTCGGGAGGCCACGCGCGACCACCCGTCCTCACCCGCCGAGCGAACAGGTCGCCGGCGCGGCCTTTCCGCTCGGACCCGAAGCTCAGCCGGTAGAAGCGCCCAAGGCCATGGACGCACCGCAGGTGCCACTGGGACAGCTCGTCGTCCGAAACGGGCTGGCCGTCGGATCGGATCAGGCGCCCCTCCTGAACGCGCCGGAGACCTGGCAACGTGAGCGTAATGCGCCGGTCCCCCTCCGGCCAGGCTCCTGGCTCCAGCGGATAGAGGAACTCATGGCCGTCGGGAGAGCGGATCCCCAGGTGACGCCCGGTCGCCACCACCGAGGCCAGGCCCTCGGCATTTGAGCGAGCGTGCTGCCGCGCGTGGAAGAGCGTGTGCTGTGTGGGCCCCCGATCGGCGCCGCCGCTGACTGCTCCTTCCTCGCTTGTGCTGAAGTCGGCGGCCACCTGCCAGCCGGCCGCCGGACGACCGTCGGCTCGAAGAAGCAAGAGAGACAGCCGCCTCGCCTCTCGCTCGGAGGGCAGCTCCTTGTCCTCGAAGCGGCAGGTCACGGGCGAGCCGGCCAACGCCGCCTCGCACGTGCCCGCCCCCAGATCGACCCCGGCCACCCGGATGCTCTTGGGCAGACGAACGATGCACTCGCCGTGCTCGTCGGCCATCGAGCGAGAACTGCCGACGGTGTACGTGCCCTCCCGTTCCTCCGGGTACCGGTACCTCAGAACGAAGGGCTGCTCTGCCAGCGGCTTGTCCTCGGGACCAAGCAGGCGCACGGTCGTCTCTTGATAAGGTGAGACCTCGAGTCGACTCGCCAGGCGTGCGCCCGGAAAACACTCCACCCACCGCGTCCCGTAGTGCGTCTCGGACAGAGCCTCGAAGGCCACCCACCAACCCACGTTCGACCCATCGCCCTTCCATGGGGGGTGCCGCAGCACGTATCGGATCTCTCCCCGCTCGTCCGAGATCCGCGACTCGTCGCCGAGCTGGACCGCGGCGCCGGACATGGCTCGACCCGCCTCGTCGACGACCGTGAGCGTCACCTCGGACGGCTCGTAGAGGTCCACGGCCGCCGACGGAAACGTCCCCAGCCACGACGAGACGGCCAAGGCCACCACGAGGGGGAGGCGCCGGAACGCGTTGTCCATCTTCATTCCCTTGCCATCCGGTGGGCCATGAAGCGGCATGGGGTACCTCCCACATCCGAGGAGCGTAGGTAATGCGAGGGCGGTGCGGCTGTCAACCCGCGCCGTCACGGGCCGCGCTCGGGGGTCTACGGCGTCGCCAGGATCAGGCGGGACAACCTCTGCGCCTGCTCCCTCGTGGTCCGAGGATCGACGACGATGGCCTCCAGGAGGCGAACAGCACGCGGCCGGTCGATGGCGAGTAGGGCGGCGGCGGCGGGCTCGTCCGGCAGACAGGCGACTACCTCGTCCCAGGCCGGCGCCGCTGCGGCGCCGAGCTTCCCGAGGCCCTCCAGCGCCAGCTCGTGACGGCGCCATGCCCCAGGGAGCCGCCCCGTGAGGACATCGCGCAGATGCGGCAGCGCCGGCTCACCGAGGAAGTGCAGCACGCTGAGAATGAAAGCCTGGTCCAGGTGCTTCGCCAGGTCGGGCAGCGCCGGCCCGTAGGGCATCATGGCCAGGGTCACTCCGAGAAGGGGCTCGGCGCTACGCCGGTAGCCGGCGAGGATCTGCTCTGCCACTGCCACGTCGGTCGAGCCCGCGAAGATGGTTGGCGCCCCCCGGTGATAGTCGCCTCGCACACGGCCGTCGGCCAGTGTGTCGGCGAGCGCCGCGAGGATCCGGTGCCGCTCGCCCTCGCCGAGATCTGGCCCGTCCTCGTCGTCGAGCTCGAGAAGGGCAGCGAGGCCGAACCAGGCCGCGTCTCGGACCTCGATCGTGTTCCCGTCCTCGTCGGCGAAGGCCGAGGTTGTGTCGGCGAGGAGGCCGAGCAGGCCTTCGATCGCCGAGGCTCGGTCCTCCGTGGGGAGGTCGAGCCAGATCGTCCTCTCGTGGTGCGCGGCCGCTGCGCCCCGAATCGTGGGGTCCTCGTCATCGAGCAGCTCCCGGAGCGCCGCAGATCGTTCGGATGGATCGTGCTGGGCGAGCAGCAGTCGGAGCCCAAGATCGTCGTCGCCCCCGGCCTCACGCTCGTGCTTCAGCCAGGTCCGCCCGATCGGCACCAGGCGCTCGTCTCGGTCGGCCAGCGCGAACGCGGCACCACCGTAGGTCCCGGGGAGCTCCTCCATCTCCAGAAGGCGACGGAGAAAGGGTATCGCCTCCCGATCACCGAGCTCTCCCAACAGCAACGCGGCGTACCCGGTGCGCATCTGGGCCGCGAGATGGAGCCCCCATGAGACTCTCTTCAGTCTTCTATCGAGCTCCTCCCCCTGCCAACCCGCCGCGACGAGACGTGCCCGCTCCGCCTGCTCGAACGCCGCGCGTCCCTGCTCGAGCCAGGCGACCCCGTGCACCACGGTGGCCCGCAGCGCGGGCAGCGCCCGGTCCCCCAGCGACCGCAGGGCGTCGGTTCCGGAAAGGCGCAAGTGATCGAGGTTCCGAGCGAGGGCGGCGGCCGCAGCCGGATCGGCGCTGCCGCTCAGGGCAAGGGTCACACGCTCGACGGCGTACGGCTGCCCTGCGCCGGCGTGCTGCTCCTGCAGACCCGCCAAGTAGGGAGCCGGTAGGTCGCTCGGCACGTTCTCGTGGCTCTTTAGGGCGCGGTCCCAAGCCTCGACCGCGGCGGGACCGGTGATGCGCAGCAGGCATTCACGGGCGCATTCGCCGATGCGACCCTCGTCACGGGCCCGCTCCTCGAGCCAGGGGACGACGTCTCGGCCCGAGCGCACGATCGCACCGCGCGCGACGGTGTAGGCAGGGCCCTCCAAGTCGGGCATCCGCTCCAAGGCACGACGCACCGTCTCCGGCGGGCGGGCTGTCTCGGCCGGTGCCGGGGTCAGGAGTGTGCCGCACACGCCCGCAGCGGAGAGCATGTGGAGAAGGCTCGCCATGATCCTCCCGTATACCACGTCAGGACCCTTGTCAGAGCATGGTGTCGAGCAGGGGGCGCACCGCGGGGATGATCCCCCGGCGCGTGGCAGCACGAGGAGGGGCCCCTGTATCGACGGCTTGGAGCCCGAGGCGGGCCGCGACCACGCGGGCGCGCAGGTCTTCGATGATCACGCGGTCGATGCCCAGCTCGAAGGCCAGGGCGATGGCTTCGCTCTCCCCGGGGCCGAGGCGACGCTCGGTGATCTCTGGCGGCGCTCGCAGAGCTGGTCGAGCCTGAGCCGACCTTGGCGGCGCTGGGTTGGACCAGGCCATCCTGAGGGCACCCGTCCGGCCGTCGCCCGAAGGATCTGGGACTCGGCCGGGATCCTTCCGGGGTTCAGCTTCGAAGAAACATTCAGGATGACGGTCCGGGGTTCTGTCCCCAACTGACCGGCGGTTCCGCCGGTGCCCGACTCAGGAGGGAGGCGTGCCGTGGCTCGAGGTCATCCGCTCCTGGTTCCGGCGCAGCCGCTCGTCCCGCAGCTTCTTGGCCGCCTCCCGAAGGTCGGCCACGGGGTCCGACTCGTCGACGATCTCGACTCCCAGGATGGTCTCGATCAGGTCTTCGAGGGTGACGATGCCGCTCGGCGACCCGAACTCGTCGTGGGCCACCGCCATGTGCTCTCCGCTCTCGAGCAGCAGCCGCAGCACCGTGCCGAGCTTCTGGTCCTCCGGCACCAGCCGAAGGGGCCGTACCAGGGTGGCCAGGCGCCGCGTCTCGTCCCCGCTGGCCACCGCCCTCAGCACCTCGCGCTGCAGGACGTAGCCGGTGATGTTGTCTCCCGAGCCATCGAAGACGGGGACCCGTGAGAACGGCGCCACGGTGTCGTCCTTCAGGAAGTCGGAGACGCTCGCCGACATGGGCAGCATCGCCACCACGGTCCGCGGGGTCATCACGTCGGCGACCATCACCGCTTCCAGCCGGAGGACGTTGGAGACGACCTTCGATTCCTCGTCGCGCAGCGCACCCTGGCGAGTCGCCAGGGCCACCAGCGCGGTCACCTCCGCCCGCGACACGCCCTGCCCCTCCCCGCGCGAGATGAGACGGGTCAGCGACCGGGTCAGCACCAAGAAGGGCGCCAGTACCACCGTCAGCAGCCGCACCGTCCGGCCCACGAAGCCGACCAGGTTCGAGGCATAGCTGGTTCCCAGCGTCTTGGGGACGATCTCGGTGGCGAGCAGGACCAGCAACGTCAGCACCCCCGAGAACACACCCAGCCAACGGTCGCCGAAGACCACCGCCGCCTGGGCTCCGGCCAGGGCCGCCCCGATGGTGTGGGCGACGGTGTTGAGGATCAGCACCGAGCTGATGGCGTCGTCCAGTCGATGGCGCTTCAGCTCCAGCAGCGTGGCGGCGCCGGCGTCTCCGCGGTCGCGGCGCTCCAGGAGCTCCGGCAGACGGACGGAGAGGAGCGTCGCCTCCAAGATCGAGCAGAGGAACGAGATGGACAGGGCAACGAAGACGATGAGAAGCAGTAGCGTCATGGGCTCGGGCGGCTCCCTCGGCGAAGGATCGCACACCCCGACGCCGTCGGCCAGGCGGCGGGCCCGAGGCCCGTCGCGGGAGCTGGGACCGCGGGCGGATGGCCACGTCGTTCGGGGCCAGTGGTTGCGGTTTCGTGGTGGCCCGGCTGTCGTTCGTCGGGCGCCTCTGGGCGGGCGTGAGAGGATTGCGGTATGCGTTGTCGGGATGAGCGTCTGGCCCGTCTGGAGGGTAGCGACGGTGGAGCCGAGAGGCGTAGCTGAGCTGGGGGCCTGGCCACGCTGGGGGCGATTCCTGCTGCTCGGCCTCTCGTGGCAGGTGCTGGGCCTCCTGGTCACGCTGGCCCTGGCGTTCCCGGTCGAGAGCTTCCACCTGCTGGTCCATCGGGTGATGCTGGGCGCGACGGTCACCAACGGCATCGCCCTGCTGGGGGGAGGCTTCCTTGTCTTCTACTGGCGGCGCCTGCACCGCCGGCTGGCCCATCCGGCGGCCCGCGTGGCCGTCATCCTCGGCGGCCTGACGCCGGCGGTGGCCGGTTCCGTCTTCGGGGCGTTCGAGACCGGGCGGTACTTCTGCCGGCTGGACGGCTACGAGGTGGATCGCTGGCACCTGAGCGTGGTGACGACCAACGCCATGCTCCTGGTGAGCCTGGGGCTGGTGTGCGGGTTGGTCTTCGCCCACGAGCGTCTCTCGGCGCGGCTGGCGCGGGAGGTGCGAGAGACCGAGCGGCTGGAGCGGGTCCAGCTCGAGACCCAGCTCGCGGCGCTGCAGTCCAAGGTCAACCCCCATTTCCTCTTCAACACCCTCAACACCCTGGTGGACCTGGTTCGCTCCGACCCCGAGCGGGTGGAGCGTCTGGTCCTCAGCCTCTCGGACATCTACCGGCGGGTGCTGGCCCTCCCGGAGGCCGCCGGGGTCCCCCTCGGTGAGGAGCTCGACCTGGTCGACCACTACCTCTCCATCGAGAAGGTCCGGATGGGGACGCGGCTCCGCTACTCGATCGACGTGCCGGCCGACCTGCGGGGCGCGACCGTCCCCCCTCTGGCGATCGAGATCCTGGCCGAGAATGCCGTCCGTCACGGCCTGGCTCCCCGGAAGGAGGGAGGCTCGCTCTGCATCTCGGCCAGCCGTGAGGGGGGACGGCTCCGGGTCGAGGTTCTCGACGACGGGGTGGGCCTGGGAGGTCCGGTGAAGGGAACGGGGTTCGGCCTGCTCAGCATCCGACAGCGGCTGGACCTGCTCTACGAGAAGGGACAGGGCCGCCTCGACGTCGCCTCCGTCGCCGGCGGCGGCACCCGCGCCGTCCTGGAGGTGCCTGATGGCGACTAGGACGGTCCTGGTCGAGGACGAAGACCACGCCCGGGATCGGCTGCGACGGCTGCTGGCCGCCTTTCCCGACGTCGAGATCGTGGGCGAGGCGGCCGACGGAAGAAGCGCCGTCCAGAGGATCGACCAGCTCGAGCCCGATCTGGTCTTCCTCGACATCGAGCTCCCCGAGATGTCCGGCCTCGAGGTGTTGGCCCGCCTCCGTCACCGGCCGCTGGTCGTCTTCGTGACCGCCTACGACCAGTACGCGGTCCGGGCCTTCGAGGAAAGCGCCGTCGACTACCTGCTCAAGCCGACCACGGAGGAACGGCTCTCGGAGGCCCTTCGCCGGGTGCGGGCCCGGCGCGGCCCGATCGACCCAGCGCTGCTGGCGGCCCTCCAGTCGGCCCTCAGGCCGCGCCCCCACCTCCGCCAGCTCTCGGTGCGACAGGGCGACTCGATCCTGCTGGTGCCCGCGGCCAACCTCTGGTGGCTGGAGGCCAGGGACGGCTACGTCGTCCTGCGGACCCAGAAACGGGAGTACGTCTCCGACTTCACCCTCAAGGACCTCGAGCAGGACCTCGACCCCGAGCGGTTCCTCCGCATCCACCGGGGCGTGATCGTGTGCCGCGAGCGCATCCTCAAGATCTCGCGGTCCTTCGGCGGCCGCTACACGGTCCGGATGGCCGACGAGGAGGGGACCTCCTTCGACGTCGGCCGCGCCTATCTGCCCCGGGTCCGCGAGGTCCTCGGCTTCTAGACGCGGCGCCCGAAGTGAATTCGGTCGCCGCTATCAAGCGGGGGGCTCCCGCCCCCCGATCCCCCGGACCCGAACCCGGCGCCCGAAGTGAATTCGGTCGCCGCTATCGAGCGGGGGGCTCCCGCCCCCCG
>CAZNNH010000160.1:3252-14692 GCA_964574335.1 uncultured Acidobacteriota bacterium | reverse complement strand
TTCGGGTCCGGGGGATCGGGGGGCGGGAGCCCCCCGCTTGATAGCGGCGACCGAACTCATTTCGGGCGCCGCGTATCGACGTCGCTGTAGATCAGGGTCGGCGTCTCGGGAGCTTGGCCCGTGTCTTCGTCCGCGAAGACGACGCGGATGGCCAGGAACCGGTCCCGGCGCCAGTGGTCCTCGCGCAGCAGGAAGCCGCGCACGAACTCGGCCACCCGCTGCCGGCAGCGCTCGCGCACCAGCTCGATGTGGTCGGGGTGCTCGGCGCGCTCCTGGAGCGTGGGGGTGATGCTGCGCTCCAGCGCCTCCATCTGCTCCCTGGCGTCGAAGCGTAGCCAGCCTCTCTGACTGCGCTTCTGCATGCGGTCGGTGTGGATCGCCGGGGGGAGGCTGGCGCGGATCGCCGGGGCGTGGACCAGGCACTCCTGGCGGTCCTCGAACACCTCGAGCCGCCAGGGGTCCCGCAGGCGCAGGTGGTACCGGTAGGTCACGGGGACCCGAATCTCGGAGATGGTCGAGCCCAGCGAGAAGAGGTCGAAGAGGACCGTGCGCTCGTCTTCGCGGGTGAACAGCTCGGTGGCCTCGAACGCCGCCAGCTCCAGTCGCGTCCCCCCGCCCTTCTCGAGCTTGGGGATCGAGGCGGTGAACGTGGTGGTGATGTGGCCGCTCCGGAGGCGCTCCGCAATGTCGACGGCCGTGGTGCCCAGCCTGTCGACGGCGGCCAGCGCCGCTTCCCGGCCGCCGTGGGTGATCTGGCGGACGCCGAGCAGCGCCAGGAGGCCCAGCAGGACCACCACCGCCGGCCAGCGCAGCTCCCGGACCAGGGACCTCGGCTGCTCGCCCACGGCGCCATGGTACCCCACGCTCGCGCCTCGACGAGGCCTTCGGGCTACTCGAGGTTCCGGTCGTCGAAGGGGAGGGGAAGCAGCTCCGACAGTCGCATGGTGAGGCCCCGGCCCCGGAGGTTGGCCATGTGGACCCAGATGTCGCCGCACAGCTCCCAGAGGACCTGGCGGCAGGGACCACAGGGAGCCGCCAGCCGGGACGCATCCACGACCACGGCGATGGCCTCGAAGCCGCGGAGCCCTTCGGAGACGGCCTTGAACGCGGCCACCCTCTCGGCGCAGAGGGTCAACCCGTAGCTGGCGTTCTCGATGTTGCAGCCGGTGACGATCAGGCCGGCGGCGGTTCGCAGCGCGGCGCCGACCCGGTACCCCGAGTGGGGGGCCCGGGCCTGCCGGCGGGCGGCCCGAGCCAGGCGGCGAAGCTCCGCCAGACCCTCGGGCGGCCCGGAGGCCGGGGCGGGGCAGGCGGCTTTGGAGCGGACGGGCGAGCGCCGCGTCATCGTCGTTCCGCCACCGCCCGGACCAGCCGCGCCAACACGTCCAGCAGGCCGGACTTCACCCGCTCGCCCACTGCCAGGACCTCGCGGTGGTCGAGGGCCTGGTCGAGCACCCCGGCCGCCATGTTGGTGAGGCACGAGATCCCGAGCACGCCCATCCCCATGTGCCGGGCGGCGATCACCTCCGGGACCGTCGACATGCCGACCGCGTCGGCCCCGAGGCTGCGCGCCATCCGGATCTCGGCCGGGGTCTCGTACGAGGGGCCGGGGAAGCCGATGTAGACCCCCTGGTGGCCCACCAGCCCGGCAGCCTGGCAGGCTTCGTCGGCGAGGGCGATCAGCTCCGGGTCGTAGGCCCGCGACATGTCGGGGAAGCGCGGGCCGAGCGGCTCGGGGTTGGGGCCGACCAGCGGGTTCGCTCCCATGAAGTTGATGTGGTCGCGGAGGATCATGAGCTGGCCGGGGGCGAAGGCGGTGTTGACGGCGCCGGCGGCGTTGGTCACCACCAGGGTCTTCACACCCATCCGGCCCAGCACCCGAACCGGGAAGACCACCTGCTCGAGCGGGTACCCCTCGTAGAAGTGAACCCGGCCGGCCATCACCGCCACCGGCGTGCCACCCGAGCGACCGATCACCAGCGCCCCACGGTGGCCCTGGGCGGTCGAGGTCGGGAAGTGGGGGATCTCGGAGTAGGGGACCCCCACCGCCTCCTCGAGGGCGTCGGCAAAGGCGCCCAACCCCGAGCCCAGCACCAGGCCGATCGTGGGACGGAGGGGGGAGGCCGCTCGCACCCTGGAGACGGCTTCGTCCAGTCGCCGGATGATCTCGCCGCTCACAGCAGCATCCCGGCCAGGCTGGCGCTCATGAAGGCGGCCAGGTTTCCCGCGATCATCGCCCGCAGGCCGAGCCGGGCCAGCTCGCCCCGCCGGCTGGGCGCCAGACCGGAGATGCCGCCGATCTGGATGGCGATCGAGGGGAAGTTGGCGAAGCCCAGCAGCGCGTAGGAGGCGATGATCACGCTGCGCGGCGAGAGGGTCACCGCGTGGCTGGCCAGGTCGCCGCCGAGCTGGGCGTAGCCGATGAACTCGGTGAGCGTGATCTTGATCCCGATCAGGCTGCCCACGTAGCCGGCCTCCGCCCAGGGCACGCCCATCACCCAGGCGATGGGCTTGAAGATCCATCCCAGGATCCCCTGGATGGTCAGCCCCGACAGCCCCGCCACCTCGCCGATCCAGCCGATCCCGAAGTTGCACATGTGGATGAGGGCGACGAAGGCCATCAGCATCGCCCCCACGTTGATGGCGAGCTGGACGCCGGTGGCGGCCCCACCCGCCGCCGCGTCGATCACGTTGGACTCGGTCTTCTCGACCTCGATCTTCAGCGACTTGCCGGTGACCGGTGTCCCGGTCTCGGGCAGGATGATCTTGGACAGCAGCAGGCCCGCCGGGGCGTTCATGACGCTGGCCGCGATCAGGTGGCCGGCGATGGCCGGGAAGGCGTCCTGCAGCATGAGCACGTAGGCCGCCAGCACGCCGCCGGCGATGGTGGCGAAGCCGCCGGTCATCACGGTGAGGATCTCCGACGAGGTCATGCTCTTGATGAAGGGCTTGATCAACAGCGGAGCCTCGGTCTGGCCCACGAAGATGTTGCCGCTCGCCGACAGGGTCTCGGCCCCGGATGTGCCGAGGGTGCGCTGCATCACCCAGGCCATTCCCTTGACCACGACCTGCATCACGCCGAGGTAGTAGAGGACCGACATCAGGGACGAGAAGAAGATGATCGTCGGCAGCACGTTGAAGGCGAACATGGCGCCGGTGTTGGCGACCAGGCCGGCCGACTTGTCCAGCCCACCTCCCGCGAGCGGGCTGCCCACCGGCACCTGGTTCTGCACTAGTTCCCCGAAGACGAAGTGCGCGCCCTGCACCGTGAACCCCAGCAGCCCGGAGATCACCCTTCCCGCCGCCCGGAAAAAGGCCTGTCCCGGCTGGCTCTTGAGCACGATCAAGGCGAAGACGGTCTGCAGGCCGAGGCCGGCGAAGACCAGCCGCCAGGGGACGTGCTTGCGGTCGTAGCTGAGCAGGTAGGCCAGACCGATCATCGTCAGAAGCCCCAGCAGGCCGATGGCGCGCTCGATGATCGGCGTGCCCAGGCCGCCCTCGACGTCGACCAGGGGGTTGGTCGCCCCCTGGACCAGCAGCAAAGCGATCACACAACCTCCCCGGTCAGTCCCTCGGCCCGTCTCCCGGGCCCTCGGTCAGCACCTCATGGATCAGTGGGCCCGGCGGGCGTGCCTTTCGGGCCAGCACGAAGGAGCTGCGCACCAGCCGCTCGGCGGTCTCGAGGTTGCGGCGGTCGTTCAGGTGCAGGGTGGCCAGGGGCTCCCCCTCGACTACCAGGTCGCCGACCTTCTTGTGGATCACCAGCCCCACCGCCGGATCGACCCGGCTGTCCACCGTCTCCCGGCCAGCGCCCAGCAGCATGGCCGCCTGGCCGACCTGTCGTGAGCCCAGCCAGGCCACGCGCGCGTCGTGCGGGGCCCGGATCTCCACCGTGTCGCCGGTCCGTGGCAGCTCCTCCCGGCTGTCGCAGACTCGGGGGTCACCGCCCTGTAGCTCGATGACCTGCTGGAGCTTGCGGAGCCCCGCTCCCGAGTCGAGGGCATCGCGCACACGGCCCCGGGCCCGCTCCACGCCGTCCGCCAGCCCAGAGGCCGCCAGCATCCAGGCCGCCAGCTCCACCGACAGCGACTCGAGGTCCTTCGGTCCGCGCCCCTTGAGCGTCTCCACGCACTCGCTGACCTCGAGGGCGTTGCCCACGGCCCACCCCAGCGGCTGATCCATGTTGGTGATCAGGGCCACCACCCGGGTCCCCATCCCGCGGCCGATCTCGACCATCGCCCCGGCCAGCGCCCGCGCGTCCTCGAGCCGCGCCATGAACGCACCGTCGCCGGACTTGACGTCGAGCACCAGAGAGTCGATTCCCTCGGCCAGCTTCTTGCTCATGATCGAGGCGGCGATCAGCGAGCAGCTATCGACGGTTCCGGTGACGTCGCGCAGGGCGTACAGGCGGCGGTCCGCCGGCGCGATCACCGGCGTCGGCCCCATGAACGCCAGGTGCGCCTTCTCGAGCACGCCCTCGAACTCCGCCAAGGTGAGGTCCACCCGAAGGCCGGGGATCGCCTCGAGCTTGTCCAGCGTCCCGCCGGTGTGGCCCAGCCCGCGCCCCGAGATCATCGGGACCACCACGCCGCAGGCGGCTGCCAGGGGGGCCGTGATCAGGCTGGTCTTGTCCCCGACGCCGCCGGTGGAGTGCTTGTCGACCTTCGGTCCGGGGAGGTGGGCGAGGTCGAGGATCCGTCCGGTGCCGAGCATCGACTGGGTGAGGGCGGCCGTCTCCTCGGCGTCCATCCCTCGGAAGTGGATGGCCATCAAGAGCGCCGCCGCCTGGTAGTCGGCGACGTTGCCGTCGACGAAGCCCCTGACGAAGAAGTCGATCTCCTCGGGGCTCAGCGCCTCCCCCTCCCGCTTGCGCAGGATGATGTCCACCGCTCGCACGGGAGCTACTTCTTCTTGGTCAAGCGCTCGACCTCGGCCCACAGATCACGCCTCTTCTTGGCCGGCGCCGCCGGAGGACGGGGCGGGGGCTCGGGTGGGGCCGGCATTCCCGCCAGCACCTGGTCGAAGAGGCTCTTGACGTCGTCGCTTTTCCCTGGCGAGGCGCGGCGTCGAGCGGGCATCTGGGCGTGTCGGTAGTCGTGGGTGTTGTGGCAGGTGCGGCACGTCACCTTGGCCACCGCGTCCTGGAAGAGGCTGGCCACGTCGTGGTTCAGCAGCAGCCGGCAGCGGGGGCAGTAGTCGTCGATGACGTCGCCGAGGCGAGGGAGACGGTCCGCCATGAGCCCAGCTCTCCTGAAGCTCCGACCCCTCGGACCCGCGGGCTGAGAAGACACAAGCACCGGTCCCAGGGGTCGCGTCGCCATCCTCCCATCGAGGGTCGGCCCCGAGCGTCGAGATCCGGTCCGCCGGCTCGGGACTTGGAGGAAGGCGCCAGATTGGGGACCAAGTATAGCGCACGTTGGGCTAGAATCCGCCCGAGGCCCTGGACGTGACCGATCCGCAGTCCGCGTACTATCAGCTCAGGACCGAGTGGCTGCGCTTCAAGAGCCAGCTCTTCGACACCTTGACCGGGCTGCCCACCCTGGGCGCCGTGATCGAGGCCACCCGGCGCCTGCTCGAGTCCCACGGGGTGGTCGACCTGGTCTACATCGACCTGGGGCGCTCCGGCTGGGAGGAGACCAACCTGGGCTGGGCCGCCTACGACGATGTTGTGTGCGCCTTCGCCCGGCACCTGGGTCGGCTCAAGGAGGCCGGGGTGCTGGGCCCGGCCGACATCACTTGCCTGGCCACCGTCCGGTCCGACCGCTTCCTGGTCTTCGTCGCCCCCGACAGCCGGGGGGGCATAGGCGATGGCCGCGACCGGTTGCTGGCCGCGCTGCGAGGCGGGTTCGGGGACGGCGCCGGCCGGTGGCCACTTGGCCCGCCGGTGCGCCCGGCGGTGGTCCATCGGCGCCTGCGCCTGGTTCCCATGATCCGGGCCGAGCGGATCATTCAGCAGGCGGTGACCGACGCGATGCTCAAAGGGCTGCTGGAGGGCGAGGAGGGCCAGCACCAGAAGCAGGACCAGCTGAGGCGGCTGATCGAGACCGGGAGCGTCCGCGCCGTCTTCCACCCCATCGTCCGGATGAGAGACGGCCAGGTGATCGGACACGAGGCCCTGACCCGTCCCGGCCTCGAGACCAGCTTCACCTCGGTCGAGGAGCTGTTCGCCTTCGCCGAGTCCACCGACCTGCTGATGGACTTCGAGCGGCTGTGCCGAGCCACCGCGATTCGGGCCGCCGCCGCGCTGCCCAGCCGGGGGCTGGTCTTCCTCAACGCCTCCGCCCGCGCGGTGGAGGACCCGGAGTGGCAGAACGGCGCGGTCGACGCCCAACTGGCGGCGAGCGGTCTCGGGCCGGGCGACGTGGTGGTGGAGATCACCGAGCGGATGGCCGTCGATCGCCAGGACGCCTTCCAGGCGGCGCTCAGGGCGTTCAAGGCCCGCGGCTACCGGGTGGCGGTCGACGACATGGGCGCCGGCCACGCCTCGCTCCAGTCGCTGGCCGCCATCGAGCCGGACTTCCTGAAGTTCGACGTGAGCCTGGTTCGCGAGATCGACAAGAGCAGCATCAAGCGCAGCCTGCTCGAGTCGCTGCGGACGCTGGCCGAGAAGATCCACGCCCAGGTCATCGCCGAAGGGGTGGAGCGTGAGCAGGAGCGGGCCACCCTCCTCGCGCTCGGGATCGATCTGGGCCAAGGCTTCTACTTCCACCGGGAGTGAGGGCGGTGACGGCGTCTGCCCGGCGGGGGAGCGGGCGGCGTCGCCGCCGCGGAGGGTGCCACCCGTGAGAAACGCCGAGGTGATCCGACAGTGGAGGATCCTGAAGACCATCGAGGCCGGGCGCTACACCACCACCCGCGCCCTGGCCCACGAGCACGGCGTCACCGACCGGACCATCCGTCGTGACATCGAGGCGCTCCAAGAGGCCGGGTTCCCCCTCTACGACGACGAGGCCGATGGGGGGAAGGTCTGGCGGCTGGTGGTCGGCTACCGGCAGCGCCTCGGCCAGACCTTCACCATGGCCGAGCTGGCGGCCCTGTACTTCGGCCGGAACCTGATCTCGTTCCTCGGCGGGGCGCCGTTTGCCCAGGACCTGGAGTCCGCCTTCGAGAAGATCCGAGAGGCGCTGCCGGCGCGAAGCCTCCCCTACCTCTCGCGGATCCAGGAGCTCTTCGCCGCCCGACCCGATCCGTGGAAGGACTACTCGGAGAAGCGCGGCGTGATCTCGACCCTGATCGACGCCATCCTTCACCAGCGCCGGGTCGAGGTCGCCTACTACTCCTTCAGCAGCCGCCGTCAGAAGGGGTACACCCTCGACCCCTATCGCCTGGTCTACTACCGCGGCGGCCTCTACCTCTACGCTCGGGTGGGCGAGTACGACGAGGTCCGGACCTTCGCCGTGGAGCGGATCCGCCGCATCGACGTGCTGGACTCGGGCTTCGAGATGCCCGCGGACTTCAGCGTCTCCGAGTATGCACGGGGGGCGTTCGGGATCGCCGGGGGGCGCGCCGAGGAGGTGGAGATCGAGTTCGACGCGGAGATCGCCGGCTACGTCCGGGAGCGGGTCTGGCACGAGAGCCAGGCCATCGAGGAGCGCCCGGACGGCAGCGTGGTGCTGCGCCTCTCCGTGACGCCCGGCTTCGAGCTCCGCTCGTGGGTCAAGGGCTTCCTCCCCCACGTGCAGGTGCGCAAGCCGGCCCGGCTGCGCCAGGCCATCGCCCGGGACGTCGAGGCTGCGCTCGGCCGCCACCGTCCGGCTCGGCGCCGCCGGCAGGGCCCGAGCAACTAGCCGGGGTGCGGTCGGTTGGCGGTAGAATGGGAGCCGCATGGCCGCCCTGGAGACCTTTCCCAACTCTCATCCAGGGCGTGAGTACAGCATCACCCACACCTGCCCGGAGTTCACCTCCGTGTGTCCCAAGACCGGGCAGCCGGACTTCGGGACGATCGAGATCTGCTACGTGCCGGATCGGGTCTGCCTGGAGCTCAAGAGCCTCAAGCTCTACCTGTTCGCCTTCAGGGACCAGGGGGTCTTCTACGAGCGCTGCGTCAACGTCATCCTCGACGACCTGGTGGCGGCGGTCCGTCCCCGCCGGATGACGGTGGAAGGTCGCTTCACCACCCGAGGCGGGATCGGCAGCGTGGTCCGGGCCAGCTACGAGGCCCCTCGAAAGGCACGACGACGATGAGGCTGCCGACGATCCTGGCCCGTCGTTTCGTGGCCGGGACCACCGCCGCCTCGGCGGTGGCGGCGGGCCAGCGCCTGCACGCGCTCGGGATCCGGTCCACCTTCGACCTGCTGGGGGAGGACGTCGAGGACGAGAGCGCCGCGCGGCGGCGGGTCGAGGCGAACCAGGAGCTGCTGCGGCTGATTCCCGACCCCCTCGAGCGCAACGTGTCGATCAAGCTGAGCAACCTCGGCCTCGATGTCTCCTACGATCTCTGCCTCGAGCTGGCGGCGCAGGTAGTGGCTGCGGCGGACTCGGTGGGAGGCTTCATCCGCATCGACATGGAGGGATCCCGGCATACCCAACGCACGCTCGACGTCTTCCACGCCCTTCGCCGGGAGCACGAGAACGTGGGTGTCGTGCTGCAGGCGAGCCTGCACCGGACCTTCGACGACGTGAAGGAGGCCGTCTCCCGG
Source organism: uncultured Acidobacteriota bacterium (assembly GCA_964574335.1). Classification (GTDB taxonomy): domain Bacteria; phylum Acidobacteriota; class Vicinamibacteria; order Fen-336; family Fen-336; genus CAZNNH01. Next base: position 6,053 of record CAZNNH010000160.1, on the reverse strand, counting down.
CGCGACCGGGTGCGCCTGTGCAAGGGCGCCTACAAGGAGCCGCCGAGCATCGCCCTGCAGCGCATGAGCGAGGTCCGTGAGAGCTTCCGTCGCTCTGCCCACGAGCTCCTCGAGCGGGGGAACGATCCGGCCATCGCCACCCACGATGAGGGCCTCGTCCAGGACACGCTGTCGTTCGCCGCCGCCTCCGGGGTGCCGTCGAGCCGGTTCGAGCTGCAGATGCTCTACGGTCTGCGTCCCCGGCGCTGGCGCGAGCTGGTCCGGGCCGGCCACCGCTTCCGGGTCTACGTCCCCTACGGGACCCACTGGTTTCCCTACTTCTACCGTCGGCTCAGGGAGCGCCGCGAGAACGTCTGGTTCGTGCTGCGCAGCCTCCTCGGAGGTTGATGGAGCGGATGAAGGCGGCCGTTTACCGGGGCGCCGGCGACCTGCGGGTCGAGGAGGTCGACCTCCCCGACGTGGGAGCCGGCGAGCTGCTGGTTCGGGTCGACGCCTGCGGCGTCTGCGGGACCGACGTCAAGAAGATCGTCAAGGGCCTGCTCCCACCCCCTCGGATCTTCGGACACGAGACCGCCGGGCACGTGGTCCGGGTGGGCGCCGGGGTCACCAGGTACCGGGAAGGGGACCGGCTCGCTCTGCACCATCACATCCCGTGCCGGAGCTGCTTCTACTGCCGAGAGGGGGCCTACGCCCAATGTCCGGGCTACAAGCGCAACGGCACGACGGCTGGCTTCGAGCCCTCCGGGGGCGGCTACGCCGAGTACGTCAAGGCCTTCGACTGGATCGTCCAGCACGGAACGATCCCGATCCCGGACGGCGTGCTGCCAGAGGAGGCCGCGTTCGTGGAGCCGGTGAACACCTGTCTCAAGGCCGTGGAAGCCGCCGGCCTTCAGCCTGGGCAGGTGGTCCTGGTCGTCGGCCAGGGCCCGATCGGATTGATATTCATGCAGTTAGCCAGGCGGTCCGGGGCCGAGGTTCTGGTCTCCGACACCCTCGAGGACCGCTTGGCGCTGAGCCGGCAGCTCGGCGCCGATGGGGTCCTCCAGGCGGGTCCGGACGTGGTGGCCGAGGTCCGGTCGGCCACCGGCGGCCGTGGCGCGGATCGGACCTTCCTGGCCGCTCTCGGCCCCGTGGCCTTCGCCCAGGCGGTTGACGCCACCCGGCCGGCCGGACGTATCATGGTTTTTTCGGCGACCTCTCCGGGTGAGACCGCCGAGCTGGACCTCGGGACGCTCTGCACCTCGGAGAAGCAGATCCTGACCTCGTACAGCGCCTCGGTGGAGCTGCAGGACCAGGCGGCGCGTCTGGTCTTCAGCCGCGAGGTTCGGGTGCGCGAGCTGGTGAGCCACCGGCTGCCGCTTCAGGAGGCGAGGCGGGCCGTGGAGCTGGCCTCGCGGCCGGCCCCCGGGGTCCTGAAGGTCGTCCTGGACATGACCGGTCGAGATCCAGACCCCCGCGGGGGTGAGTGAGGAAGGTGAGCGGATTGCAGGCAAAGATGAGGGCGGCCGTTCTCCACGGCCGTGAGGACGTTCGGATCGAGCACGTGCCCATCCCGGGCCTCATGCCGGGAGACGTGCTCCTGAAGACCGAGGTGGCCCTGACCTGCGGGACCGACGCCAAGGTGTTTCGCCGGGGCTATCACGCCCGGATGATCGTCCCCCCGGCGGTGTTCGGACACGAGGTGGCCGGCGTGGTCGCCGAGGTGGGGCCGGGGACGGTGGGCTTCGAGCCGGGGACGCCTGTGGTGGCCGCCAACTCCGCTCCCTGCGGGGCCTGCTACTACTGCCGGCACGACATGCCCAGCATCTGCGATGACCTGCTGTTCTGGAACGGGGCCTACGCCGAGTTCGTGCGGATCCCGGCCCGGGTGGTGGAGCACAACCTGCTGCCGCTGACCGACGGGATCTCGTTCCGCGAGGCGGCCATGGTGGAGCCGCTGGCCTGCGTCGTCCGCGGCGTGGAGGACGCCTGGATCGGCCGCGGCCAGCACGTCTGCGTCATCGGCACCGGTCCCATCGGGCTGATGTTCGTGGCCCTGGCCCGCATGCGCGGCGCCCACGTGGTCGCGGTGGGCCGCAACCCGCAGCGGCTCGAGAAGGCGATCGAGATGGGCGCCGAGTCAGTGGTGGCGGTGCGCGACGGCAAGGACCTGGCGGCCCAGCTACGCGAGCGAAGCCCGGATGGGCGCGGCTCCGACATCATCATCGAGGCGGTGGGCCTACCCGAGACGTGCGAGGCCGCCGTGCGTAGCGTTCGCAAGGGTGGGGTGGTCAACCTGTTCGGCGGCTGCCCGACGGACACCAAGATCGGGATCGACTCGCAGGTGCTCCACTACCAGGAGCTGACCATCAAGTCGACCTTCCACCACACTCCCGAGAGCGTCAGGAAGGCGTTCCGTCTGATCGCCGATGGCCACATCGACCCGGCCGACTTCATCAGCGGCGAGGCCCCTCTCGAAGAGCTGCCTCAGGTCCTCGGTGCGATGGCCAACGGGCGGAGTGGTCTCAAGACCGCGATCTTCCCGCACGGTCGGTGACCGGGCGATCGCCAACCTAGCCGGCGGGGATCCTCGGAGAGGGCGCGGGGGCACGCCCCAGTGCGCCGGAGGGTGGGACGTGCGCCCCTGAACGATTTCCGTCTGGCTACTTCTTGCGCGCCGGCTTCTTCTTGGCGGCTTTCTTCTTGCTGACCGCCTTCTTCCTGGCGACCTTCTTCTTGCTGACCGCCCTCTTCTTGGCGACCTTCTTCTTGCTGACCGCCTTCTTCTTGGCCTTTGCCGGTCGCTTGGAGGCGGCCTTCCG
>CAZNNH010000160.1:1705-3152 GCA_964574335.1 uncultured Acidobacteriota bacterium | reverse complement strand
TCTTGCTGACCGCCTTCTTCTTGGCCTTTGCCGGTCGCTTGGAGGCGGCCTTCCGCTTCGGCTTGGCCTTTGCCTTTGCCCTGGGCTTCACCTTGGCCTTGGGTTTGGCCTTGGGTTTGGCCTTGGGTTTCGCCTTGGGTTTCGGCTTCGGTTCGGCAGCCGGCATAGGGAGCCTCTGCGCGAACGGCGTCGGCACCGGCTTGGGCTCCGGGGCTGGCTGCGGCACGGGTGCCGGCGGGAGCGGCATCGGGAGCGCAACCGGCTGAGGCTCGGCAGGAACCTCGGCCTCGGGAGCGTCCATGGTGGCCTCGTCCTCCATCTCACTCACCTCCACGAGTCGCGTCGCGGCGCCCGAGCGCCGGCGAGCGTGCACAGGCCTGTCGTCAGGACGTCGTTGGGTGAGTTTGCTCTCACCTGGAGGCGCGGTCAAGCGAGCGGCGGAGACCGTGGAAACCCTCGCCGGCCCCTCTGGGCACCGTTCAGTTGAGGGTGATGTCGGCCGGGAGCTGGGCCAGCACGCCACACTCGTCGCAGAGCATGTACCCCTCCCCCTGGCGACCGTCCGCGAACAGCGGCACGGGATGGAGATCCTCGGCTTCGACTCGCCCACCCCGACCCAGCGACAGGATCGGCGACCCGCACAGCGGGCAGCACGCCTCGACGCCGACGAGGAACGCGGCCATGAAGCACCTCCCGGGGAACCCTGCCTGGCCGGATACGCCGGGTCCCCCAAAACCCTCACTCCGTTGGACGCAGAGATGCCGGGAAAGGTTCAGGGGGGTGTGAGTCGGCTCACCCGCCGGCCGGGCCGGACACCAGGCGCAGGGCCAGGCCCTGGGCGTGGTAGATACAGGTTCCGTCCACCCAGAGCCAACCCTGCGCCACCGCCAGGGGCCCTTGGGCCTCGCGGAGCACCTCGTCCACCTCGATCTCCACGCTGACCCGGCGGTGATGGGGAAGCACCTGCCCCCGGTACTTCCAGGTCAGCTCCTGACCGAGCGCCAGCGGCTCGAAGCGCGGATTGGCGATCCCCCGGTCGAGACCGCGCTCGAGCATGTAGACCTTCAGGAGCTGGAGCATGGCCTCGAGACCGAGCGAGCCCGGCTGGACCGGGTCCTGATAGAAGTGGGCCCGGAAGAACCACTCGCCCGGATCGATCTCCTTCTGCGCCCAGAGCCTTCCCAGGCCCGCCTTCCCCCCGGTCGGTGTGAACGAGACCACCCGGTCGAGCATCAGCAGGGGGGGCTCGGCCACTACCGAGTCGCCCCACCCCTCGAGGCTGGGGGCACCGTCGTCTGGCCCGCCGCCGGGTAGGGAACTGGCCCGAGGCAGGCCGACCTGCTGTGCCAACGCCGCGGCCGGGAAGAAGCCGAAGCCGGTGCTCATGCGGAAGACCGGCTCGTCGTCGAGGTGCCCTTCGACGTCGAACGTCACCAGGTACATCCCT
>CAZNNH010000160.1:0-1695 GCA_964574335.1 uncultured Acidobacteriota bacterium | reverse complement strand
TGCCGGCGCCGTCCAGGTTGCGGAAGTAGAGGGGCTCCTCCGTGGCCCGTGGGATGCCGGTGGCCAGGGCCAGCCAGCCGCACGGCTGGAGGTGGGCCTCGAGCAGCACGCAGAAGGGCATGGTGGGCGAGCCGTTGGCGGTGAAGTACCAGGCCTCGTCGGGCACCAGGTACTCGGCCTCCACCACGCAGCCCGGTCGCATCGAGCCGAGCTCCCCCTGAAACGAGGTGACACTGGTCATGAACTGGTAGGGGGGGGCCGGCAGCCGAGGCAGGTGGCGGGGCCCGTCGAAGGCCCGGTACAGCTCCCCGAAGGCCTGCGCCGGCCGTCCCCAGGCGCAGGCCAGCAGCGATCGGTGGTCGAAACGGTGCCCCCCGACCCGCACGGCCGGTCCGGACGGCTCGGCCTCCTCGAGCAGCTCCGGTCGTCGGGTGAGGGGCCAGTCCGGGACCAGCCGAAGCCCCACCCGCCGGGCGTGAAAGGCCTTGACCCCGTCGACGGTGCACAGGAGGTCGGCGTAGAGGGTCGGCTCCGGACCCGCCCGGACCTCCTCCACGAACAGCTCGTAGCTGAGCCGCTGCGAGCTGGGCACGGCCTGGCCCCGACAGCGCAGCCGGAAGACCTCGTCCGGCACCGGCTCGAAGCGCCAGCCGTCCTTGTCGAGCGTGAAGCCGAGCGCCGTCAGGTAGACGGCCATCGCCGAGAGGCACCCCTCGAACATCAGCGTCCCCGGCATGCACGGGTCGTTCTTGAAGTGGCCGGCGAAGAACCAGTCGCTCCCGGAGAAGTCCCAGCTCGCCCGAAGGTAGCCACGGCCCCACGGCCCGCCCGCCGGGTCGATCTCGTCCACCCGCTGGAGCAGCAGCAGACGTCCCCCCGGGATCCGCGGCGTCTGCACGTGGCTGGCCGCCCGCTCGAAGCCCGGGCCGAGGGCCGTTGCGATCCGGCCGCCGGCCATCGCCTCGAGCTGGAGGTGGTCGAGGTGACCGGGGACCGCGGGCACCACGGCCGGATCGAGACGGGCGCTCGGATCGTGCTCGCCTTTCTCGGCCTCCCAGAGCACGCCGCCGGTCTCGGCCAGCTCCTCGTCGGTGAAGAACCCGGCCTGGCCCCCGCGGACGCTCAGCCGGGGCTGGCCATCGACCCGGCAGTCGTAGTGGAAGAAGAACAGGCGCACCGCGTCCTGCTGGGCGTGTCCGTCGACCTCGATGGCGTACTCGAGGGTGTCCCCGGCTCGTGGTAGGCCGCCGTGGTAGGTGAGCTCGCAGCCGAGCAAGCGGTAGACGCGCTCGCCCCGGTTGAGGAAGTCGATGCCCAGCCAGGAGATCAGCAGCAGGTCCGCCTGGCCCGCCTCGATCATCACGCCGGCCGGCATGTGGCCTTCGTGGAGGTAGAAGGCGCCTCCCGCGACGTCGGTCTCGGTGAAGACCTTGCCGAGCCCCAGCGCGCCCGGCTCGCCGACGATCCCGGTCACGCGGTCCGCCAGCAGGAGCGGCGGCTCCGGCATCCGAACCTGACGCCGATAGCCGTCCTGCTGCTCGAAGAGGGGCCCGAAGATCGAGGAGATGCGCCCGGAGGCGTGGGCCTCGAGCTGCTGCCGGGTCAGCCGCATGCCGGTGGGGGCGTGGCCCTGGCGGGAAGGAAGGGGCGCCGCCACGCCCGGCGTGCTTTCGACCCGAGCCGCGGTCGAGCGCT
>CAZNNH010000159.1:0-14832 GCA_964574335.1 uncultured Acidobacteriota bacterium | reverse complement strand
AGACGTTGCGAATCTCGGAAGCCTGCAGTGCCAGATGTACGGCCGCTACCGCCGATCTCGCGATCCCACGTTGGCGCCGACCGAACAGCGAACCCAACAGCCCGCGGCTACGCTCCAGCCCAGCGATCCAGCACCCGTCGGGCTCAGGATCCTCTGGGCGAAAGCTCAGAACCACACAATGCTTCCCTTCGGGCACGGCGAAGTCGAAGTACCAGCCGAAGTCCTCCTGCCCGGGCTCATCATCAGTCGTCAGGCCCGCATTGCGGAGGGCCCGGATCAGCCATCTCGCCACATCATCGCCGAAGCACCCAGGGTTGATGAAGTAGTCCTTGGGCTCGGTTGTGTTGAACGCTGAACTCTCGAAGGTCACGAGGGTTCGCACGCTCACCTCCCTGTGTCGGTCGAACGCCTACTCACTTGGGCTGCCACCTGACCAGTCCGGTCCGCGACCCGAGCCGATGATAGCTGCCAGGAGTCGGATCGTCACGAGTCCGGCCGTCCCGGGAGGAGGCTCCCCCCAGGTATCCGTCGGGCCTGCGCGTCCAACTCGCGCCACGGGGTTTCCGGGTGGCCCAGCCTGGGCCGGATCCAAGCAGCGGACACAGTGTGGCGTGCTATCTTCCTCGCACGAATCCGGCATCGCTTGCCGGACTCGCAGACGATTGGGCCGGCCGAGGGCGGGGTCGCAGGCCCGGGGCTGGGTCGGGAGGTGAGCGAATGGCAGCGGACTTGAAGGACCTGCTGGGCTTCGCCCAGGAGATCGCCTGGCAGGCCGGACGCTCGACGCTCGGCTACTACCGGCGCCAGTTGTCGGTGGACGTCAAGGACGACGCGTCGCCGGTGACCGTGGCCGACCGGGAGGCGGAGCAGATCATGCGGCGCGCCATCGCCCAGCGCCACCCGGACCATGACGTGCAGGGAGAGGAGTTCGGGGAGGAGGGGCGCGGCTCGAGCCACCGCTGGATCCTGGACCCGATCGACGGCACCCGCTCCTTCATCCGCGGCGTCCCCCTCTACTCGACCCTGGTGGGGCTCGAGATCGACGGCGAGATGGCGGTGGGCGTGGCCTACTTCCCCGGCCTGGACGAGATGGTGGCCGCCGCCACCGGCCTGGGCTGCACCTGGAACGGACGGCCGGTCCGGACATCGTCGGTGTCGCGTCTCGACCAGGCCCTGCTCGTGTACACCGACGCCTCCGAGATCGCGGCCGAGCGGCCGGGTGCCTGGGACCGCCTGCGGGCGGCCACCGGCCTGCAACGAGGCTTCGCCGATGCCTACGGCGGCTGCATGGTGGCCACCGGGCGCGCCGAGGTGGCCGCCGACGGTGTCATGAAGCCGTGGGACTGCGCCGCCCTGATGCCGATCCTGAGGGAGGCGGGGGGCACGTTCACCGACTGGAACGGCCGGACGACCATCTCCGGCGGAAACGGCGTGAGCACCAACGGCCTCCTGCTCGAGGCGGTGCTACGGGTGCTCGAGGGGACGCCGACTCCGTAGGCCGCCACGGCGCCGGGGCGCGCCGCTACGACGCTCCTTCTCCCCGCGACCCGACCTCGATGCCGGACATCCGCTCCAGCGCCTTCACCAGGGCGTGGTTCCCCTCGCCGCCCCGCCCTTCCGCCTGCAGCGAGCGGTAGAGCTGGAAGACCAGGCTGGTGGCCAGCACCGGGACCCCGAGCTGGTCGGCGGCCTCGAGCACCAGGCGCAGGTCCTTCTGCTGCAGGTCGATGGTGAAGCCGGGGCGGAAGTCCCGCTTCACGACCTGGGGCCCGCGGTTCTGCAGCATCCAGCTCCCCGCCGCGCCGGGGCCCACCGCCTCCAGCGTCTTCTCGAGGTCCAGGCCCCCCGCCTGGGCGAAGAGCAGGGCCTCGCTCACCCCCAGCGCGGTCACCACCACCAGGATCTGGTTGACCAGCTTGACCTGCTGCCCGGAGCCGAGCGGGCCGACGTGGGTGATCGCCTTCCCCATCGCCCGAAACAGAGGCATCGCCCGGGCCACCTGCTCCGAATCGCCACCCACCATGATGCTCAGCGTCCCCTTGGCGGCGCCCTCGCTGCCGCCGCTGATGGGGGCATCCAGCATGTGGACGCCCCGCTCGGCCAGCCGCGCTCCGATGGCGACCGTCGCCTTCGGGCTGATCGTGCTCATGTCGATGACCAACGACCCGGGCCTCGCGCCCGGAAGCACGCCGCGTTCGCCGAGCAGCACCTCCTCGACGTCCGGGGTGTCGCTGACACAGGTGAGGATCACGTCGCTCTCGGCCGCCAGGGCGGCCGGGCTCTCGGCCGACTCGAACCCCTCTTCGAGGAAGGCGGCCAGCCGAGCCGGGCTGCGGTTCCACAGCCGGGGCCGGAGGCCCGCCGCGGCCAGGTTGCGAACCATGCCGCCGCCCATGATGCCGACGCCGATGAAGCCCACCCTCTCGCTCATGACCGGCTCCTTCCCATCCGGGCTATCCCCGGGACCTGTCGGAGTCTATCCTCACAGGTCCACCACCACGGGGGCGTTGCTCGGGCGGTAGGCGGCGTCGCAGATGCTGGCGTTGACGTGAAGGGTGCGACCGCAACGCGTCGAGCCGTACCCTTCATGGATGTGGCCGAAGACGTGCAGCCGCGGCGCGATCCGGGTCACCGCCTCGAGCAGGTCCCGGCAGCCGGCATGCTCGCCGTGTCCCATCACCGCCGAGACCACCCTGGGAAAGGCCTTGCCCACCCGATCGTGCAGGCCGTGGGGCGGGCCGTGGGTGATCAGCACGTCGGTGTCGCCCGGGATCTGCGCCCACTTCTCCCGCAGCGCCTGCCCCCGCGGCAGGTTGAAGGCCCAGCTCAGGAACCAGGGCTGCCAGGGGCTGCCCCAGAACCGGAGCCCCTCGATCTCGAGGCCCTCGTCCTGGAGGTAGCTCACGTCCCCGAGCAGGCGGCGGGCCTGGTCGGGCTCCCGCTCGAACAGCCAGTCGTGGTTGCCCGCGATCACCACCTTGTGGGGGTGCGGCAGCCCTTTGAACCACTCCGCGAACGCAGAGACCTCCGCCGCCGAGCCCCCGAGCGTCAGGTCGCCGGCATGGACCAGCACGTCGGCGTCGGGGACCTCGACCTGCCGGTGCAGGTTGTGGGTGTCGGACAGGCAGACGATTCGCATTCAGGATCTGTCCTTCGGACACTACCGGACCCGGATCCCTGCCGCAATGGGGTGCCGGCCAGCCAGCGGTACAATGAGTGTCTCGAGCCATTGGGGGCAGGTTCTTCTCGGCCCGAGCCGGGCCGGAGGGGGGTGGCAACACGCGATGAGGCTGCTCTACGGCTATCTGCGCCAGCACTACCGGGTGGCGCTCCTGGCCCTTCTTCTGGCCGCCGTCAACCAGATCTTCTCGCTGCTCGACCCGCTGATCTTCCGCTACGTGATCGACGAGTACGCGACCCGCTTCGACCAGTACACGACCGCCCAGTTCGTGCGCGGCGTCAGCCTGCTGCTGGCGGCCGCGGTGGGGGTGGCCTTCGTCTCCCGGGTGGCCAAGAACTTCCAGGACTACTTCGTCAACGTCATCACCCAGCGGGTGGGGGCCGAGCTCTACTCGGACGGGATCCGCCACTCGCTGGAGCTGCCCTACGCGGTGTTCGAGGACCAGCGCAGCGGGGAGACGCTGGGCAAGCTCCAGCAGGTCAGGAGCGACGTGGAGCGGCTGATCGCGGCCGCCGTCAACGTGCTCTTCACCACCCTGGTGGGGATCGTCTTCGTGATGATGTACGCGGTCAGCGTCCACTGGATCATCGCCCCGCTCTTCTTCCTGACCGTGCCGCTGCTCGGCTGGCTGAGCTCGGCGCTGAGCCGTCGGATCAAGCGGCTGCAGAAGGTGATCGTCGCCGAGACCACCGCCCTGGCCGGGGCCACCACCGAGTCGCTGCGGAACATCGAGCTGGTCAAGAGCCTGGGGCTCTCGCAGCAGGAGGTGGGCCGCCTCAACGCCACCACCGGCCGCATCCTCGACCTGGAGCTGCGCAAGGTGCGCTATCTGCGCAGCCTGAGCTTCGTGCAGGGGACGGCGGTGAACTTCCTGCGCACCACCATCATGTTCGTGATGCTCTACCTGATCTTCGCACGCGAGATCACGGTGGGGCAGTTCTTCTCGCTGTTCATCTACTCCTTCTTCATCTTCGGGCCGCTTCAGGAGCTCGGCAACGTGATCAACACCTACCGCGAGACCGAGGCCTCGCTGCTGGGCTTCCAGGAGATCCTGGCCATCCCCCGGGAGCCCCGTCCCGAGCACCCGGAAAAGATCGGTCCGCTCGAGGAGCTCCGCTTCGCGGGAGTCGGCTTCCAGCACCCCAGCGCCACCACCGCCGCGCTCGTCGATGTCTCCTTCTCGGTCCGACGCGGCGAGACCCTGGCCTTCGTGGGGCCATCCGGCGCCGGCAAGACCACGCTGGTCAAGCTGCTGGTGGGCCTGTATCCTCCGGGCACCGGCCAGGTCCTCTACAACGGCCGGCCGAGCACCCAGGTGGACCTCGAGGAGCTGCGTGAGAAGATCGGCTTCGTGACCCAGGACACCCAGCTCTTCTCCGGATCGATCCGGGAGAACCTGCTCTTCGTGAGGCCCGACGCCGACGACAAGGCCTGCCTCGAGGTGCTGGACAAGGCGGCCTGCCACTCCCTGCTGGCCCGCGCCAGCCGGGGCCTCGACACGCTGATCGGCGAGAGCGGGGTCAAGGTCTCGGGAGGCGAGAAGCAGCGGCTCTCGATCGCCCGGGCGCTGCTGCGCAACCCCCACCTGCTGGTCTTCGACGAGGCGACCTCCTCGCTCGACTCGCTCACCGAGCGCGAGATCAGCCAGGTGATCCGGGAGGTGGGGACCCGCCGCGACGTGATCACGATCCTGATCGCCCACCGGCTCTCGACGGTGATGTTTGCCGACCGGATCCACGTCCTGGAGGCGGGCCGGATCGTCGAGCAAGGGACCCATGACGAGCTGCTCCGGCGGGGCGGCCTGTACCAGGCGATGTGGCGTCAGCAGGTGGGCGAGCGCCGCGACGGCCCGGGCCAGCCAATGGAGGCGCCGGAGCTGGCGGCGGCCGGATGAGGATGGAGGCGGGATGAGCAGCAATCGCAAGCGAAGGGCGGGCCAGCCAAGAGGTCGTGGGCGGCTCGTTCTCGCCTGGTGTCTCGGCGTCGTGCTCCTGGCCTGGGTGGCGCTGGCCACCTTTCGCAGCGGAGGCGCGCCCCAGCTCACGCTCGAGACCGACCGACCCGGCATCGGCCCCAAGACCCACGTCACGCTGAGCGCCGAAGCCGACGGCCGCGGTCTCGGGACGCTGCGGCTGGAGCTCGTCCAGGGGGCTTCTTCGAAGCTGCTGGCCGAGCACGTGCACCAGCCGCGCCCCGCCTGGGCCTTGTGGGGCTCGTCGACTGGGGTGGACCGGCTCGAGGCCGACGTGGGCAGCGCCACCATCGAGGGGCTGCGGGAGGGTCAGGCCACCCTTCGCGCCAGCGCCACCCGGGCCGCGACCTGGCTGCTCCGCCCCGACCCGGCGGTGGAGGAGCGGGTGCTCCCGGTGCGGCTTTCGCCGCCGAGCATCTCGGCGCTGTCCGGGAACAACCATGTCGTCCAGGGCGGCTCGGCGGTGGTGGTCTACAGTGTCGGCAAGACCAGCGTGCGTGACGGCGTGATGGCCGGCGACTGGTGGTTCCCGGGCTTTCCTCTTCCCGAGCGGGGCCCGGAGGCGCGGTTCGCGCTGTTTGGGGCCCCCCATGACCTGGAGACGGGCGACGCCATCCAGCTCGTCGCCGAAGACGAGCTGGGCAACCAGGCCCGGGTCGCCTTCCTGGGGTACTACGGCCGCCGCCCCCTGCACGAGGCCACGCTGACGGTGAGCGACGGCTTCATGTCCAAGGTGGTGCCCGAGATCCTGGCCCACACGCCCGAGCTTCGCGACCGCGGCAGCCTGCTCGAGGACTACCTCATGATCAACCAGGAGCTGCGCGCCAGAAACGCCGCCGCGCTCGAGGACCTGGCGGCCACCTCGAGCCCCCGCTTCCTGTTCGACCGGGCCTTCCTGCGGCTGCCGGGCTCGGCGGTGATGTCTTCCTTCGCCGACCGGCGCACCTACGTCTACCAGGGCAAGCCCGTCGACCACCAGGACCACCTGGGCTTCGACCTGGCCTCCACCAGGAACGCGCCGGTCCTGGCTTCGAACGGTGGGGCGGTCGCCTTCGCCGGCTACTTCGGGATCTACGGCAACACCGTGGTGCTCGACCACGGCTACGGGCTGATGACCCTGTATGCGCACCTGTCGAGCGTCGGCGTGGAGCGGGGCCAGCCGGTGACCCGGGGCGAGGAGATCGGCCGGACCGGCCAGACCGGCCTGGCGGGCGGCGACCACCTGCACTACGCCGTGCTGATCGGAGGCCACCCGGTCAACCCCCTGGAGTGGTGGGACGCAGGCTGGATCCGCAGCCGGGTCGTGTCGAAGCTGGGCGGAGCGCTCCCCTTCGAAGGCTAGCGAGGCCGCTCCCAGCTCACGCCCGCGAAAAGGCCGAAGTCGACGGTGGCCTGCTGGTGCTTGATGTTCTCGGTGAAGCCCAGATAGAAGCGGGAGCGCCCGGCCGAGCGTCTGAGCGCCATCCGTAGATACCACTGGATGCCGGGGTAGTCGGCGATGCCCGTCACCAGACGGCTGGCGGCGTCGGTCTGGAGATGGACGGTCCAGTGGTCGACGAACCGCCACTCCAGGGCCGTGAAGCCCTGGGCACGCCACGACGAGTACTCGATCCCCTGGCGCCGGTTGTCCGAGTAGTAGCTGCCGCCCCCTCCCAGGTAGAGATGGGCGGCGCCGCCGAGACGGTGGGCGGCCAGGAGCTGGGCCCCGAGATCGAGGCCGGAGGACCGGAAGGTGCCCGTGCCGGTGGGAAGGGCGACCCGGGTGAGGACGGCGCTCCGCCACGGCCGGTCCACGCCGGTGAGGCCGAAGCGCGCGGAGAGCTCCAGGTTGCCCAGCCCGAGCCCCGATGTGCCCGTCCATTCGATCGGGGTGCCATCGGTTCGTTGACCGAGGACCCGGAGCTGGTCGCGCTCGAAGGCGGGACGGCCGTTGTCTCGGACGCCGAAGGCTTCGATCGCGGAGTGGAAGCCGTCAATGACGCCATCCAGGACGCCGCCGCCTCGCCAGTGCAGGGGGAGCCGCACCCCGACGTCGAGGTGGGGCCGGAGCCCCCGCTCCACGGTCAGGGCCAGGGTCCGGTGCTCGCCGTCGATGAGGAAGCGACGGTCGAGGGGGGCCTCGCCCAGCCGATCCTGACGCCAGCCGAAGTCGTTGCCCCAGTCGCCCTCGAGCCGCAGCCGGGTGTGACCCGCGGACAGCGTGTCGGGAGTGGTAGCGGGAAGCGTGAGCCGGGTCTGTGCCAGCAGCCACTCGTCCCGCACCTCGATCGGCCCTTCCGGGCCTGCCGCCCGAGCCGGTCGAGCCGCCCCCAAGAGGAAGAGCGCCGCGACAAGGGCAACGAGGTCGGACCGGCGTGGACGCCGACGGGAGGGAGCGATCGAGACGCCGCGCCACCGAGACAAGGCAGCGCAGGCTATGCCGCGGGCCGTGGAGGCGTCAAACCGCCCTTGCCTGCCGGCACTTGGACGGCGATGATCGCGGGGTGTCTTCGAGCCCCGACCCGACAACAGCCGTGAGCCGCGAAGCCAGCGACGCCCGAGCGGCCGTGGCCCTTCTCTACACGGCGGTGGTGCTGGCGGTGACCGAGTACTGGCTCATCCCCTCGAGCGCCCCGCGTACGGGACTTCCCCAGCGCCTCCCGCTTCCGCCTGACCTCGCCGCTGGTCTGGTCTGGATCGCCTCGACCCTGCTCTTCTTCACCCTGATCCCGGCGCTTCTGGTCCGCCTGTGGCATCGGGCGCCGCTGCGGTCGGTGGGCTACGGCACCACCGGGCTCCTCCGGCACCTGCCCGTCTACCTGGCGCTCTATGCCCTGATGGCACCGCTGATCTGGCTGGCCTCGCTCCGGGCCGACTTCGTCTCGCTCTATCCCTTCGTGCCGAGCGCCCGGAGCAGCCTTCTGGTGCTGCTCGCCTGGGAGCTGGCCTATGCGGTCCAGTTCGTGGCCCTGGAGTCGTTCTTCCGGGGGTACCTGCTGTTCACCTGCGAGGCGCGGATGGGGCTGCTGGCGGTCCCGGTGATGGTGGTGCCCTACACCATGATCCACTTCCACAAGCCGTTCCCGGAATGCCTGGGGGCGGTGGTGGCCGGCCTGGTCCTGGGCCACCTGGCGCTCCGCTTCCGCGTCTTCTGGGGCGGCGCGCTGCTGCACATCCTGGTGGCGGTCTCGATGGACCTCCTGGCCGTCCACCACGCCGGCCTGCTCTGACCGACGCCGGCCCGAGGGCCCGCTAGTCGAGGCCCTCGACCACGTAGAGGTCGCCGGTCTGGCGGGTGAAGCTGTAGGCGTAGGCTCGGCCGTCCGCCACCACCGAGGCGCTGCTGATGCGCTGGACTCCCGAGACGTCCGACGGCCCCAGCTCCCTCCAGGGGGTGCGCTGGCCGTCGGCGACTCGCAGCCTCGACACGCGCATCGGGGCGGCCTCCTCCTCGAGGACGAACAGCGTCTGGTCGTCGGCCCAGCCCAGCACGGTCCGGGCGTCCGCCAGACCGGGGACCGGCTGCGGCTCGCCGCCGGCGAGCGGATACAGGCAGGCGCTGTCGCCACAAGGCGCGATCAGGCGCTCGCCGTCTGGGGAGATGGTGTTCGAATGCACCACCGAGCCGCGAGGGGTCAGCGGCCGCAGGGCCTCCCCGGGGCGACGGAGGTACATCCTCGACGAGGCGTCGGCGCTGCGTCCCGTGAACACGATCCCGTGTCCCTGCGGCAGGAAGCCCGCCCACTCGTACTCGACGATGCCCGGGTCCTGCAGGTGCTCCTCGAGCCCGGCGCCGGTCGGGATCACGTCGAGGCGATCGAGCTGCTGGACGGGGATGCTCAGCACCTGCGCCCCGTCGGAGGAGAGGTCCTGGGCCCATCCGTGCCCCACCCGCACCGGCATCGACCCGGTGGTGTCGCGCAGGTAGATCCGGTACTCGGGCCCCCCCGCCTCGCCGCTCTCGATGAACAGCAGCCGCTTCCCATCCAGCGTCAGGCGCACCACCCGCGAGTGGTCGAGCCAGGACAGGTCCTTCTCTTCGGGATCGCCGGGGTGGCCGAAGCGGATCTCCGAGCGGATGCTCTTGCGCTCCATTAGCACCCGCCCGTCCGCGGCGATGTCGTGGATCACGAAGCGGCCGACCGCCGGCGCCAGGGTCCGCTGCCGGCCCGCCAGGTCGACGGCCCGCAGCGCCGAGTCGAAGCCGAGGAGCGCGGCGGTGAACCACACCTCCTTGCCGTCCGGCGTCCACGCCAGGCCGGCCGCGCTGCCCCAGGGACCGGAAAGCGTGGTGCGCCGTCCGGACCGGTCGACGACCACCACGAAACCCCGGTCGTCGGCCCACTTGGGGTGCTCGATGAAGGCCAGCCGCTCCCCTCCCGGCGCCACCCGCAGGTGGGTGGGACGCAACGCCTCGCAGAGCACGTGTCCGATCGGGAACTCGATCCGGGCATGAGAGCCCTCGACCGCCCGCGCCACCGCGAAGCTCTCACCGTCGCCGCCCCAGTCGGCGGCCAGCACGTCCTCGAGGACCTCCTTGAGCGGCCCGCCTCGCAGCAGGCCTCGCGCCAGGGTGCCGCTGCTTCGGAGCAGGGCCACCTCCTCGTTGGGCGCCACCCCGAGGATCTCGGGGCCCTCGCCATTGATCAGGCGGGACTCGAGGCTCTCGAGCTGCACCGAGTAGAGGCGCATCCCCCGGCCCTCCCAGTTGGCCGTGTAGAGCACGTCCTCGCCCGGCCCGAAGCGGGCCGCGCCGATCAACCCGCGGCGGAAGGTGATGCGCTGGAAGGAGGCCAGCGGTTGGGCGTGCCGGCCGAGGAAGTAGAGGCTGGAGCCGAGGCCGGCCAGCACGGCCCCGACCAGCGCCGACAGCAGCAACCAAGAGAGCCCCACCCGGGACGGGCTGAGCCGGCGGTCGGTGGCGGGCTGAGGCTCGGCTGGCTGAAGCGACGGCCTTGTCGTGGACGAAGGGGGTTCCGACCCGATCGGCTCGACCGGGGCGACGAACCGATAGCCGCGCCGGGGCAGCGTCTCCACGTAGCGTGGCGCGTTGGCGTTGTCGCCGAGCGCGGCGCGGATCTGGCGGATGCAGAAGTTGAGGGCCTGCTCGATGTCCGCAGAGCTGTCCGGCCAGACCTCCTGGGCGATCTCGTCGCGGGTCAAGAGCTGTCCCGAGCGGCGGGCGAGCAGCGTCAGGACCTTGAAGGGCTGGGCCTGAAGCTTGACCGGCGTCCCTGCCCTGCGCAGCTCCCCGCTCGCCAGGTCGACCTCGAAGCTGCCGAACCGAAGTCCCAGCAGGACGGCGTCCCCCGAGGACGGCCGGAGAGACGATGGAATCAACGGAGCCCCCATACCCCTTTGGACGCCGCCAGCCGTGTGGCCTCGCGCGCCACCCGGTGCGGCGACACCTCTCCTCCAGCCGCCAGGTGCTACGTCTGGTGCCCCTCGCCAACTCCACTCTACCCCGTGGCCGGCGGCTTTTCCTCCGACCGTCCGAGCCCGGGCGCGTCAGAAAGGAAAGCTGCCGCTGGCGGCCAGGCGCCACCCCTCTCCCCCGTGGGCCACGTACCCCCGCAGGATCACGTCGTCCTCCGACACCCAGCGCAGGGAGACTCCTACGCTGTCCCGGTATCCCATCGAGCCCAGGGCCTCGACGCCACCCGACACGTCCCCGCCATCGTAGAAGGCGGCGGCCTCCAGCCACGGGAGAAGACCGAGCCGGTACTCCGCCGAGAGGCTCAGCAGGCGGGTGCCCCGAAACCGGAAGTGGGGGAAGCTGCGCAGCGTGTGGCTCCCTCCCAGCGCCTCCTGGAAGTAGAAGGGGACCACCGTGGCTGGTGCCGGGTCGTCCCAGGTCCCGGAGATGTGGGCGGCCAGGACGTGGCGGCGCGAGCGGTCGCAGAGGAAGGCCCGGCCGTCGAGCTCGAGGCGTTGGAAGTCATAGAGCCCCCCGCCCCGCTGCTCCATGCCGAGCCACCGGAGGTGGAGCATCCCACCCCGCCGCGCGCGATTGCGCTGGTCGCGACGGTCGAACACCAGGTCGAAGGCGACCCGGGCAAAGTCCGTGGTCTCGTTGACGCCGGGGATCGCGGGCCACGCCTCCACCTCGGCGATCGCGGCCGCGTCGAAGCGGGTGCGGGCCCGGACGTAACCCACCCGCACCGAAGCGGCCAACCCGCGGAAGAAGTGATATCCGGCCACCAGGTCGGCGTCGCTCTCGCGGGCGTCGAACGGGACCTTCTCGGGGTCGGGCATCTGCTCCAGGTTGCTGGGAGCAGCCAGAGAGGGACCCGGCTCCGGCACGCCCTCGGGACCGAAGGAGAAGTAGAGACGGTTCCGCCTCACGTGGAGCGTGCGCGCCTCGAGGAAGAGGAACTGGCGGTGGTTCGCCCCGCCGAGGGGGTCGGCGGTTAGGGCATCGAGCGCGAACCGGCGCTCGGGGATGCGATCGGGCCGGGCCGGCACCCTCCCGAGCCGTGCCTCCGCCAGCGCGACCCTCGGGCTCCAGCCGACGGTGGCGAGGAAGCTAACCGGTCCGCCGAAAGGCCGCGGCTTCCAGAAGGTCAGGCCGGGGCCGATCCCGGTCCCCTCGGCCAGCGCCCGGACCGTGGGGTAGAACCCCATCGCCTTGATCTTGGCGTGGAGATCGCGCGCCTTGGCCAGGATCCCCGACTGGCTGAGGGCTGCCGCGACCGGGGGAGACGTTCCGGTGTCGGCGGCCACCGTTCCGGCCCCTTCGGCCCAGGCGAAAGCTGGTGCCACGATGATCCCCGCCGCCAGGCCCGCCACGAGCCACGACATCCTTCGCTCGAGGCGGCCTCTCGGGTCGCCCGACCGACACCGCCCATGCGCCGGCTTGTCGGGTCCCACGTCAGGGTTGCAGCAGGACCTTCCCGGTGGTCTTTCGGCCCTCGAGGGCACGGTGGGCCCCGGCCGCGTCCGCCAGCGGGAAGGTGTGCCCGATCCTGAGCTCGAGGCCGCCGTCTTCGACCCAGGAGAGCACATCCCCGGCCCTTCGCGCCAAGCTTTCACGGTCCGGGACGTAGTCGAAGAGGCCCGGGCGGGTGAGGAAGAGCGACCCGGGAGAGAGGCGGCTGGGGCTGATGGGGGGAACCACGCCGCTCGACTGCCCGTAGAGCACCAGCATCCCTCGGGGCGCCAGACACGCCAGGCTCTTGTCGAACGTGGCCTGGCCCACCGAGTCGTACACGACCTGCAGCCGCCGCCCCTCGGTCAGCCGCAGCACCTCCTGCTCGAAATCCTGCTGCGAGTAGAGGATCACGTCGTCGGCGCCGGCGCGGCGAGCCAAAGCGGCCTTCTCCTCCGTGGACACGGTCCCGATCACCCGGGCGCCTTTGCGCTTGGCCATCTGGACCAGCAGCAGCCCCACGCCGCCGGCGGCGGCGTGCACCAGGCAGGTGTCACCCGCCCGCAGCGGATAGGTGTCGTGACAGAGATAGTGGGCGGTCATCCCCTGGAGCAGGGCCGCGGCCGCCTGGCCCCAGTCGATACCGGCGGGCACCCGCACCGCCTTCTCGGCCGGCACCAGCGCCCGCGCGGCGTACGCGCCCAGCACCTGCGCCGAAGCCACGCGGTCGCCCACCGCGAAACCCGAGACGCCTTCACCCACCTCCAGCACCTCACCGGCGGCCTCCAGGCCGGGTGTGAACGGAAGCTCCTTCGGGTAGAGGCCGGTGCGGTGGTAGACGTCGATGAAGTTGACGCCGGCGGCAGCGATCCGAAGCTTCAGGTGGCCGGGCGTGATCTTCGCCTCGGCCACCTCCTCGAGCACCAGCGCCTCCGGCCCGCCGTGGGACCGTATCCGAATCGCCTTCATGACCCCCCCGTGCGCCGGTCGACCCGGCGGCTGCTACTCCGACTCCCGGCGCCCCCCCCGCCGAACCAGGACGACGGCCTCCGGCCTCACTGGCTCGGCTCCCATGTCACCTCCTGGCTCCGGACGTTCCGGTTGTGCTCCTTCTCAAAGCCGATGGTCGAGCTCTCCCCGTGCCCTGGGCAGAGCACGGTCTGGTCCGGGAAGCCCTCGTAGAGGCGCCGAATCGATCGGACGATCTGGTCCCGGGAGCCCAACGGGTAGTCGATGTATCCAGCCGCGTGGTACAGCAGCAGGTCCCCCGGAAACAGGAGATCGGCGATCGAGAAGGTCAGGCTCCCCCGGGAATGGCCCGGCGTCGCCAGGACCTGGATCCGCAGGTCGCCCAGGAGCAGCGACTGCGGCTCCTCCAGGGGAACGTCGATCTCGGGCATCCCGGCGTAGTCGAAGTCCATCAGCTCCGCGATGGCAGCGTCCTTCTCCCAGGCGGCGACCGAGGGGGCATCGAACAGCGTTCTCCAGCCCGCGTAGGAGGGCGCATCGGAGAGCTCCTGCCTGGAGACGCACAACCGGGCCTTCGGAAACCGTCTCCTCAAGGCCGGCAGGCCGACCACGTGGTCCTGGTGACAATGGGTCAGGAGGACATACCTCAGGCTCAGCCGCTCCGCGTCAATCGTGGCCAGCAGGTCGTCGAGGGCGCTTCCGGCGTCGACCAGCGCCGCCTCTCGGCTGCGACTGTCGTACACCAGGTAGGAGTTGACCTGGAACGGACCGCTGGCTTGCCGCTGGACGTGGAGGCTCGGCTCCGACGACACGGGCCGGGCGCTCTGGGAATGGGCCGTGGCCGGCGGGCACAGTGCCAAGAGAGGCAGGTACCAGTGGATCTTCATCTCGGTTTGCCTCGGCTCCTCTCCGCTCCAAGGGGCACACCCGGCCTCCCTCCGTCGACGCGGACGATAGCACGGCGTCGCCTCTCACGCCGAGGCGGATGTGTCTGCTGGCACCACGACGTGTGACCGCGGCTGACGCCCCGAGAGGTTTCCCGCTACACTGAGACATGGTGCACGCCGTGATGACGGTGCTGCTCCTGACCGCGCCGGAGCTGATCGAGAGCCGGAGCCGGAGTCAGCCGGCCCCGACGTCCGAGGCGCAGGCGGCGCCGCCGCCTTCCGACCAGGGGCACAACATCCAGGCCAGCGTCGAGGCCGTGGTCGACCGTCGAATGCCCGAGCTGATCGAGTACGCGCGCGCCGGACGCCTGAGCCTCAGGCGAGGCCTGCTGAACCTCGGCGGCTACCGGCCGCCGATGGCGGACGGCGTCAAGGCCCCGCCGCTTCGGCTCTTCTCCAGCGTCGGGGCCGGTCAGAGCCTGAACGACGACCCGGTCACCGGCCGAAGCCACTTCTGGCCCTAGCTCGTCATCGGTGATCCGTCGCCTTCGTCTCCATCGGCTGGTCTGGTTGGCGCCCCTTGGGCTGCTGCTGGTCGTTCTCACGCTCGGATGGCGCCTGGGGGACGTTGCGGCCTTGGCGGCCGCCAGGCGGGGGCTGCACCAGCGAGATCACGCGGCGGCGTGCCGGCAACTGGCACGCCTCTCTTCGTCTCCGTGGGTGAAGGGTCGTGCCCGTGCCGGAGCGGCCCTTTGTCGCGCGCTGGCCGGCGAGCCGCCGGGGCTCGAGGGCTTCTTGGCCACGGACCTCCAGGCCTTCCAACCGATCGCCCTGCTCGAGTCGACGCTTCGGCGTGGCGCCCTCCCCGAGACCCTCCGCCTGGCGGAGCTGGCAGAGCGGGGGGGCGAGGGCTTCGCCCCCATCTATCGAGCGGCGGCCCTGCTCGAGGCGGGGCGGGAGCCGGAGGCGCGGGAGG
>CAZNNH010000158.1:0-14931 GCA_964574335.1 uncultured Acidobacteriota bacterium | reverse complement strand
GGGGGATTCAGGAACCCGGGCCCGCAAGGGCACCGCGCCTGATTTCTACCAATGACCCTGCTCCTCGGTGCCGTCTTCTTCTTGTCCGGTCTCGCGGCCCTGGTCTTCGAGACCCTCTGGTTCCGGCAGACCGGCCTCGTACTCGGCAACGCTGTCTGGACCTCGAGCATCGTCACCGCCAGCTTCATGGCCGGCCTGGCCCTCGGCAACGGGCTGGCCGCCCGCCACGGCGACCGCTGGCGTCGGCCCGCTCTCGTGTACGCCGGCCTCGAGCTGGCGGTGGGGCTCACCGGCCTCGGGCTCACGTGGCTTTTTCCGCTGCTCCCCCACCTGTTGGCCCCCGTGCTTGGCCCGCTGGTCAAGGCTCCCGCGGCCCTCAACCTGCTCCGCGCCCTCGCCGCCTTCCTGCTGATGATGGTTCCCGCCACCGCCATGGGGACGACGCTCCCCTTGCTGGTACGCGCACTGACGGTCCAGGGCCTGCCCTACGGCTGCAGCCTCGGCTGGCTGTACGGTCTCAACACCCTCGGCGCCGTCGCCGGGGCCCTGGTGGGCGAGGTCGTCCTCGTCCACCGTCTGGGGATGCGCGGCACCGGAGCGGCCGCCGCGGCGGTGGACCTGGCGGCGGCGCTGGCCGCCCTCGGTGCGGCCCGACGGCTCACCGCCGCGGAGACGCCTCCCGTCGACGTCGCGCCGCCCCGACCGTGGAAGGCCCGAGGGCCGTTGACGGCGGCGTTTCTGGCCGGAGCCCTCCTCCTCGGGCTGGAGATCGTCTGGTTCCGCTTCCTGCTCCTCTTCATGAACGCCACCAGCGTCGTCTTCGTCGTCATGCTCGCCGTGGTGCTGGCGGGGATCGGCGGGGGAGGCTTGCTGGCGTCGGCCGTCGTGAGGCCCACCACCGACGCGCCCCGCTGGGCGGCCGGGCTGGCCCTGGCCGCCGCCATCACCACGGCCACGAGCTACGCGGTGTTCGCCGACGTGCAGCGCAGCCACGCCAACCGCATCCTCGTCGACTACGGCGACGTCGTCCGAGCCTGCGCGGTGCTGATGCTGCCGACGGCGCTGCTCTCGGGCATCCTGTTCACGATGCTCGGGGTGGCCGTCCAACGCCGGCTCGGCCCCGAGGCGCGCTCGACGGGGGCCCTCGCCCTGGCCAACACCGTGGGCGCCACCGCCGGCGCCCTGGCCGGTGGCTTCCTGCTGCTGCCGCGGCTGGGGATCGAGCGTTCGCTCTTCGGGCTGTCTGCCGGGTACCTCCTGGTGGCACTGCTCTCGGTCGGGCGGCTCGCCGACCGCACGGTCGCCCGCAGGCGGGCTCTCGTGCTGGTGCCAGCCGCCGCGGTCGCGCTGCTGGTGCTGGCGGTCTTCCCTTTCGGCTTGATGCGCAACCACTACCTGAAGCTGGCGTCGAGCCGCTGGCTCCCGCCGGGCGGCGAGGTGGTGGCCGTCAGGGAGGGCCTCAGCGAGACCGTGATGCTGACCCGGGTCAGCCTACTGGGCCGGCCCGTCTACTACCGCCTGATCTCCAACTCGCTGTCCATGTCGACCACCCGGCCCCAGGATCAGCGCTACATGCGGCTGTTCGCCTGGTGGCCCATGGCCCTGCACCCGGAGGCCCGGCGGGTGCTGCTGATCTCGTATGGTATGGGGAACACCGCCGAGGCCTTGACCCGCAACCCGCGGCTCGAATCGATCCACGTGGCCGACCCCTCGCGGGAGATCCTGGAGCTGGTGCGGCTGGCTTTCCCGGCTTCCGAGACCTATCCGCTGGACGATGCGAGGGTCCGCGTGCACGTCGAGGACGGCCGTTTCTTCCTGCTGACCAGCCGGGAGAGCTACGACATCATCACCGCAGAGCCCCCGCCCATGAAGACCGCCGGGATCGTCTCTCTCTACACGCGGGAGCAGTTCGAGCTGGTACACAGCCGCCTGGCCGAAGGCGGGCTGGTCACCTATTGGCTGCCGGTGCGGCAGCTCGAGCCTGCCGAGACCCGGCGGGTGATCCGGGGATTCTGCGAGGTCTTCCACGACTGCTCGCTCTGGTCCGCCTTCGGAAGCGAGTGGATGCTGGCTGGCGGTCGGGGGACGCGTCGCCGACCCACGGAGGAGGAGTTCGCGGAGCCGTGGCTCACCCCCCGCGTCGCCCGAGATCTGGACCGCTGCGGTCTCGAGTCCCCCGAGAGCCTGGGAACGCTCTTCATCGGCGACGCCCCGTTTCTCCGGCGGCTGACCCGGGACGACTCAGCCCTGGAAGATGACCGCCCCTGGAGCCCCTTCCTACCGACCGAGAGCAAGGAGAGCCTCCGCTACTATCAGGACCTGGCCGACGTCGCCCGGGCGCGGGAGCGCTTCGCCGCCAGCCCCCTCATCGGCGAGCTGTGGCCCGAGGCGATACGCGCCCGGACCCTCGGTGATTTCGATCGACAGGCGGCGTTCTCGCGGTTCTCCTGGGCGTACCATCGGCAGGGCGCGACGCGGCTGGTGGACGCCATGAATCTGCTGGCCAGCCGGGGGAACCGCGTCGCGGTGCTCTGGTCACTCGGCTCCTCGCTTCGGGAGCAGGAGATCGCCGGCGCCGCCCTGCGGGCCGGAGACCGGTCGCCCCTCGTCTTCCTACACCTGGGCGTCGGGGCACTGGCCGACCGCGACTACGTCGCCGCCGGACGACTGTTCCTGGCCGGGCAGCTGCTGTCGGCACCGGGCAGCTCCGAGCTCGAGCGTCTGGCGCAGCTCCGGATCTTCGCCTTGCTGATGTCTGGAGAACGCGCCCAGGCGGCGGTGCTCTTGCCCGGGCCCAACCAGCCGATCTCGGCGGCGCACGAGCCCGACTGGGTGTGGCTGGCTTCCGAGTTGAGACAAGCCAAGAAGAGCCGCTGAGGTGGGTTCGGGGCGTGGCCGGCCTCGCCTGGGGCGATCCCCAGCGGCCCTACCGGGCGAGGCCAAAACGGTCCTTCGCCTTGCCGCGATAGCGGCGGCCCCGGCCCCCAGCCACAGCACGCCGATCTTGTTGAGTAGCCCCAGCCCCAGGACGATGCCGAGCAGCAACCAGTCGCGCGGTCTCCCCTCGGCGATCAGCCGGATCACGAGGTCGGCGACCGCGCCGCTCGCCCCGGGGACGAGCGGGACGGACGGCTGTCGAGCGGGACGGGGCGGAGCCAGCGTCCTTGAAAGACCGGCGGGGATCGCCGACAATCCAAAGATCCAGATAGGCTTCCGGCCGGGCGCCCCGTGCGCGGGACGTTCATCCTGGGACGGCCAGGCACGCTCACGGCGGGACCGACAGCGCTGACGCCGGCGGGCGGAGCCCACGCCGCGGGGTCGGCCGGACGGGCAAGAGCGGGAAGGCACCATGAGAGCCACAGGGCGGGGCGGCTCGGACTGCGAGTCGGCGTGAAGCTGACGGATTTCGAGGCTGGTCGCCGAGAGCGCGAGACATCAAGCGAGCAGCGCATCGCTCTCATCCTCGGTGGCGTGATGCTGGTCGCGGCAGCGATCCAGATCGTGGTGCACCAGCTCCCCGCGGCGCCGGTTCGGCCACCCGCGGCGTTGATCGCCGCGAGCCTCGGGCTGGGCAGCGGGTCGCTGCTCATCGGCGCGTGGCTGCGGGCCCATCGGAGCTACGCCGCCTGGCGCAAGCACGCGATCGGCGCCTTTCATCTCGCCGGCTTCACGGCGATGGCCCTGGCCAGCCGCGCGGCCGGCGTGCCGGTGCTGAGCCTGCTGGTCCCGGTGCCCGCCTTCGCCGTGGTCATCGCGCTCTCCGGCCTTCGCTACGACGCACGTCACGTGGCCGGCATCGGCGCCGGAAGCATCCTGCTCCACCTGCTTCTGCTGGCCACGGGCCCGCCGCTGAGGGCGCGCCTCCCCGCCGCCGCGGTGGGGGTGGTGCTGCTGGCGGCCATCACCGCCGCCGTGTCCGAGGCGGTGCGAAATCTGATGGCCTTACACCGCGAGTCGGTGGCGAAGGAGCGCCTGGGCCGTTTCTTCGCTCCCGAGGTGGTGGCGCGCATCGAAGCCGCGCCCGCGCTCGCTCTCGGCGCGGTCGAGCGCGAGGTCACGGCGCTCTTCTCGGACATCAGCGGTTTCACTCGGATGTCCTCGGGGATGACCCCGGGGGAGGTCGTGCGCCTCCTCAACGACTACTTCCCCGGCATGGTCGAGATCGTCTTCCGCCACGGAGGCACGCTGGAGAAGTACATCGGCGACGCGCTGCTGGCGATCTGGGGAGCCCCGGTGGCCATGCCCGACCACGCCGACCGGGCGTTGCGCGCGGCCGTCGAGATGCAGCGCGCCGTGGGCGAGCTGAACGCCCGCTGGGCAACGGAGCGGCGACCGACCATCGACATTCACATCGGCCTGAACTCGGGGCGCGTCGCCGCGGGGCACATCGGGGCCGATCGGTACCTGCAGTACGCCTGCATCGGCGACACCACCAACGTGTCGAGCCGCGTCTGCGGCGCCGCGGAGGCCCGGGAGATCGTCGTCTCCGCGGCGACCCGGGCGGCCCTCGCCACGCAAGCGTTCGAGCTGGAGGCGATGCCGCCGATGCACGCGAAGGGGAAGGAGCAGCCGCTCGAGGTCTACCGCGTAGCCTGGTCGCGGGAGTCGGCTCCGCGCGATCTCCACGGCTAGCCTGACCACGGCTGGCTGAGGCCCTGCGTCGGGCGTCGGCCGAGTGAGCCTGGTCCGTCGACCTCTCCGGGACCCGGGGCGAGGGCCACTCGATCGAAGCCGCGTTACCGGCCCGACACCCGAAGAGCGGCTCGCGTATACTGTAGTGTAGTTGCAACTGCAGGAGGCCCCGATGCCGGAGTCAGGACCATCGTCCGTGCTCACCTTGCGCGTCCCGCGGGCGCTCGACCGGCGCATCGAGAGCGCGGCGCGCCGGAGGCGCAAGTCGAAGAGCGCCGTCCTGCGCGAGGCCCTGCAGAACGCCTTCGGTGAGGGTCCCGCCCCCGAAGACCCGGCACGCGAGGCTCGTCGTCAGTCCCTGCTCGTCAGCGGCCGAGCATCCGAGGCGGATGCGATCGAGCTCATCGAACGGGTCGCCGACGACCGGGGCTGGCGATGAAACGAGGCGCCATCATCGTCGTGGCGGCGCGTGGGGCGTACACGGGTAAGCCACGTCCGGCGGTGGTCGTCCAGTCGGACCTGTTCAACCAGACCCACGCCAGCGTCACGGTCTGCCCGATCACCTCCGACTGCGTCGACGCTCCCCTGTTCCGCCTGAACCTGCCGCCAGGGTCGCGAACCGGCCTCAAGCGCGTCTCCCAGATCATGGTCGACAAGGTCGTCAGCGTGCCCAGGCAGTCGATCTCTGAGGAGATCGGCGAGTGCAACGATGGAGAGCTGGACACGCTCGATGACGGCCTGCGCCGGTGGCTCCAGCTCGATTGACGGGGTCACCCTCGGCTCGGCGGCGGCCTCTACTCGGGGCCGAGCTCCCCGGGGTTGCTGCACGGCCCCGGTCCTACAGCTACTGCTCTGCTATCATTCGCCGGCAGCGCCCAGAGCCTCGGCCGGCGGCTCAACGGTCCCTCTTCGCCGGGTACCGCGGGGCGGGCGAGAAGGCTCCGAGAGGCAGTCCCTGCTCGATGAGCGACGTCGGTGAGATCACGAGGCTCCTGCGGCAGCTCGACGAGGCGAGTGGTGTGGGCCAGGAGGCCGTTCTCGGCCGACTCATGCCCCTCGTCTACGGCGAGCTCAAGAAGCTGGCCCACGCGCATCGCTACCGGTGGAGCGACCAGCCTCCGGGCACGACCAGCCTGGTGCACGACGCCTACCTCCGGCTGGCGCAGCAGAGCCCCGGTGGCTTCGCCAACCGGCGCCAGTTCTATTGCCTCGCCTCCAAGGCCATGCGCAGCATCC
Organism: uncultured Acidobacteriota bacterium; assembly: GCA_964574335.1. Taxonomy (GTDB): domain Bacteria; phylum Acidobacteriota; class Vicinamibacteria; order Fen-336; family Fen-336; genus CAZNNH01. The sequence continues at coordinate 9,063 of CAZNNH010000158.1, read as the reverse complement.
TCATCGACAACGCCCGCTGGCGGGGACGTCAGAAGCGCGGCGGCGGGGCACAGGCGACGCCCCTCGACGAGTCGGCCCTGGTCTCCGCCGAAAGGTCGGCGGAGCTGCTGGCGCTGGACGAGGCGCTTTGCCGGCTGGACGAGCGGGAGCCGCGCCTGGCGCGTATCGTCGAGTGCCGGTGCTTTGGCGGCCTGACCGTCGGCGAGACCGCCGAGGCCCTGGCGGTCTCGCCGGCGACCGTCAAACGGGGCTGGGACCTGGCCCGGGCCTGGCTGTTCCGCGAGCTGCGGGCCGCCCCGGCCTGAAGGCGGAGCTCGCGCGATGAGCCAGGCCTCCCTGCGCCGCGTCGAGGAGCTGCTCGCCGAGCTGCTGGACCGTGCCCCCGAAGAGCAGGGCGCCTTCCTGGACCAGGCCTGTCGCGACGACCCCGCACTGCGCCGCGAGGTCCGGGAGCTTCTGGGTCTGCAGGACCAGGCTGCCTCGTTCTTCGACGGCCTCTCGCGCGAGATCGTCGCCGCGGCCCCGCTGGAGATCGAGAGCGCCGGCCGCCCACGGATCCAGATCGGTCCTTATCAAACCCTCGAGGCCATCGGCCGCGGCGGTATGGGCGTCGTCTATCGGGCCGAGCGCGTGGACGGGGCGTTCGACCAGAAGGTGGCCCTGAAGCTGCTCCATCGCGACATGGAGACGCCCGAGCTCAGGGCCCGGTTCCTGGCCGAGCGCCAGCTCCTGGCGCGGCTGTCCCATCCGAACATCGCTCGCCTTCAAGACGGTGGCGTGACCGAGGAGGGTCGCCCCTACTTCGTCATGGAGCACGTCGACGGGCAGCCGATCACGCGGTATTGCGAGGAGAACGAGCTCTCCGTCGAGAAGGTGCTCCGCCTCTTTCTCCTGGTCATCGACGCCGTGAGCTACCTCCACCGCAACCTGGTGGTCCATCGGGACCTCAAGCCCAGCAACGTCTTCGTGGACCGGAGCGGGCAGCCCAAGCTGCTGGACTTCGGGATCGCCAAGCTGCTGGCGGACGTCCCGGACGGGGGAGGGGCAACGCGCACCGGCGAGCTGCTGATGACACCCGAGTACGCCGCCCCCGAGCAGCTCGAGCCGGCTCCCGTGACCACCGCCACCGACGTCTATGCGCTGGGCGTCGTGCTGTACGAGCTGCTGACGGGCCGCCGGCCGCACGACAGTACCGTAGGCTCGATCCCCCGGGATCTCCCGCCGACGCCGAGCTCGGCGCTTCGGTCCTTGCGCAGACGCAGGGATACGCTTCCAGCCGGGCAGCCCGAGGCTTCATCTTCATCTTCGTTCCAGGCAGCGCTGGCGCGGCGCCGGATCTCCCCCGATCTCGACAACATCTGCCTGATGGCCCTGCGCCCCGAGCCGGATGCCCGCTATCCGTCTGCCGAGCAGCTCGGCCAGGACGTCGAGCGGTTCCTCCAGGGGCTGCCGGTCCGGGCCAGGACGAGCACTCTCGCCTACCGGCTCGGGAAGTTCGCCCGGCGGCATCGACGGGGAGTGGTCGCGGCGGCGGGGCTGCTGGCGCTCCTGGCCGCGGGGTTCGTCCACGAGCGCGGGCTGCGGGACCAGGCCGAGCGGGCCCGGATCGACGCCCAGCGACAGGCGACCAAGGCGGAGGCCGTCTCCGACTTCTTGGGTGAGCTGCTCTCGTCGGTGGACCCGGCGAAGGCCCAGGGGAGCGAGGTGACGGTGGCCGACGTGCTCGAGCAGGCCACCGCCCGGCTCGCGGATCACACGGAGCTGGCGGGACAGCCTCGGGTGGAGGCGGCCGTGCGCCGGACCATCGGCAACACCTACGCGTCCCTGGGGAGGTACACCGATGCCCGGGCGCACCTGGAACGTGCCGTCGAGCTCCTCGGCGGCCTGGAGTCGCGTGACCCGGAGGCGCTGGCCGCCGCCTCGGACCTGGGCATCGCATACCAGAACCTGACCCTCCACGACCAGGCCGAGCCCATCCTGCGCAGGGTCCTCGAGGTGCGAATCGAGACCCTCGGCGAGGAGCACCCTTCGTCGCTGGACGCCATGAACCGGCTCGGAAACGTCCTCTTCGCGGCCGGGCGATACGACGAGCTGGAGTCGATCGACCGCAGGACCCTGGAGGTCCGTCGCCGCGTTCTGGGCCCGGATCATCCGGACACGCTCCGCTCGGTCAACGCCCTCGCCACCACCCTTTTCACCGCCGGGCGCTACGCCGAGGCGGCGCGGCTGTTCGAGGAGGCCCTCACCGGGGGGCGACGTCAGCTCGGGGAGAACCATCCCGATACCCTGTCGCTCGAGAGCAACCTGGCGGCGGCCTACCTCGAGCTCGGCCGGTACCCGGAGGCGGAGCTGCTGCTCCGGGAGTCCCTGAGCGGGAGGATTCGGGTGCTGGGGCCCGATCACGCGGGCACGGCCCTCTCCAGGCACAACCTGGGGGCGACCCTGCTGCAGGAGGGCCGCTACGAGGAAGCGGCGGAACAGCTCCTGTCGGCGATGGCGACGCGAGAGCGGCTGCCGGGCGACAAGAAGTGGTACCTGTACTCGAGCAGCCACCTGGCCGACGTCCGGCGTGAGCAGGGGCGACTCGAGGACGCCGAGGCGCTGTACGTCTCGACGCTGAAGGCCCAGCGAGAGCGTTTCGGCGTCGAAGACGACGACACCCTCAAGACCATGGCCGGCCTGGCTGAGCTACGACTGCGGCAGGGCCGGCTGGATGCCGCCGAGGAGCTGATCGTCGAGACGCTCGAGCAGCAAGCACGTGTCCGTGGTGAGGCGCACGCCGACACCATCCTGAGCCTCACCACGCTGGCCCGGATCCACAATCGGCAGGGACGTTTCACCAGCGCGCGCGAGGTGAGCGAGAAGGCCATCGAGGCCGGTGGCCCATCCCTCGGCGAGGAGCATCCGTTGGTCCTGGCGGCGAGTCTGGAACGCGCCCGCGCCCTCCTCGGGCAGCGTCAGCCGCAGGCCGCCCGGGAAGTCGTGGCTCGTGTCTATCGGGCGAGGCTCGGGCTCCTGGGCGGAGAGCACCCGGACACCATCGAGGCTCGCAGGCTCCTCGACGATCTTCCCCTGGCCGCCGGTCCGTCTGCGGAAGGCGCCACGTAGCGGTCGGGCGTGTCCTGTTCGCCGGATCGGGGTTGCCCTGGTCCTGAACCGGCAGGGTCGGCGGTCGGTGCCCTCTGTCGTGCCTGGAATCGTCTCCCCTCTGAGCCCCTTTGACGCGGGATGTCGTTCGTAAGGGTAGAGAGGCCGTTTCTCTCGGAGGGGGTGGCTATGATCCGTTCGGTAGGTGGCTCCTTTGTGGTTGCGTGCGCCGTGGCGGCGCTCGCGGAGCTGACGGTCGCTGCGGCTCCGGCCGCCACGACCGAACAGAGCCAGGGCGCCGGGTCGAGCCGGGCTCCGATTCTCATCGACCACGACCCGGTCGGCTGCGTCGTCGCCGCCCAGCACCCGTCGTTCGAGGCCCGCTTCGACCCCGCCGGGAGCGTCCGCAACGCGCGACTTCTCTTCCGCCCGGCTGGGGGCGGGGACTGGTACTCGGTGGCCATGGAGCCACGAGGCGGGACCTTCACGGGGATCCTCCCCAAGCCCAAGCCCGACCTCGCGGGCCTGGACTACTACATCGAGGTGATCGGAGAAGGGGCGGAGTCGAGCCGCACGGCGGAGCACTCGCCGGTGGTGGAAGCCGGTCCGGAGGCGTGTCGGGACAAGAAGGTCGCCGGGATGCTGGGCCAGGCCGTCGTGAAGGTCCTCGCTCCCAAAGGCGCGCCGCTCGTGCCGGCGGGCTTCTCTTCGGCGGGAGCGGTGGCCGCCGGCAACGCCACGGCGGCAGGGGCAGCGAACGCCGGAGAGGCGAGCGGTGGCAGTGGCGCGGCGGCCGGGGGCATCTCGAGCAAGGTCCTGATCCTCGGGGGGGTTGCCGCCGCGGGCGTGGCCGGCGTCGCCGTTGCCGCGGGTGGCGGTGGGGGCGAGGATGCACAGGGCACACAGGGCACACCTACCGCGAGCAGCCCCACGACCAGCCCCACGACCACGCCGACGACCACCCCCCCCACCACCGTGCCCCCCGTGTCGCTGACAGGCCAGTGGTCGGGCGTCCAAGAAGGCACCTTCCCCCTCACGCTAGGGAACTGCGCCGGGGGCTACCGGTTGACCCTCAGGTCCTCCCACAATCCGCCGGCTCTGACCGGCCAGCTAGAGCTGCACTCCCAGTTCATCTCATGGAGCGCGCCCGGCATAACCTGCGAGCCCAATTCCGGCCAGATCTCAGGGGAGATCCGTGAAGGCACCGCCAGCAACGGATCACTTCGGTTCCGGGTTCAGGTCGTGGTCGAGGGACTCCCCCTGGAGTTCCACTATGAAGGAACGTACACCTCGGGCACGATGTCAGGGACCTTGCGTTTCGTGGCGGCGCACGACACACAGGACTGGACCTGGAGCGCCCAGCGCAACTAGCCTAGTGCTGTTCCAAGTCGACCGGCCCAACCTCGCGGATGCGTATTCTTCCGGTCGAACTCAGGATCCTGGGAGGTCTTCCAGGTCCGAATCCGCTGTGCCGTCAGCCCCTCTCGCAGGAGGCGCCGAACCCATTCATCAGTCACCGACGGCAGGATCCCCTTGGAACGGCAGTACTCCAAGAGCTTGGGCACGGACCACCGATCCCTCCGGACATAGCCTAGGCCAAGCAAGTTGGGTGTAGCTGCCGCGATGAGCTGGCCCCGACCCTGACTCAGGTCGCCTCGAGCGGCCGCTGCTGGAGGAGCGCCGCGCCCGGTCGAGGAGCGGCATCGCCAGCAACCCGCGCCACGGTCGCGGCGGCGTCCGGCCGCCCGCCCGCCGCCTGGGCTGATGGTCCTATCTCTTTGTTCTCAGTCGGTTACGTCAAGCGCGCCCGACCGGCGGGTGTTCGGCAGCCGTCTTGCGTATCATGTGATGGCTCACCCTGCGGCGGGTTCGCCGCTGAAGGCCCAGCACGGACCAACGAGGTGCTCGATGTCCTTGACGCTGTTCTGGATCTCCGGTGGCGGCTGCGACGGCGACTCCATGTCGCTGCTCAGTCTCGAATCACCCGACCTGTTGGAGCTCTGCCAGCGGCTCGACGTCGAGGTCCTCTGGCACCCGTCGCTGTCCAGCCATCCCCTCCGCGACTACCGTGCGCTGGTCGAAGGGCTGTTGGAGGGGCGGCAGAAGCTCGATCTCCTGTGCGTCGAGGGCGCGGTGGTGCGCGGGCCCGGCGGGTCGGGAATGTACGACACCCACCAGGGTCGCCCCAAGAAGGACTTGATCTCCGCCTTGGCGAGGAGGGCCTCCGTCGTCCTGGCCGTCGGCACCTGCGCCAGCTTCGGAGGCATCGGAGCGGACGGTGACATCGAAGCCACGGGGATGCAGTTTCACAAGCGGGACAAAGGGGGCTTCCTCGGGGAGGGCTTCCGGGGAGCCTCGGGGCTGCCGGTGATCAACCTTCCGGGCTGCCCGTGTCACCCCGAGGTCGTGCGGGGGGCTTTGTCCGCCCTGGCCATGGGCGCCGAGATCGAGCTCGACTCCTATCAGCGCCCGCTGGCCTGGTACAACATCATGGTCCACCAGGGCTGCACCCGCTGCGAGTACCACGAGTACCGGGTCGAGGAAGAGGGCTTCGGCGAGAGGGGCTGCCTGTTCTTCCACCGGGGATGCCACGGACCCCTGGCCCACGGCGTGTGCAACAAGCACCTGTGGAACCGCCGGTCGTCGAAGACGCGGGTGGGCGTCCCCTGCTTCGGGTGCACCAACCCGGACTTTCCACAGGAGTATCCGTTCTTCGAGACCAGGAACATCGAGGGCATACCCCTGCAGCTCCCGGAGGGGATGAACCGTGCCCACTACATGGCCTACAAGGGCCTCGCCGCCGCCGCGGCGCCTGGTCGCCTGCGGGAGAGGAAGACCGACATCTGAATGGGATCAGGACTCGCCGGGATCATCTTTGGAGGCGCGCTGCGGTCCCCCGCCAGCGACGGAGCGCCCGACAAGGCTGCTTCTAGCAGGAGGGGATCATGGCCCAGAGCATCGTCCTGAACGTGCCGCTCAACAGGGTCGAGGGGGACCTGGAGATCCGGGTGGAGGTGACAGAGGGTGTGGTCACGGACGCCTGGAGCTCGGGCACGATGTTCCGCGGCTTCGAGAGGATCCTCGTGGGCCGCGGGGCCATGGACGGGCTGGTGATCACCCCCCGAATCTGCGGTCTGTGCAACATGTGCCATCTGACGGCGGCGGCCAGGGCCTTGGACATGATCGCCGGAGCCCAGGTCCCGGACAACGGGATCCGAGTCCGCAACGTCGCGCTGATGGCGGAGCACATCCAGAGCGACGTCCGCCACGGTTGCCTCATGTTCCTCCCGGACTTCGCCAACCCGCGGTACCGGTTCCACACCCTCTACCAGGAGGCGGTGAGACGCTACAAGCCGTACGCGGGCGAGACCGTGATCGAGACCATCCGGGAGACCAAGAAGATCCCCGAGATCATGTCGATCCTCGGTGGCCAGTGGCCCCACACGTCCTTCATGGTCCCCGGCGGGGTCGTCTGCCTGCCCAACCCCGGCGACATCCTCGAGTGTCGGCAGATCCTCGCGGGCTTCCGATCCTGGTACGAGACGCGCATCCTCGGATGCTCCCTGGAACGCTGGCGGGACGTCGGGAGCCTCGCCGATCTGGACGCCTGGCTCGACGAGAGCCCGGCTCACCGCGAGAGCGACCTCGGGTTCTTCGTGCGGTTCGCTCGGGAGACGGGGCTGGGCGAGATCGGCAGAGGGTACGGCAACTTCATCAGCTACGGCGCCCTGGACCTGCCCAGGGACACGAAGGTCGCCGGCTTTGGAGAGGGCCCAATGCTGGTGCCGGCGGGTCTCGCCTTCGGGGCCGAGCCCCGGCCCTTCGACCAGGGCCAGGTGGCCGAGCACGTGGCCCACTCCTGGTTCGAGGACTACGAGGGGGGCCGGCACCCGTTCCAGGGTGAGACCCGACCCTACGCCACCGGGGCCGAGGGCCTGAAGTACTCGTGGTGCAAGGCGCCGCGCTACGACGACCTGCCGGCCGAGACCGGACCCCTGGCCGAGATGGCGATCTCGGCGCGCCCGCTGTTCGTGGACCTGCTGGCGCAGCAGGGAGGTCCGACCGTCTTCTCCCGCGAGCTCGCGCGTCTGGTCCGTCCGGCGGAGCTTCTGGGCCCCATGGATGTCTGGCTGCAGGAGATCGTCTCGACCGGCGGCGAGCTCTATCGCGCTCCCCAGCCTTTCGAGGAGGGCGAGGGCTTCGGGCTCACCCAGGCTGCCCGGGGGGCGCTCGGGCACTGGGTGAAGGTCGAGGAGGGAAGGATCCGGCACTACCAGGTCGTCACCCCAACGGCCTGGAACGGGTCGCCGCGGGACGCCTCGGGCGCCCGGGGACCCTGGGAGCAGGCGCTGCTGGGGACGCCCATCGAGGACGTCGACAACCCGGTCGAGATCGGCCACGTCGTGCGCTCCTACGATGCCTGTCTCGTCTGCACGGTGCACGCCTTCGGGAAGGACGGTCGGTCGGGACGGATCCGGGTCTGAGACCGGGCTCGTCATGGGCAAGATCATCTGCGCCGGAAACCGGCTGGCCGAGAAGGACGACCTCGGGTCCCGGGTGTACGACCGCCTGGCCCGCTCGACGCTGCCCCCCGGGGTGGAGCTGCTCGACGGGGGACTGGCCGGGCTCGATCTGCTGCCCCTGGTCGAGGGTGAGGGCCCCGTGGTCCTGGTCGACTCTCTGAGTGGCGACGCGGGCGACCGGGGGGTGATCGTCCTCGACGCCGTCGAGGCGGCGAAGCAGATGGAGCCCCGGTACGGGCACGACGACGGTCTGGCCTACCTGCTTCGAGTGCTGCCCGCCGTGGCCGAGGCCCCCCTGCCCCGGATTCATCTGGTTGGTGCCGCGGGAGCAGTCCCAGACGAGACCGTGGCTGAGGCGGCGGAGGTCGCCCTCCGGCTGGCTCGGACCCAGAGGCGGTGAGTGATGGGAACCAAGGTACGGCTCGGAACGCCGAGGATGCCCACCATGGATGGCGATAGGCTGAGCCAGGCGCTGGCGGAGGTCGAGGTGCTCCGCCAGGAGGTGCGGGTCTCGCGTCAGTCCGCGGATTTCACCGCCCAGCTAGTGGTCAAGCAGTTCGAGGAAACGGCCCGCATCCTCCAGCGGCTGGAGGTCGCGAACGTCCTCCAGCAGGCCGTGCTCGACGCGGCGTCCCGGATCGCCATCGTCGCCGCCGATCCCGCCGGCACGCTGATCATGTTCAACCGCGGTGCCGAGCGCCTCCTCGGATACCGCGCCCGAGACGTCCTCGGGCGCGACTGCATCGAGGACTTCCATCTTTCCTCCGAGCTGCAGGCCCAGCGGGAGCGGCTGGCCGAACGGCTCGGCCGCCCCGTCGAGGGACCGCTGCTCGCGGCGCTGTCCAGGGAGGGCAAGGGGCACGAGGGCGAATGGACCTACGTCCGCAAGGACGGCTCCCAGTTCCCGGTGAGCCTTTCCATCACCCCCATGCACGGCAGCGACCGGCAGCTCGGCGGCTACCTGTGCGCGGCCATGGACATCAGCCGGCTCAAGGAGGCGGAGCGGGAGATCGTCCGGTCCAAGAACGCCGCCGAGTCCGCCAACCGGGCGAAGAGCTCGTTCCTGGCGAACATGAGCCACGAGCTGCGGACCCCGCTGAACGCCATCATCGGCTACTCCGAGATGCTGTCCGAGGAGGCCGTGGACGACGGCCTCGAGGAGATGGCGACCGACCTCAAGAAGATCAACGGCGCCGGCAAGCACCTGCTCGCGCTCATCAACGACATCCTCGACCTGTCGAAGATCGAGGCGGGCAAGATCGAGCTCTTCGCCGAGGACTTCGAGCTGAAGGAGCTGATCCAGGAGATCCGAGCCACGGTCGTCACCCTGGTGGAGAAGAACCAAAACCGCCTGGAGATCGTGGGCCTCGACGAAGCCGGGGCCATGCACTCCGACATCACCCGCACCCGGCAGATTCTCTTCAACCTCATCTCGAACGCCTGCAAGTTCACC
>CAZNNH010000157.1:9291-14955 GCA_964574335.1 uncultured Acidobacteriota bacterium | reverse complement strand
CCCCCTCGGCGAAGCCGTAGGCGGCGTAGTGCTTGGCGCAGGCGGCGATGGTGTCGACCGCGGCCAGGTCCTGTCCCTGGAAGCCGCGCACCCGGGCCGCGGCCACTGCCGCTCCCAGGTACGGGTCCTCGCCCGCCCCCTCCATGATCCGGCCCCAGCGGGCGTCGCGGGCGATGTCGACCATCGGCGCGAAGGTCCAGTGGAGACCCGCTGCCGCCGCCTCCGCCCCCGCCACCCGGGCCGAGCGCTCGATGGCGTCGAGGTCGAAGCTGGCCGCCTCGGCCAGCGGGACCGGGAACGAGGTCTTGTAGCCGTGGATGACGTCGAGGCCGAAGACCAGTGGGATCCCGAGCCGGCTCTCCTCGACCGCCAGCTTCTGGGCGGCGCGGGTGGCCTCGGCGCCGGTGACGTTCAGCATGGAGCCGACCTGACCGCTGCGGATCTGCTGCTGGCGCTCCTTGTTGCGCTCGTTCTCCGCCATCGGGCCGGTGGCGAAGAAGCCGCTGTACTGGTTGAGCTGGCCGACCTTCTCCTCGAGCGTCATCTTCGCGAGCAGGGCGTCGATCTTCTGCTCGGTCTCGGGGTTGACGAGGGCCGAGGCCTGCGAAAGAGGCGCCCACGACAGCGCGGCGAGAAGCAGGGCGGGAAGGATAAGGACGAGGCGCGTTCTCTTCTTCATCCAGGCATTTTCGGCGATCGAATGACGGCGGGCAACCTGCGGTGAGGCTAGCGCCCCGCGGGCTCTGAGCGGAACCCGGCCCAGTCGATTCCCATCTTGCGCATCCGCGAGCGCAACGTGAAGGGGTTCAGGCCCAGCAGCCGTGCCGCCCCCCGGTCCCCCTCGATGCGGCCGCGGGCGCGCCGCAGCGCCGCCTCGATGTGGGACTGGACCACCTCGTCCAGGGTCGGGAAGCCCTCTGGGAAACCGCCGCCTTCCGCTCCCGGAGGCGGCTCGGGTCGGGAGCCGCGGGCGGTAGCCGGCGACCCGAGGGCGCTCCGGAGCTCCAGCCGCTTGCCATCTCCCAGGATCGCCGCCCGCTCGATGACCGCCGCCAGCTCCCTGACGTTTCCGGGCCAGGAGTAGTCGAGCAGGATGGCGACGTCGTCGGCGGACAGCGACAGTGGCGCACCGCCCAGCCGCTTGCCCGCGCGCGCCGCGAAGTAGGCGGCCAGCTCGGGCAGGTCGTGGGGCCGATCCCGCAGCGGAGGGATGTGGAGGGGGAACACGCTCAGGCGGTACCAGAGGTCCTCCCGGAACGTCCCGCGGCTCACCATCTCGCGCAGGTCCCGGTTGGTGGCGGCCACGATCCGGACGTCGACGTGGATGGTGCGCGTCCCGCCCACCCGCTCGATGGTCCCTTCCTGGACCACGCGCAGCAGGCGCACCTGTGCCTCCAGCGGCAGCTCGCCGACTTCGTCGAGGAACAGGGTCCCGCCCGAGGCGCGCTCGAACCAGCCGAGCCGGGTGGCGACGGCGCCGGTGAAGCTGCCGCGCTCGTGGCCGAACAGGTCGGAGTCGACCAGGCCGGGCGGGATGGCGCCGCAGTTGACGCGGACGATCGTGTTGGAGCGGCGCTTCGACTGGGCGTGGATCACCCGCGCCACCACCTCCTTGCCGGAGCCGGTCTCGCCGAACAGCAGAACCGGGACGTCGGTCGGGGCCGCCTGCTTGACCCGCTCCATCAGCTCGGCAAGGCCGGCGTCGGCGCCCACCACGGTGTCGACGATGCTGTCGCGGTCGAGCCGGGTGAGCAGCGCACGCTTGTCGGCTTCCAGCGCCTCCCGCAGGCGCTTGACCTCGTCGAGCCGCCGGTCGTTGACCAGGGCCATGCCGAACGGCTCCACCATGCGAGAGAGCAGCGTCCGGTGCTCGGGCCGCAGCCTGCCCGGCTCTGCGAAGAGGAGCAGGACCCCGGGATCGTGCCCCTCGTCCTGGAGCGGCCAGGCCGCGACCTCGGCCGGCTCGGCCGCTGGCCAGAGCAGCCGCAAGAGAGGGTCCTTGTCCGGCGTGCCCTGGCGCAGAGCGCCGGTCCGGTGCCAGGTGAGGAGATCGTCGAGCTGCAGGTCCGTCCAGCGACGGCAGGGCTGGGGCTTGTGTTGGGGCGGCCGGATCCAGTCCTCGGCGATCACCGAGCACCGCCGCGATGCCACGTCCAGCCGGCTGACCGCCACTCCGAGCAACGGGACGTCGCTGGCCAGCAGCTCCGCGACGCCCCCCAGCGAGTGGGCCAGCTCCGCGTCTCGGCCCAGCGCACGCCAGATCCCGGTCTCGAGCACGGGCTTGAAATAGCACGGGATGCCGTGAAATGCAACGGTCCTCCATCCGAGGGTGGCCACCGGTCCGTGAGTAAGCCATTGACATCCAAGAGGATATTGAGATTCGCGCGGTTGGCGCGGGGCTTGCCATAGGGGCAACCAGAGGAGGCTGTTCGCGTGGGACTGCTCAAGAAGCCAAAGAAGACGGCGTTGCCGGTCGCGGGTCGCTGGAAGACGGTGGGCTACGGGGGCTCTTCGCTGCGCCCTCGTCAGGCCGAGAAGCCGCCGCCGTGCCGCACCAACTGCCCGATCGGCAACGACGCTCGTGGCGCGATGGCGCTCCTGGCCCGGCGAGAGGCCTACGGCCTCAGCGAGGCTGACGCCCTGGACCAGGCCTTCTGCCTGCTCACCACCACCAACCCGTTCCCGGCGGTGTTGGGTCGCGTCTGCCCCCATCCTTGCGAGCGGCACTGCAACCGAAGCGAGAAGGACGATGCGGTCGCGGTGGCCGCGGTCGAGCGTTTCATCGGCGACTGGGGGATCGATCGCGGTCTCGACCTGGCCCTTCCCGACGACGCCTTGTCGACCGGCAAGTCCGTGGCCATCGTCGGGGCGGGCCCGGGGGGGCTCTCCTGCGCCTACCAGCTCCTGCGGCGCGGGCATGCGGTCACCGTCTTCGAGGCCAACCCCCTGGCGGGAGGGATGCTGCGCTACGGCGTCCCTGCGTATCGGCTGTCGCGGTCGGTCCTGGATGCCGAGATCGGCCGGCTGCTCCGGCTCGGGTTGACCCTCGAGTGCGGCGCACGGGTGGGCGCCGACGTCTCGCTCGAGCAGCTCCGAGACACCCACGACGCCGTGTTCGTGGCCATCGGCGCCCATCGCAGCCGGCGTCTGGAGGTGAGCGGCGAGCTGGGCGGCGACGTCCTGTCGGGGATCGAGTTCCTGCGCCTCGCCCACTCGGCGGCCCCGCTGTCGATGGGGGACCGGGTGGCCGTGGTGGGCGACGGCCAGACCGCCGTCGACGTGGCACGGGTCGCCAATCGCCTGGGCATGGCCGCCGGCAACGGGGGCTGCTCCGTGACCCTGGTGCGGGCCCACGGGCGCGACGAGCAGGACCTCGCCGAGCTCGCCGTGGAGGGGATCCGTGTGGTGTACGAGGCCACGCCGATCGCCGTGGAGCGCGACGACGGCGGTCGAGTGATGACGGTCAAGACGCAGCGTGCCTGCCTGGGACCGCCCGGTCCGGACGGTCTCCGGCTCCCGGTGGGTCTCGGAGAGCCGGCCGAGGATGTGCCGGCCACCAGCCTGATCGCGGCGGTGAGCCAGGTCCCCGACTGGAAGGGACTGGGCCTGTTCGACGGCGCGCGGGGCGTCGAGGTCGACGAGTGGGGTCGCACGCCACTCGGCGACGTCTGGTCGGGAGGAGACAGCGTGGCGCTCGGTTTCGTGGCCGAGTCGGTGGGCCAGGGCCTTCGATCGGCCCGCAGCATCGACGCCGAGCTCCGCGGGGTCCCGCTCGGCAGGCGCTCCGAGCGCCAACCGGTCAGCACCGGTCGGGTGAAGCTCGGGCTCTACCCGGCCAAGGTTCGCTCGTCCCGCCACCGGCTGACGCCCCAGGAGGGCCTGGACAACCTGTCGGCCGAGCTCGACCAGGGGATCACCCAGCAGCAGGTGTTCTACGAGGCGGGCCGCTGCCTGGGGTGCGGAGCCTGCACCGGTTGCGAGCGTTGCTGGATGTTCTGCACCCCGGGCTGCTTCAGCAGGAGGACGAAGGTCGAGCCGGGCGAGCCCGACTTCGCGCTGTCTTTGCCGATGTGCGACGGCTGTGGGAAGTGCGCGGACGAGTGCCCGAGCGGCTTTCTCGAGATGGTCTAGTCATAGCCAACCCAGGAGGAGGATGATCATGAAGAGAGCGGTGTGGATTACCGGCGTCCCGGCGGCGGGCAAGTCGGCTCTCGGTCAAGAGCTGGTGACCGCCATGAAGCGGGAGTTCGCCGAGCCCTGTGCCTTTGTGGACGCGAACGTGATCCGCGCCCAGTTCTGGCCCTACCTCGGCCTCAGCCCCGAGGACCGGGTGGTCAACGTCAAGGGGATGGCCGAGCTGGCCGGCGTCTTCATCCGGGCCGGCAGCAGCGTGGTGGTGGCCTGCATCGCGCCCGAGAGGGAGGCGCGCAACCGGGCGCTCGGCCTGGTGCGGGTCTCGGCCCAAGACGTCGCCGTCCACCAGGTCCACGTCGACGCCCCGATCCACGTGCTCAAGGCACGGGACCAGAAGGGCCTCTACCGGGCCCAGGCCGAGGGGAAGCTCGCCGGCCTGACCGGCGTCGACGCACCCTACGAGCCGCCGTCACCGGACGAGGCGCTTCTCGTCGACAGCTCGAAGCTCTCGGTCGGGGATGCCGCCCAGCGGATCCTGAGCTATCTCAAGCAGACCCCGCCGCGCGCGTGGGCGTGAGTCCAAGGCCTTCAGGGGGAGGTGCCCGCCCTTTGCGGGCACCCCCTTCCTCCTCGCTTTCGGGACGCCAAACCTGGCTGCTGCCTGCGCTTGCTTGACCGCCCGTGGGGGCGGGCATAGGCTGACCCTTCGAGAGCCCGCGTATGGTTCCCTCCCACGTCGGCAAGTACGCGATCCTGAAGCCGCTCGGCCGTGGGGCGATGGGCGAGGTGCTGCTCGGGGAGGACCCCTACATCGGCCGGCGCGTCGCCATCAAGGTGATGCGCAACGCCGAGGCCAAAGACGCCGAGCGCTTCCTGCAGGAGGCGCGGATCATCGGTAGCCTCTCCCATCCCAACATCGTCTTGTTGCTCGAGTTCGGCTTCCACGAAGACCAGCCGTTCCTGGCCATGGAGTACCTCGAGGGGACCAGCCTGGACGTCTGGCAGCGCGAGCCGCACACCCTGGACGAGAAGCTCCGAGTGATGAGCGGCCTACTGGGCGCGCTCAGCTACGCTCACGGGCGCGGGGTGCTCCACCGCGACATCAAGCCCTCGAACGTACAGGTGATGGCCGACGGCCAGGCCAAGCTGATGGACTTCGGGATCGCCCGGGGTCAGGTTGCCAAGCTGACGGCCACCGGCACGGTGATGGGCACGCCCGAGTACATGGCCCCCGAGATCCTCGGGGACGCCACCTACTCGCCGCTCTCCGACCTGTTCTCGACGGGTGTGTTGTTCTACGAGCTGCTGGCCGGCGTCAACCCCTTCTCGGCCAAGACGGTGGCTGCCTGCCTCAGCAACGTGCTGCACCTGGACCCGGCCCCCCTTGGTGAGGGGCATCCCGAGCTGCCTGCGGAGCTGGAGGATATCGTGGGTGAGCTGCTGGACAGCGAAGAGAACATGAACGATGATGTGGAAGACGTCAGCAGCTCGTGGGCCGATTCGATCGACAAGGGCGCCGGTTGGGACGCT
>CAZNNH010000157.1:0-9281 GCA_964574335.1 uncultured Acidobacteriota bacterium | reverse complement strand
CGACCGGGAGGGCGGCGTGCCCCCGGCGGGTGAGCTGCCTGCGGAGCTGGCCCGAGTGGTGATGGCCTGCCTCAGCAAGGCCCCCGAGGGTCGACCCGAAAGCGCCGGCACGGTCCTGGCGATCGTCGAGAGGCTGCGTCGCGACGGTGGGGCACCGCCGACCGGGATGGATCTCGCCGAAGAGCTGGAGGCGGAGCTGGCGGCGGCGGCGCCGAGCGGGACGCAGACCCTCTCCGTGTCCCGTGGCCAGGCCCCGTCGCGGACGACCTCCAGAGCCCCGGCCACACCTTCCCTTGTGCCGCCATCGGCCCCGACCCGGTCGGCGGCGCGGCGCGCCGCACCCTGGGTGGCCGTCCTCGCCGTGGTCGCCGGTGTGGTGGCCGCCTGGCTCGGCGCACGAGGCCGGGAGCCCCAAACGGTGGCGTCGATCGTTCCCCAGGAGGCCGCCCCGTCGACCACAGTCGCAACCAGCTCCGAGCCCTCCTTGATCCCGGAACCCGCGTCCGAGGAGCCGCCCCCCACCGCGCCGGCAGCGGCTCCCGATCGGCCTTCCCGGTCAGCGCCGTTGCCGGCCGCGACCGCGGGCCGGCGCTCCCCAACGGCGACCCCGACCGCCGAGCCCACCCCGCCACCCACCCCGACACCGACGGTGCCGCCGACGCCTTTGCCGACCCCCTCGCCAACCGCGGTCCCTCAGGTGGTCGCCAGCTCTCCATCACTGGCACCGGCCCCGGCCACGCCGTCGCCGGCGCCTCCCCTGCCCATGCTGGTCTCGCTCACCCCGCACCAGGCCAGGCGGGGACACCAGGCGGAGATCGAGATCGAGGGCAAGAACCTGCCTCGCGAGGTCCGGGTCGAGGTCTCACGGGGGCGCCAGCGCGCCCTCGGCATCCGGGTCCTGAGTCGGAAGTGGAAGCAGCCCGGCGTGCTGCGGGTGGTGCTGCTGGTGGACAGCGATACCCCCCTCGACGTCTACTCCGTGGCATTGGTCGACGGCGAGGGCCGGGCCACCAACAGCCTCCCCCTCGAGATCGGACTGTGAGCTCACCGCTGTCTCACCTCCTCCACTCCGCTCCGTTGCTGGTCCTCTCTCTGGCCGTCCTGGCTCCCCCATTCCCGGCCCAGTGTGCCGAGCCGCAGCGGCTGGAGGAACGGCTGGCAGCGGCGGAGGCCGAGATCTCGAAGCTGCGCGCGGAGCTGCAGCGCCTGCAGGAGCTGCTGGCGCAGCAAGGGGCTCCGGAGACCGACGCGGTTCGGGAGGCGCTTTCGCGAGTCGCGGAGCTCCAGGATCGGCTCGAGCGTCTCGAGGCGGAGCTGCAGAAGCTCCAGGAGGAAGAGCGCGCCACCACCGACGACGTCGGCCGGCTCTCCGAGGGAGAGTCGCGGCGACCCAGCCTGGGCGTGTACGGGGTGCTCGACTTCGAGAAGTACCAGGGCACAAACTCCATCCTGGACGGGCAGGCTTTCGAGATCGTGGTCTCGGGGCGGCCGCATCCGCGGCTCGGCTACTTCGCCGAGCTCGAGTTCGAGCGGGCGGCCGGGGTGGGCGCCGAGCGCGGCGGCGAGATCGTCCTGGAGCAGGCCTACGCCAACCTCCGCTTCTTCGAGGTGCTGAACCTCCGGGCCGGCGTGCTGCTGGTCCCCTTCGGCAACGTCAACATCGACCACTTCGCCCCCATGCGCGACGTCGTCTCCAAGCCCATCGTCTCCTACATCGTGGCGCCGTCCGACTGGACCGACAACGGGCTCGGCTTCTTCGGTCGCCAGGTGCTGGGCGAGAGATGGCTCCTCGACTACGAGGCCTACGTGGTGGCCGGCCTGGCCGAGCCCATCGACGCCTACGGATCACGCGAGGCGCGCCAGGGCTACGGCGTCGACAACAACGACGACAAGGCGGTGGTGGGCCGGGTGACCTTCAACCGGCTGGGCCGTCTCCAGGTCGGCCTGAGCGGCTACACCGGCAAGTACGACGCCGCCAACCGGCTGCGCCTCAACGGCTGGGCCGTCGACAACCTGACGGTGCTCGGCCCGCTCAAGCTCACCGGGGAGTACAACTGGCTGACCGGCGACGGCGGCGGCGAGCCCGACGTCGAGCTCCGCGGCTTCTACGGGCGCGCGGTCCTGGACCTGGGCGGCTTCCTGGTGGCCGGGACCCTCGGCCACGGCTTCGACGACCCGAGGCTGCAGCTCGTCTACCAGTACGACGAGGTGAAGACCAGGGGGCGCCTCGAGTCCGGGTTCGGCGAGAACCGTGAGCGCCGCCACACCGCCGGCGTCAACTTCCGCCCCTCCGAGCAGTGGGTCCTGAAGCTCAACTACGAGTGGAACAGCACCGAGAACGAGCCGCTGGTCAACGGCGACCGCGACGGGGTGCTGGCCTCGATCGGCTTCGTGTTCTGACCCGCGCCGCCGTCGCCCCGGCGGCGTCATCGCCGAGGCGGTCCAGCCGAGACGATCAGGAGCGGGACGGCGGCTGGGACGGTCGTCCGGGGCCAGACGGCAGGCGGACCGGGGTGGGCGACGGCGAAGACACCAGGCCCAGGGTGAGCCGGGCCACCGCGTAGAGCAGCGGCCAGAAGAGCAGGCTCCAGCTCGCCCCGCTGCCCATCAGGTGGGCGATCGATCCGAGCACGGCGCTGATCAGGATCAGCAGGCCCACCTCCCGCGTCCAGGGGACAGGGATCCCTCCGGGCCCGCTGGCAGGATCGATCCGGTCGCGTCCCTCGATCCCCAAGTCCTGTCGTGGGTCGGCTGCCGTTGCCGAACCAGCCTCGACGCTCTCGGTGATTCGTCCCTCGCTGGCCATGACTCGCTCCTGTTGCTCCCGCGGCCTCCTGGGCCTGCCTGCGGTCGGAGCAAGTCCCATGCCACCAGGGCCAAGATACCCCGGTGTGCGGAAGCCGGCTCCTTTCGGGGGTTTGGCGATCCGTTGGCCTCGAGGCGTGACCGCCACGACACAGCCCACGTGTCCCGGAGGGGACACGTGGGGTCAACGCTTGGTGACCAGCTCCTCGAAGTCGTCGGTCCGGTCGGCCTGCCGGAAGGCCTCGAGCAGGCCGGGCGGTGGCGGCGCGGGCCGCCGCGTGGCCAGGTCGAGCCAGACCCCCTCGATGCGGAGCAGCGCCGCCCGCGTGCCGTCACCGCGCTCGAAGCGGTGCTCGATCCTCCAGCGGCTCCCGTCCTGGGCGAGACCGGCGACCCGGAAGTCGACCTCGAAGGCGTCGCCGGGCCGGATCTCACGAAGGTAGCGGATCTCCTCGCGGACGATCACCGGCCCGAGGCCGCTCCGCCCGAGCTGGTCGACCGGGAAGCCGTGCTCGCGGAGGAACGACACCCGCAGGTCGATGGCGTATTCGGAGTAGGCGGTGTTACGCATGTGGCGGTTCATGTCGATGTCGGACCAGCGGGGCGCGAAGCGCTTGCGGTAGATGGCCATGGCGGCAAGGCTACCTCGGCGGACCCATCCGGCGCACGCCACCTGGGACTCGGACCCAGGGAACGCAGGTCGGGCGAGCGCCGCCGCCAGGCAGTCGCCCCGTTCTTCAGGGCGCCGGCGGGCTCGGCGGGAGGGAAAGCCCGTTAACCGACTGGAAGTAGCGCACGCACTTGTCGCTCCAGGCGGCCGCATCCTCCGACTGCTGGTGCAGCTTGGCGGCCACCGCCTGGAAGCGCTCGGGGTCGATCTTGCCCTCGAGACCGATCCAGCGCCGCTCCAGACCGCGCGCCTCCTCCACCCCCTCCCTGTAGAGACGCACCAGCTCGTGCCACACCGTGCGCCCCGAGGCCAGCCGGTAGCCCCACCGCAGACGGTGGAACCAGAGCAGCAGGTCCTCGGGACAGGCCTTGGGGTCACCCCACCGCTCGCGCAGCGGCGAGCGGTACTCGGCCACGGCGTTGCTGCCGGTCTCGGTCCGGTCGAAGCCGATCGCCTGCCGATCGGCCTGGTGGTAGTAGATGGCGGACCAGTCGGCACGGCGCGGGTCCGCGTTCTCCGGCATCGGGGCGTAGTGGTTGCCCCCGATCAGGTGGTGCAGACCCAGCGGCATGCTGTAGCGGACCAGGGCCTCCCGCGAGTCGAGCATGATGGAGCGGATGGTGTCCACGACCTCCGGGTCCTGGCTCCAGGTGGCGCGGATCCACTCGTCGGCGATCTCCGCGGCGCCGAGGTCGGGGTCCCAGGCCAGCCGGCCGAACGCGTACCAGTTGGCCTGACCGAAGTCGTGGCCGGTCCAGTTCTGGTCGCGGCCGGTGTTGGCCACGCCGGCGATGCCGGTGTCGGCGTGGCCGTCCAGCGAGCCGTCGATCACCCGGGCCACCGTCGATCCCGGCCCCTGGGCGAAGGTGTCGGCGTCCAGTACCTCCTTCCACAGCGGCGCCAGGTAGACCAGGTGGGTGGAGTGGCCCAGGTACTCCTGGGTGATCTGGAGCTCGGCTAGGAGAGGCGTCTTGGGCATCGCCCCGAACAGGGGATGGAAGGGCTCCCGGGGCTGGAAGTCGAGGGGTCCGTTCTTGACCTGCACGAAGACGTTGTCCCGGAACTTGCCGTCCAGGGGAACGAACTCGAGGTAGGCGCGCTTGACGCGATCCGGGTCGACGTCGGCGTCGTAGACGAAGGCCCGCCACATCACCACGCCACCGTGGGGACGGAGCGCGTCGGCCAGGACGTTGGCACCCTCGGCATGGGTGCGGCCGAAGTCCTGGGGACCGGGCTGGCCTTCGCTGTTGGCCTTGACCAGGAAGCCCCCGAAGTCGGGGATCAGGCGGTAGATCTGGTCCGCCTTCTCCCGCCACCAGGAGGCCACGGCGGGGTCGAGGGGGTCCGCCGTGGGCAGACCGCCCAGGACCTTGGGGGAGGCGAAGTTGGCCGACAGGTAGACGCGGATGCCGTAGGGTCTGAGGGTGTCAGCCAGGGCAGCGACCGTCCCGAGATAGGGGGTGGCCAGCATCTTGGGGGTGGCGTTGACGTTGTTCAGCACGGCGCCGTTGATGCCGATCGACGCGTTGGCGCGGGCGTAGTCGGCTAGGCGCGGACCGACGTGTTCGGGCAGCTCGTCCCACGACCACAACGACCGGCCGGCGTAGCCGCGTTCGATGGTGCCGTCCAGGTTGTCCCAGTGGTCGAGCAGGCGCCGGCGGAGGCGTGGGCGCTCGGCGACGTCGAGGGCGTCGATCGGCCGCCGGGTCTTCAGGAGACGCAGGAAGTGGAACGCGCCGTAGAGGGCGCCGACCTCGCCCTCGGACGCGATCACCGTCGCCCGATGGCCGTGGATGCGGGCCGAGCGGATCAGGAACCCCTCGGGGCCCAGACGGGAGAGCGGCGCTCCCCAGCCGAGGTCGGCGATGAGAGGAGAGCTGCTCGGCGTGCCCAACACCAGCGCGCCATCCGAGTCGACGCCCGCCGCCACCGGCACCTCGGTCGCGAGGAGGCCTCCGAGGCCCCGCTCCAGCTCGGCCCGGGCCAGAGCCAGGGTCTCAGAGTCACCCTCCACGACGAGGGCCGAGGCGCTCTGCTGGCAACTGGCACGCAGGGCGTCGTCGTCCATGGGTGGGTAGCGCAGCCAGAGGTCGTATCCGGTCTCGCAGCGTGCCTCGGAGGCTGCGCCCAGCCAGGCGACGCAGGCGAGGGTGGCCAGAACGGCG
Source organism: uncultured Acidobacteriota bacterium (assembly GCA_964574335.1). Classification (GTDB taxonomy): domain Bacteria; phylum Acidobacteriota; class Vicinamibacteria; order Fen-336; family Fen-336; genus CAZNNH01. Next base: position 3,641 of record CAZNNH010000157.1, on the reverse strand, counting down.
CCTTGGCGGAGCGGACGCCGGAAGTGAGGCATGGTTCTCCTTTCACGAAGCGGCGAGCTGGGGCGGAGGGCGACGTGACCGGCGAGGGTCACGAGCTCCACCAGAGGGGCGAAGGCGGAAGGCCAGGGTGAGGGCCAGGAGAGCGGCCGCTGCCGACGTCGCCAGGCCGAGCCACAGGCCGCGCGGTCGATAGACCAGCATCACCTTGTGCGTCCCTGCCGGCACCGGGACGGCGGTGAAGGCGAAGTTGGCGCGTTGCGGCCGCACCCGGTCTCCGTCTACCTGGGCCCGCCAGCCGGGATCGAAGGCGTCGACCAGCACCACCAGACCGTCGTGGCTGAGCCGGACCCGGAGCTCGACCCGATCGGGCATCAGGCGTTCGATCGACACGTCCCCAAAGAAGCCCGGGACCGGCGGCCTCGACTCTCCTGCCGGCAGCAGCACCTCGGTGCGGGGGTCGAAGGCGGCGTCCCGAAGTAGCTCGAGGGCGGGAGTCCCGTCGATGACCCGCACCCCCGACACGGCGAAGGCGCGAGGCAGGGGGTCGGGGACCCGAAACACGCGGATCGGGTCGGCGAAGTAGCCGGGCTCCTGGGCCACCTCCCGAAGCTCGGCCGGCTCGACGCGGTGCAGCGCGGTGACGAAGCGGACCGCCCCGAGCCGCAGCAGGAAGACGTGCGCCGGGGTCCCCTCCAGCACCCGCGTGAGCTGGACGAGATGCGACAGCGGCGCCGGGTAGAGCCCGCGGCTGTCGAGATCGTAGCTGGACTCCAGGCCGAAGAGCCCGCCGATCGGGGGCAGCAGATAGGCCCGGGTCGCCAGCGCGCTCGACTCGGCCCCCGACCACCCCTTCACGACCCGGCCGAGGGTGAAGGCCTTCTCGCGCCCGAGGAGACGCCGGCTCTTGTCTTTCAGCAGGTCGTACTCGTGAACGTAGATGCGGCGGTGATCGTCGCTGGACAGGAGGTCCACCAGCGGGGGCCGGAAGGTGAACAGGTCCTTGGACCCGGTGCGGTGCAGGCCATGGTGGGCGAGGGCGAGGTCGGCGACCGCCAGGACTGTCACCAGGGTCGCCACCACCTTGGGCCTGCGGTGAGATCCGACCCAGGCGGCGAGGAGCGACACCAGGGTCAGGACCGCCGCCATCAGGAGCCGGGCCTGCTGGGGCCTCGCCAGCATCGCCAACTGATGGGCGTTCAGCTCCGGGAGCGGATGGAGCCACGGGCCGGCCCAGAGCCCGCCGACCAGCGCCGCGCCGGCCGCCAGCGTCACGAGCGCCACGAGCGGTGGCAGACGCCGGCGGGGGAGCGAGGCCGTCCCGCTCCAGGCATCGTGCCCCAGGCCGGCGAGAAGCGCCCAGCACAGGGCCGTCACCACCAGCGCCTTCTGCGGAAAGCGGAGCATCCGCAGCGGTGGCAGGAGGGTCTCGGCCAGCCCGTGCACCGGGGTGTGGGGACCGAGCGCCACCAGCACCGCCGCCGCGGCGACGGCGGTGAGGGCGAGCGCCAGGCGGGCGCGCGGTCCCGAGAACGCGGTCACCACCAGGACCGCGCTCGCCAGGCCGAGATAGACGGACAGCAGGAAGGGCTCCCGACCCTCGTAGAGGAAAGCCCGGACCTCGGGACGCAGCGGGAGGTCGTGGATCGAGACCGGCCACAGGAGCTGGAGCAGCGAGGCCGGCTGGAGCGACCAGAAGCTGTGGATCTGGTCGGGCAGGGACCAGCGGGCCGAGCCAAGGGTCACGTAGAGGGTGGGCAGCCACTGGGCCGCCGAGAGACCCACCCCCAGGGCCAGCGCGGTCAGGCCCGCGAGCAACAAGCGTCGGTTCTCCCCGGCGCCTGGCCGGCGCCAACTGAGACGACGGGCCACGAGCAGCAGCGAGAGAAGGCCCGTCATCAGGCACATGTCCGCCGAGCCGCCGAGAAGCTGGGCGGCCAGCGCCACCCCCCAGACGGCCGCGCGGCGTCGGCTCGGGGCTTGCACGGTCCGCTCCGCCGCCAGCAGCACCCAGGGCAGCCATGCCGCCGAGGTGAAGTGGTGGTAGACGTTGGCGAGCGAGAAGAACGGGCCCGACAGCATCCACAGCGCCCCCGTCGACAGCGCCCCGCGAGGCGACAGGCCGAGGGTTCGGCCGAGCAGGAACGTCCCCAGGCCGGAGAACACCAGGTGGAAGCAGACGAACAGCGTGTAGTAGACCCAGGGGGCGAGCAGGAGGTTGAGCCAAGAAAGAGGATAGAGGATCTGGGCGCTGGGATCGGCCCACAGCGGTTGGCCGAAGGCGATCGACCGGTCCCAGACCGGCCAGGATCCCAGGGCCACCGCCCGCACCCACGACTCCACCTGCGGCAGCCACACCTGGTGGATGTCGCGCTCGAAGAAGACCTCGCCCAGGAAGACGGCGCGGTGGAGGGTGACGGCGGTCAGGCCCAGCAGCACCAGCAGGGCGACCCGCACCTCCGTTCCGGGCGCGGGCCGCGGTCGCGCCACAGACGGGCTCGAGGGCGCCGCTGACGATTCACGCTCCACCCCTGGTCGATCCTCCGCGCCGTGGTCCCCGCCTTCTCCGACTCGTCCTTTGGAGCATACCTCGTCGGCCCGGCGCTTGTGGGTGCGCCGAGCCGGCCCGGCACGGGCGCCGGTCCGTCTCCTGGTGCGATGCGGGGCCAGGCGGTATGCTCGCCTCTCGAGGAGGACCCCGACATGAGCACGTTGCCCGGCGCCCCGACGCTTGCCGCCCTCGCCGCTGCCGCCCTGGCCCTCGGCGGGCTCGCCTCGGCGGCCGAGGTGGCGGTCGCCCAGGCCCGGGGGCCGATCCCGGTGGTGCTGGACACCGACATCGGCTCCGACGTCGACGACACCTGGGCCCTGCTCCTGGCCCTGCGCAGCCCCGAGATCGACCTGAAGCTCGTCACCACCGATCAGGGCAACACCCGTGAGCGGGCACGGCTGGTGGCCAAGCTGCTGACCGTGGCGGGGCGGAGCGACATCCCGATCGGCATCGGCATCCCGCAGTCGCAAGACGCGCTTGACCAGGGGGCCTGGATGAAGGGATACGAGCTCTCCTCCTACCCGGGGAAGGTGCACGAGGACGGCGTCCAGGCGCTCATCGACACCGTGATGGGCTCGGCCGAGCCCATCACCCTGATCGCGATCGGTCCGGTGCCCAACATCGCCGCCGCCCTCGCCCGCGAGCCGAGGATCGCCGAGAAGGCCCGCTTCGTGGGGATGCACGGGAGCCTCCGGCTCGGCTACGGCGGCAAGCCCGAGCCGGACGCCGAGTGGAACGTCAAGGCCGATGTCGCCGCCTGCCGCGCCGCGCTCGGTGCCGTATGGGACGTCACCATCACGCCCCTCGACACCTGCGGCCTGGTGAAGCTGTCCGGCGAGAGATACGCCCAGGTCCGCGACAGCCGAGACCCGCTGGCGGTCGCCGTGATGGAGAACTACCGGGTCTGGCACGCGGCCGCCGACTGGGTGGAGAAGGACCCGACCATCCCGGATCGCCAGAGCTCGACCCTGTTCGACACGGTGGCCGTCTACCTCTCGTTCAGCAACGATCTCTTGAAGATGGAGTCACTGGGCGTGACCGTGCGCGACGACGGCTTCACGATCCTGGACCCCGAGGCCAAGGTCCTGCACTG
>CAZNNH010000156.1:0-15078 GCA_964574335.1 uncultured Acidobacteriota bacterium | reverse complement strand
CATCCGCTACACCTTGCCGGTTTATCCCGGCGCTTCGGGACACGATCCGGGTTTCGTTGCAGGACGGAGAAACCCGGTCATGTCCCCGAGGCGTCATAGGGTGGGGAGCGGGTGCTCGCGTATCAGGGCTTCCAGGTGGTGGGCGTTCTTCAGCTCCTTCGCAGCTTCGGCCTCGCGGCCCTGCCGGTTGAGCACGTCGGCCAGCACGTAGTAGCCGAGGGGAGCCACGTCCGAGACGTTGTCGACCTTCAGGCCCCGCCGGGCCAGATCGGCGGCCACCTCGAGGTGGCCGGCCCCCAGCTCCTCCCGCGCCAGGAAGAAGAAGCAGGCGCCGAAGTCGGGGGCCTGGTCGACACAGCGCCGGAGCTCGGCGAGGTAGCCGTCCACGTCGCCGCCCTCGCGCAGGAGCTGGGCCAGGTTGAAGTGCGCTTTGCCGGCGTCCGAGTACATCTCGAGCTCCTCGCGGTAGAGACGCTCGGCACCCCGCAGATCGCCTCGCGCCTCCGCCAGCCGACCGAGGTTGAAGCGTCCCTTGCGCACCTCCGGCTCGAGCTCCAGGCCCTTCCGGACCAGCCGCTCGGCCTCGTCGAGCTGGCCACGGGAAAAGGCGATCGCGCCGAGGCTGTTGTAGGCCGCACCCATCTTGGGGTTGTACTCGAGCGCGTGGCGGAAGGTCGTCTCGGCCTGCGCGATCTCGCCCATGTCCAGATATACGGTGGCCAGGCTGTACCAGTTGTGGGGATTGCGCGGCTCGAGCTCGAGGGCTCCGCGATACCCCTCGAGGGCCTTCTGGTTCTCACCAAGCGACTGGTAGAGGCTGGCGAGGTTGGTCAGGGCCAGGACGTCGTCGGGCTTCAGGTCGAGGGCGGCCTTGAAGGCGGTGATCGCGCCGTCGGTGTCGCCCACACGCCGCAGCCAGTGTCCGAGCGTGGCGTGAGCGTCGATGATCCCGGGGTCTTGCGCGATCACGGCCCGCATCTTGGCGATCGCGTCCTCGACCCGATCGCCCTGGGCGGCCGCCTTGGCCTCGCTCATCAGCCCGAACAGCCCGATCTTGTCCTTCGGGTCGGGAAGCACCGCTTCGGGATCCACGTCGGCCGTGCTGCCGACGTAGCCCAGCGCCGCCAGCCGCTGCAGGGTCTCCGGGTCCATCGTGTCCCGTTTCGGGACCGCCTCCGCGCCGGAGCCAGCCATCGCCATCAGTCGGTCGCTCAGGCGCGCCGCGATCGCCCGGTGCGTCGAGAACAGGTTGCGGCTCTCGGTCGGGTCCTCGGCCAGGTCGTAGAGCTCGGGCCTCGGGGCCTCGATCAGCTTGTAGCGCCCGTCACGGATCGCCCGCAGGTGCTGCCAACCGTAGTGGTAGCGAGTGAAGAAGGTCTCGGAGTAGGCAATCCGTGGATCGTCCCGGCCGGGGTCCAGGATGATCGGCACCAGGGACCGGCCGTCGAGGCCAGGCTCCGGAGGCAAGCCCGCCAGCTCGAGCACTGTGGGCATGATGTCCACGCTCGAGGTCTGCACGTGGCTGCGTCCCGCATCGCCCCATGGCGTGCGGATGATCAACGGGACGGCCACGGTCGAGTCGTAGATGAAGAACGAATGTGTGGATTCGCCGTGCTCGCCGAGGCTCTCCCCGTGGTCGCCGACCAGCACGATCAGCGTCCGGCCCCAGAGGCCCGACTGACGCAGCCACGTCAGCAGCCGGCCGACGACCTGGTCGGTGTAGGCGATCTCGCCGACATAGGCTCGGCCCCGGTAGCGGGAGGCGAACGGCTCGGGTGGCTCGTAGGGAGTGTGGGGGTCGTAGAGATGGACCCAGGCAAAGAAGCGCCGCTGCTTGACCGACTCGAGCCACTCCAGGGCACCGTCCATGACCTCGTCGCCAGGCTTCTGAACTGTCCCCAGCGACAGGATCTTGAACTTGTTCAAGTTGAAATGGTCGGCGTAGCGGTCGAAGCCCTGATCCAGGCCCCACTTGGAGTCGAGGACCCAGGCGCCGACGAAGGCCCCGGTCACGTATCCCGCGGCCTTGAAGCGCTCGGCCAGCGTGGTGCGGCTTGGGTCGAGGAAGAACCCTCCATTGTCGTGCACACCGTGGTGAGGCGGGATGAGCCCTGTGAAGATCGAAGAGTGGGAGGGGAAGGTGAGCGGGACCGTGGCCGTGGACTGCTCGAAGAGGACTCCTTCACGCGCGAGCATGTCGATGTTCGGCGTCTCCACGCCCTTGAACCCGTAGCAGCCGAGCCGGTCCGCCCGCAGCGTGTCGAGGGTCAGCACCACGACGTTCAGCTCGCTCGGTGCGGGATGGCGCGAGGCGAGGGACACCCGAGCCGCGGAACCGAGCCACCACCACCCGGCGAGCGCCGCGCCGGCAACGACGGCCATCACGAGAACGGACACGGGCCTGCCGACTCGCCACCTTCGGCGGAGGGGAAGGGGCGCCGGCGGCGACTCGGGTGCGGCCGGCCGAGCGCGCTTTCGTTTCCCCATACCGGAACGCTAGCCCACGCTCGGCGGCGCGGTCAATGCGCTCCCCAGGACCCCGCCCGGCGCCAGGGCCACCCAAGAATTCAACGGCTTGGATCCATGCCGTTGGATGTCGTCCCCCGGGGCGCGAAGAGAGGCGGAAGGTCCTGCGTAACATGCTGAGCCGAAGAGATCTCGACGACTGAGGCTCGGCTCAGGAATTGGCATGAGGGTTGCGTGGGGGGGGGCGGTTGAGTGTTCCGACCCTCAGAGAAATACATGACGCCAGCTCCAGGCAGCCGGGAGCTGACAGGGAGGAAGCCTGTGAAACGCGACTCGAAGCCATGGGCCAGGCCCCTTGCGGGCGCCTTGGCTCTCCTGGTGGCCTTCGCCTTCGCCATACCGCCCGCCGCCGCGAGCGAGGTGGTCGTGAAGGCGCCGGCCCAGACGCCGAACCCGCCGCAGGCCGAGCAGCCGACGCTGACGGCAGCAGTGGCCGCCAAGGTCGAGGCCATGGACACGGCCGAGGCGGTCGAGATGGCCTCCGTCCAGGATGCGGCGGTCACCACCGAGAGCTCGGGATCGTTCCTCAAGTCCCCGAAAGGGGTGGCGGCGGTAGCCCTGGTCGCGGTCGGCATCGCTTTCTCGTTCTACAAGCGGAGCAACGACCGCATCACGTCGCCGGTCCGGTGAGCGAGGAGGCAAGCAGATGACGATCAAGAGATCCGTTGCCTGGCTCGCCGCGCTCCTTCTCGCGGCGGCCCTTCCGGCGGGCGCCCAGAGCCTGACCGGCACCATCCAGGGCACCATCTTCGATGAGGGTGGCGGCGCACTTCCCGGCGTCAACGTCACGCTGACCGGAAAAGTCGGCTCGCGCACCGACGTCACCGACGCCCAGGGCTCCTATCGCTTCCTGGCCCTCGACCCCGGCACCTACTCGGTCCAGGCCGAGCTGTCGGGCTTCAAGATCCGCCGCCAGCAGAACATCTCGGTCAGCATCGGCTCGGCGGTCCAGGTCAACCTGACGTTGGCGGTCGGTGAGTTCAGCGAGGCGATCGAGGTGGTGGGCGAGGCCCCGGTGGTCGACACCTCGAGCAGCAAGACCGACAACACCCTCTCCCAGGACATGCTGTTCAACCTGCCGATCCGGCCCTCCAACGCCGCCGCCCAGCTCCTCGACTACCTGCCGGGCGTGAACCTGGGCTCGGCCTACGGCGGCGACTCCGATACCGCCAACGCGCTGCTGCTCGACGGCGTCGACACCCGCGACCCGGAGGGCGGCTCCGCCTGGACGTTCTTCGCCTTCAACCTGGTCGACGAGGTCCAGGTCAGCGGCCTGGGCGCTCCGGCCGAGTACGGCGCCTTCCAGGGCGCGGTGGTCAACACCATCACCAAGTCCGGGGGCAACAACTGGGGCGGCCTGTTCGAGGCCTACTACACCAAGGACTCGCTGGCCGGCGACAACGTCAGCGACCAGGTGGCTCAGGAGAACCCGACGCTGGCCGACCCGGCCCAGATCCAGAAGTACTGGGACCTGACCGCCCAGCTCTCGGGCCCGATCGTCCACGACAAGCTCTTCTTCTTCGTGAGCGCCACCTACTTCAATGAGAAGGACGACCCGACCGGACCACGGACCTATCTCGAGGAGTTCAGCCCCCGCTTCGCCACCAAGCTCACCTATCAGCCCGGCCCCGACGACAACTTCTCGGCCATCCTCCAGTCCGACAATTACTACATCCGGGGCCGCTGGGGCGCCGCCACCGCCTTTGTCACCACCGACGAGACCACCAACGACGAGGACTCGCGGGGCTGGAACTGGGGCCTCACCTGGCGCCACGTCTTCGGCTCGCGCACCTTCAGCGAGGTCAAGTACAACGGCTGGACCGGCTTCTACGACCTGAACCCCCGGCAGGGACCGCCGGAGCAGGTGCCCGGGCACTTCGACGCCGCCACCGGCGAGTACTTCAACTCCCAGGGCTGGATCTACTACGCCGACCGCGGCCGGCACCAGGTCAACGCCTCGATCTCCCACTTCGCCGAGGCCTTCGGCAAGCACGACCTCAAGTTCGGCGTGGAGATCGAGCGCAGCCGGGTGCGCAGCCGCTACAACCTCGGGACCCTCTTCTACTACGACTACAGCACCTACTACCCGGTCGGCCAGTACACGGCCTACACCTACGGGTACGACATCGAGGGCCGCAACCAGCGCGAGTCGGTCTACGTCCAGGACTCGTGGAAGATCGGCGACCGCCTGACCCTGAACCCCGGCATCCGCTACGACTGGGTGCGCGGCCATCCCTCCGGCGTCAGCGGCAACGGCCCGAACGGCGAGGAGAAGGTCTACGACGTCAAGGACCTGGCGGTCCGGTTCGGCTTTGCCTTCGACGTGCTCGGCGACAACTCGACGGTCCTCAAGGGCACCTACGGCCGCTACTACGAAGGGGCCTTCTACTACGCCTGGAGCTCGGCCATCCCCGGACGGGAGCCGTTCACGCTCAACTACTATGATCCCGAAGGCACCGACGTGGTCGGCCCCCTCGGCAACACCTTCACCGAGTACGCGAGCTTCCCCTCCACCCCGTACACCGTCGACCCGGACATCAAACACCCGTTCACCGACGAGCTCACGGTCGGCTTCGAGCGCGCCCTGGGCAACGACGTCCGGCTCTCGGTGACCGGCATCTGGCGCAAGGACGGCAACCTGCAGGGCTCGGTGATCCGGGACGCCCGGTGGACTCCTGTAGAGCTGCCCAACGACCTGACCGGGGGCACCATCACCGGCTACCAGTGGGCCAACCCCGACGAGTCGGAGGAAAGCTACTACATCACCAACCCGGACGGCTGGCAGTACTTCGACCCGAACGGCAACCTGCTGGGCACCGCCAAGGCCGAGCGCAAGTACAAGGGACTGATGGTCGTCCTCGACAAGCGCTTCTCCAACCGCTGGCAGACGCGGGTCTCGTACGTCCTCTCCAAGGCCGAGGGAACGGTGGACAACAGCGGATTCAACACCTACGGTGCCAGCAGCCTGTTCGAGAGCCCGTCACGGGCGCTGATCAACCAGCAGGGCCCCCTGAGCTACAGCTTCACCCACGAGATCAAGGTCTATGCGACCTACCAGGTGCCGGTGGTCGACGTGGGCCTGAACCTCTACTACCAGGCCTTCAGCGGCCGGCCTTACACGCCCTACCAGGAGTACTCCTCGGGCGACCTCGTCTATCCGTCCCGGTCGGGCCGCCGGATCTTCCTGCAGCCGCGGGGCTCCGAGCACATGGACATGCGTCACCTGGTAGACCTCCGACTCGAGAAGTACTTCAAGATCGGCGACGGCACCGACCGGATCGCGGTCTTCATGGACTGCTTCAACCTGTTCAACAACGCCACCGTCAACGGCATCCAGAACCGCGTCCCCGACCAGAGCTACCCTGGGATCGACGGGCCTGTCCTCTACGGTGCGCCCGCAGGCCTGGTCGGCCCACGGCAGATCCAGCTCGGCGCCCGCTGGTCGTTCTAGGCGCGGGGTCAGGTCTAGACTTTTGACTTTCGGCGGCGGCGAGGCCTTCGGGTCTCGCCGCCGTCTTCTTGTACCGGGCCGACCCTGATCGTCCCCCACGGTCGGCGGCCTGATCCTGCCTTCGGCGGCCAAGCGCCTTGGCCACGCGCCGCGCCTCCATCCCGCTGCCGGTGCGCGTTCTGCACTACGATGGGGGCAGGAGGTGGGCTTGATACCGACCGTGGAGTGGAAGGACGGCGCCGTGGTGATGGTGGACCAGCGACGGCTGCCGGCGGAGGAGGTCTACCTGCGCTGCGCCACCTACCACGAGGTGGCCACCGCCATCAAGGACATGGCGATCCGGGGCGCCCCGGCGATCGGCGTGGCGGCCGCGCTCGGTGTCGCGCTCGGCGTCCGGCTGTCGGCCGCCGAAGGGCCTGCGCTGCGCGCCGATCTGGACCGAGTCTGCCAGGAGCTGGCGGCCACCCGCCCCACCGCCGTCAACCTGTTCTGGGCCATCGAGCGGATGCGCGCCTGCTTCGAGGCCCACGCGGGAGAAGGCGGTGACGCTCTGCGGCAGGCGCTGCTCGGCGAGGCGAATGCGATTCACGCCGAGGACGTGGCGGCCTGCCGCCGGATGGGCGACCTGGGGGCGGCGCTGCTCCCACAGCGGGCCCGGGTCCTCACCCACTGCAATGCCGGGGCCCTCGCCACCGCCGGCTACGGCACCGCCCTCGGCGTGATCCGCTCCGCCGCCCGCGACGGCAAGATCGACATGGTCTACGCCGATGAGACTCGCCCCTACCTCCAGGGCGCCCGGCTGACCGCGTGGGAGCTGCACCGCGACCAGATCCCGGTGACGCTGATCACCGACGGCATGGCCGGACACATGATGTCGACCGGGCAGGTCAACTCGGTGGTGGTTGGCTCCGACCGGATCGCCGCCAACGGCGACGTGGCCAACAAGATCGGGACCTACACCGTGGCGGTGCTGGCCAAGGAGCACGGCATCCCCTTCTACGTCGCTGCGCCGGTCTCGACCGTGGACCTCCAGACCCCGGCGGGGGCGGAGATCCCCATCGAGGAGCGCCCCGAGGACGAGGTGACCCACCACGCCGGCCACCGCCTGGCTCCCCGTGGCGTCGCGGTGCGCAACCCGGCCTTCGACGTCACGCCGAGCCGGCTGGTCACGGCCATCGTCACCGAGCGCGGGGTGGCCCGCGCCCCCTACCTCGAGAGCCTGCGGCGCCTGGTCGAGGCCGCCGGCGCGTCCTAAGCAGCGTGCGCCTGCTCGCCATCGAGACCTCGTGCGACGAGACGGCGGCCGCCGTCCTCGAGGACGGGCGGTGGATCCTCTCGAACGTCGTGGCCAGCCAGGCAGAGATCCACGCTCCCTACGGTGGGGTGGTCCCCGAGGTCGCCTCGCGCCATCACATCGAGGCGATCTGCCCGGTGGTCTCGGAGGCGATGGACGAGGCCGGCCTCGACTACCCCGACCTCGACGCGGTGGCGGTCACCTGCGGCCCGGGCCTGGTGGGCTCGCTGCTGGTGGGCTTGCAGGCGGCCAAGGGGATCGCCTTCGTCCACGGCAAGCCGCTGGTCCCCGTCCACCACATCTCCGGCCACATCGAGGCCCCGTTCCTGACCCACGAGGAGATCCCGCTCCCGGCGCTGGCGTTGGTGGTCTCCGGCGGCCACACCCATCTCTTCGAGGTTCCCGCCCGGGGTCGCTACGAGCTGCTGGGGCGCACCCGCGACGACGCCGCCGGCGAGGCGTTCGACAAGGTCGCCAAGCTGCTGGGCCTCGGCTACCCGGGCGGTCCGACCATCGACCGCCTGGCCCAGGGGGCCAACCAGCGGGCGGTCCGCTTCGCCATCCCGAAGATGAGCGACGGCCGCCCCGACTACTCGTTCAGCGGGATCAAGACGGCGGTCCTGTATCACGTGAGGCGCCACGACATCCCGAAGGTGGCCGACCCCTCCCGGGTGCCCCAGGAGATCCGGGACCTGGTGGCCTCCTTCCAGCAGGCGGTGGTCGACGCCTTGCTCGGCCGTATGCGCCAGGTCGCCGAGTCTCGACGGCCCAGGAGCCTGCTGCTGACGGGCGGCGTCGCCGCCAACTCCCGGCTGAGGGCGGAGGCGCAGCAGATGGCCGCCGAGATCGGCCTGCCGCTGTTCGCGCCGCCGGTGCGGCTGTCGACGGACAACGCGGCGATGATCGGAGCGGCCGGATTCCTGGCCTTCGAACGAGGCGAGCGAATGGGGCTCGACGGGAACGCCGACCCTCAGCTGCCGCTTCCGGGCGTCAATCCAGAGAGAAACACCAGGAAACCTGCCGCGGTTTGACATCCTCCAAGCCCGCGAGCTAACTTGGCAGGGTCGGTCCCGCTACTTCGGTGCCAGGGAGTTCCCGTGGACGCAGACAAACGCCGGGCCCTCTCGGACTTCTACCGCGCAGAGTTCCTCAGACACCTCGAGCAACTCGAGTCGCAAGGGCTCGTCTCCGACACCGGCCGGGAGGCCCTCAATCGCGCCCGACGTCGTTTCATCACCGACCTCGATGCCGTCTGCTGGCGCAGCGACTTCCCGGCGCTGGCCGAGACGCTGCTGAGCCGGCTCGACACCCTGACCAAGCTGAGCGACCTGGATCCCAAGCGGGGCCACTGAGCCTCCGGTTCCGAGCATGGCCCGCTGGGATCGCCACCGGCTGAGGGGGGCGGCGGCGCGGATCCTGGCCGCCGGCAGGAACGCGGCCGATCCCTCCCGGCTGCTGCAGGCGCACCTTCGGCTGACGGGAGGTGGCCTGCGCGTGGCCGGGAGCTCGATTCCGGTGGGCGGCCGGCTGGCCGTGGTGTCCGCCGGCAAGGCCGCCGTGCCGATGGCAGGGGAGGCGGAGCGGCTGCTGGGCGCCTTCCTGTCCGAGGCGCTGGCGATCGCCACCGCGCCCCCTTCCATCCCGCTGGACCGGACCCGGACGCTGGTGGCGGGCCATCCGCTCCCCGACCGGCGGGGGATCCGGGCGGCCTGCGAGGTCGAGCGGATGGCTCTCGGCCTGGGTCGGAACGACGTGCTGCTGCTGCTGCTCTCAGGGGGAGCGTCCGCCCTGCTGCCCGCCCCGGCCAAGGGCATCTCGCTGGGCGACAAGGTGAGGTTGACCTCCCAGATGCTGCGCGCCGGCGCCACCATCCACGACCTCAACACGGTGCGCAAGCACCTGTCCCGGCTCAAGGGGGGCGGGCTGGCCCGCGCCGCCGCACCGGCCCGCGTGGTGTGCCTCACCCTGTCCGACGTGGTGGGGGATGACCCGTCCACGATCGCATCGGGACCGACGGTCCCGGACCCCACCACCTACGCCCAGGCGCTCGCCGTGCTCGAGCGGCTGGCCGTCCTCCCTCGCGCCCCCCGCCGCGTGCGCGAGCGCCTCGAGGCCGGTGCCCGCGGAGAGGCTCCCGAGACGCCGAAGCCTGGGGCGGCCCTGTTCCGGCGGGTCGAGACCCACGTGATCGGCGGCAACCGGCTCTGCCTGGAGGCCGCTGCCCGGGAAGCACGGCGTCTCGGGCTTCGGGCCCGGATCCTGACCAGCCGGCTCGAGGGCGAGGCCCGGGAGGTGGCGCAGGTGCTGATCGCCGTCCTCCGGGAGTGCGTGGACGGCGACGGGCTCGCGGCTCCGCCTCTCTGCCTGCTGGCGGGAGGGGAGACCACAGTGACGGTCCGCGGGCCGGGCCACGGAGGACGCAACCAGGAGCTGGTGGTGGCGGCCGCCGAGCCGCTGTCGACCTTCCCGGCCCACGCCGTGGTGGCGAGCCTCGCCACCGACGGGATCGATGGCCACAGCCAGGCCGCGGGCGGCGTGGTGGACCAGGAGAGCCGACACAGGGCGGCACAGCTCGGCCTGGCGCCGGCCGCCTCCTTCCTGGCCGGGAGCGACTCCCAGGGCTTCCTGGCCCCCCTCGGCGACCTGATCGTCACTGGAGAGACCGGCACCAACGTGATGGACCTCACGGTCTTGCTCGCCGGCGACGCGGCGCGACGGGTATAATCGGCCCAACCTCGACAGCAGGCACTGGAGGTTTCGTGCCCGACACCGACGCCCCCGGGGACGCCACCGCCCCGGCAACCGACGCCGAGGACGCGCAGGGCGGCATCGACATCGAACGAGCCACCGCCGACGACGTGGAGCTGCGCGAGGACGACGACGGTGACCCCTACGCCGCCCATCGCGAGGAGCCCGCCGCCTCGCCGGAGGAGATCGCGGCGGCTCGGGAGCAGGCCGAGCAGGCCGAGGGGCGGCTGGCCCAAGCATTGAAGGCCTACCGGGCCCTCAAGGACGAGAACGATGAGTTCCGTCGCCGGGCGGTGCGCAACGTCGAGCGCGGCTTCGTCGAGCGTCGGGAGCGGTTGCTGCTCAAGTTCATCGAGATCCTCGACAACCTGGACCGGGCTCTGGCCGCAGCCGAGCGCTCCTTCGTCGCCGAGCCGCTGGTCGAGGGCCTGATCGCGGTGCGGGCGCAGCTCCTCCAGGCGCTACGCGACGAGGGGCTGGAGCGGGTCCCGGTGCTCGGTCTCCCCTACGACCCCGAGGTCGCCGAGGCCATGATGATGCGCGCCGTCGACGAGCCGGAGCGCCACCTGCTGGTGCTGGAAGAGCTGCTCCGTGCCTACCGGTTCGAGGGGCGCGTGGTGCGTCACGGCAAGGTGGTGGTGGGGGAGCACCAGGCGGCGTCGGACGAACCGGCTCGTTAGTGGCTCGCGTCAGACTCATGGTGGCGCGCCATGGGTACGCCGCTGCGCGCGCTCCGGCCTGATCAGCCGCGCCGGCCGCTAGGCGCCGACCCTTTGCCTCCACTCCTCGAGGAGGTCGGCGAGGGCCGGTTCCAGGTCAGGTGCCGGGTGCCAGCCGATCGCCTGTTCGAGCTTGGTGGGATCTCCGACCTGGACCGGGATGTCTGAAGGGCGGAGACGCGCCGGGTCGACCCGGACCTCGATGGCCACCTGGGCGAGCCGGAGCAGCTGCTCGAGCAACCCCCGGATCTCCACTCCCCGCCCGCTGCAGACGTTGTAGATCTCCCCGGATCTCCCGGACCCGAGCAGCTCCCAGTAGACGCGCACCACCTCACGAACGTCCGAGAAGTCCCGCACCGCGTCCAGGTTCCCGACCTCGATCCGCCCGGGCCGGCCGCTCCGCTCGATCTCGGCGATCTGACGGGCGAAGGAGCTCTCCGCGAAGGCGGCGCCGCGTCGGGGGCCGGTGTGGTTGAAGGTCCGAGTGACCACCACGTACAGACCGGCGCGGGCCTGCTCGAGCGCCAGCAGGCCCTGTGCCGCCTTGCTGGCCGCGTACGGGGAGCCGGGCCGAAGCGGTGCGCTCTCGGGGAGCGACCCGGCCCCGGCGCTGTGGCCGTACTCCTCGGCGCTTCCCACCACCAGCGCCCGGGCGCGGGGGGCGTGCCGGCGGAGCGCCTCGAGCAGGTGGAGGGTACCCAGCACGTTGCTGCTCAGGGTCGCGCCGGGGTCGCGCCAGGAGCGCTCCACGCTCGACTGGCCGGCCAGATGGATCACCCGGTCAGGCGAGGCCTTCTCGACCACGCTTACCAGGGCGCCGGCGTCCTCGAGATCGACTCCCATGCAGGTGACCTGCCGGCCGAGACCGACCCGCTCCAGCGCATCCGGGCGATCCAGGCCGCAGAGCTCCACCTCGGGGTGGGCGGCCCGCAGGTGGTCGATCAGGTGGCCGGCCACGAAGCCCGCCACGCCGGTGATCAGAAGCCGCATGGCTCCCCCACCTCAGAAGCCTCCGCGGCCGCGGCGGTCCTCGCCCATGAAGTTGCCGAAGCTGCCGATGTTGGCGAGCTCGATCGAGAAACGGATCTGACGTTCGCTGCGCTGGTTGTAGTCGTACTGGATCACCTCGGCCATGAACGCGCAGCACTGGACGCCCAGCCGCAGCCGGCCGCCGATCCGCTGGAGGTTCTTCTGCAGCAGGTCGTAGTCCGCCGAGCCGTCGAGGCGCACCCCTGGGAGCGGCGTGAGGCTCAAGCTTCCCCGCAGGTAGTCGCTAGTGGGCACTCGGTCCTCGGCCACCTCGGTCACCCGAAGACGGCGCGACCAGTTGCCGTTGAGCTGCAGCGGCCCGAGGCCCACTCCGCCACCGAAGCCGAGGTTGCGGATCTGGTCGTAGTTGACGTCGTACTCGGTGTCGAAGGTGAGGTTCAGGCCACTGCCGGGCCGGAAACGCATCCGCGAGCGCACCGGCGAGTAGTGGGAGGGGACGCCCCCCGGGCCGAACGCGGAAGCCGAGTAGTTGGGGTCGTAGTTGCTCTGGTCCTGGCTGATCTGGACGTAGTAGGTCTGCTGGATGCGCCAGTTGAAGAACTCGACGGTCCGCTCCTTGCCGCCCCGCCCCGGCCGCTTGGCGAGGAGGCGGTTGACCAGAGCGTACTGGACCTGGTTGGTGCCGAGATAGTAGTCCTCACCGTCGAACTTCGGGATCCGGTCGAAGTCGTCGACGCGGGTGCGGTAGCTCCAGGTGACCTCGGGCCCGATCACGTGCTTGATCTTGTCGCTGTAGAAGCCGACGTCGTGGAAGACCCGGGCGAACTCGGGACCGCGCATCTGGACGCTGGCCTCCAGGAAACGCCGATCCAGCGGAGACCCGGTGATGGTCCCTTCCTCCTCATCGATGCTCTGGTCCCAGCGCGAGTAGCGCAGCGAGAGCCGGGGCGTCACCTGGAGAAACGAGGTGGCGAGCGGCCGCGACAGGGTCGGGGCCAGGTCCAGCCGCGCGTACTGGTCAAGCAGGTCCTGGTCACCCCGAGCCAGCCGCTCCAGGCTGGCCTCGTAGGCGAACACGATGCCGGTGCGACCCAGCTTCCGCGGCGTTCGACGGACCGACAGCGACGGCAGGTGGCGGTTGACGCGCGTGGTGTCGGAGCCGGTGAAGACGGTCTCGCTGGTGTCGGCCATCAGCTCGACCCGGGTCGGTCCGAAGTTGCGCCGCAGGTTGACCACCGCCCGCTGGCTGCGCGTCGAGGCCATGTTGAGGTTGTCCTGGAACTGCTGCTGGAACTGGATGTCGCTGTAGAGACGGGCGCTCACCGTCCCCCGCACGCCGCCGGGCAGCTCCTGGATGGCGCTCCAGTCGACGTCGTAGTCCCAGTCCTGGCCGGTGCTCTGTTGCAGCTCCGGGGTCAGCTTGAAGAAGTAGGTCCGGAACCCGCCCACCGAGGCGCCGCGGCCGCGGTAGCGCAGCTCGTGTCCGAAGCCCTCGCCGAAGCGCGAGTAGTGGTCGGTGTAGAAGGTCTGATCGACGCTGCGGCCCATCGCCCAGAAGACGCCGGTGCCGATGTTGAAGCCGCGGGTGCTGGAGTAGCCGAAATGCGGGAACAGGATCCCGCTCGAGCGCTGGTCGTCCTGGATCGGGTAGAGGAGGTAGGGGAGGTAGAACGCCGGGACCTTCTTGATCTTGAAGAGGACGTTCTTGGCCTTGATCTTGTCGTGGAGCTGGAGGGTGGCAGAAGAGGCGCTGAAGCTCCAGCGCGGTTCTGGCTGGGCGCACGAGGTGAAGCGGGCCCCCTCGATCCGGTAGGTGCTGGCGTCGATGCGCTCGATGCGGTCTCCCTCGATGAAGACGCCGGGCTCGAAGTAGCCGATGGCATTCTCGAAGGTCCCACGATTGGTGCTCATGTCCAGCACCAGGCTGTCCCCGGACAGGCGCTCCTCGCCGCGCATGAACACCACGTTGCCTTCCGCCTCCAGGCGGCGGCTGGTGGCACCGTGCTCGTCGGTGGTCTCGTACAGGTCGAGGGCGTCGGCCTGGATCCGCGTGTCTCCAGCCTGCAGGTCGACGAAGCCGCGCGCCTGGTAGTGGCCGCCTTCCCGGGTCTGATGGTCGGCGCGGATGGTGATGTCGTTGGGTCCCGGCTCGGGGCGGTCCTCGGTGGCCTCGTCCTCGGGCACCGCCGTGGGTCTTGGTGTCACCGCGGCCTCCGCCGGGGCGGGGGTAGTGGGCTCCTCGGCGCCGGCACCACCGATCAGGCAACCCACCGCGAGGAGGCAGAGCCAGCCGGCGGGCCAGGGCCTGGACATGGGCGGTCTAGAATCCGGCCATCGCCATCACGTGGACGCCGCCGTCGACGTGGACCACCTCCCCGGTCACGCCCCGCGACAGCCGGGAGATCAGGAACAGGCCCACGTCGCCCACCTCCGCCTGCTCGGTGTTCCTTCTGAGCGGGGCGTGGGTACGGTGGTGCTCGAGCATCCGGGAGATACCGTGCACTCCGGAGGCGGCCAGGGTCTTGATGGGGCCGGCGGAGATGGCGTTGACCCGGATCCCGCGCGGGCCGAGGTCGGCGGCCAGGTAGCGGACCGAGGCCTCGAGCGCGGCCTTGGCGACACCCATCACGTTGTAGTGGGGGACCACCCGCTCGCCCCCCAGGTAGGTGAGTGTCACCAGGCTGCCTCCGTCGGGCCGTCCCTCCAGAAGCGGGGCCACCCGCCGCGCCAGCGCCGTCAGCGAGTACGCCGAGATGTCCTGGGCCAGCCGGTAACCCTCCCGGCTGGTGTCGACGAAGTCGCCGTCCAGCTCCTCGCGAAGCGCGTAGGCCACCGAGTGCACGACGAAATCCAGCCCGCCCAGCTCGTTCCCCACCGAGTCGGCCAGAGTATCGAGCTCCTCGTCGCGGGAGACGTCGCAGGGGAGGATCAGCGGGTCCTGCAGCTCGGCCGCCAGCTTGCGGACGTTCTCCTCCAGGCGCTCCCCCTGGTAGGTCAGGGCCAGCCGGGCGCCCTCGCGGGCTGCGGCCTGGGCGATGCCCCAGGCGATCGAGCGCTTGTTGGCCACGCCGAGGACCAGACCCCGCTTGCCTTCCAGCAACATGCAACTCTCCCTCGGCCCTCGACTATACCATCCACCCAGCGAACGACCCCAGGCCGGACGGGGACGAGCGGTGGGCCTCAGCGACCGGGTGAGACCAGCGGCTCCAGCTTGATCCCGGAAGCGGTGCGGGCGAGCTCGGCGGAGCGCCGAGCCTCGTCGGCCAGGTGGACCTGGGCGCGATGCGGATCCTCGCCCCGCGCCGGTCGCCGGCGACGATAGCGCTGGTCGGGGCCCAGCCGCCTGGACT
>CAZNNH010000155.1:8609-15086 GCA_964574335.1 uncultured Acidobacteriota bacterium | reverse complement strand
CTTGGCGTCGAGGAAGACCTCGAGGGGCGTGGCGCCGCCGAGGCCCTGGTGGGGCGGAAGCGGAGATAGTGGAGCACGGCAAACTCCAGCCGCTGCTCCACGTCCTCAATGGTGAGGGGGAGCTGCAGGCCACTGAGGCGGGCCAGGCTCTTCAGTGTCCGCCACCAGCGTTCGAGTCTCGGAGCGTAGGAGGGCGGTTTGAGTGTCAGCTCGGGCGCGTCGCAGGCGCGCTGGCGGCGGCTTCAACGGCGGTGGCGGTGCTCGATCGCGCCCTGGCAGGCCGCCACGCCCGCGCCCACGGGCGGTAGCCGCCGACAGGACACCTCTGGTCGGCCTCGTCTTCGGCCTCGGCCGCCTCTGGGCGCTCTGGCGTGATCCGCGCTCGCTATGGGCTCGCCCCCGCCAGCACGCCAGCGTAACGAACGGTGTGCAGCCGTGGTGGGGGCACGCTGGTGGCCAGCCGGCACAGCACGGACAGCGGGTCCATCTCCACCGCCACCGTCCCATCACGGTACGCCTTCTTCAGCAGGATGCGCACCAAACCGTCGGGACGCCTGCTCCAGACGCTCCTGCGCGATGGGCGGGCGTAGCACGTACCACGGCAGCGCCTTCCGCCCCGACACATCCCGCGCTCCCGCACCAGTGGCCGCGTGCAACGTGACCCCAGACACTGAGACGCACAACGGCTTGTCGTAGCCCAGCGGCTGGCGACAAGCGGCGCAAGGCTCCTCACCCGCTGCGGACCGGGCGGTGGCGCCCGCCCTCCACCTGCCGCTCGCCGTCGAGCTGATGGTCCAGGAGACCGCCCCCGCCATCAAGGGCGCGACCGCCCAGGCCCAGCTCAAGCCCGCCACGCTGGAGACGGGCCTGCAGGTCCAGGTGCCCCCCTACATCGAGTCCGGGGAGCGGATCCGGGTCGACACCCGCGACGGCCACTTCGTGGAGCAGGCCAAGTAGACCTCGGAAGGTGCTCCCGGTCGGGGCCCCCATCGAATCGAGGATGCCCCAAGGAAGCTGGTCGACGTTGCCTACTCCTCGGTCAGCTGTCCGCCCCAGCGCCGCGACCACGGATCCAGTGGCTTGAGTAGAACGAACAGCTGCCTGCCGAGCGGCGTCAGCTCGTAGCCATCTAGCGTCCTGACGACGAGCCTGGCCTCCTGCAGGTCCTTGAGCCGCTTGTTGAGAATGGAAGGCGAGATCTTCCCGCTCTTGCTCTCGCAGGCGCTCTGCAGGCAGCGGAACGTGGACGGACCCCGGTACAGGTTCCAGACAATCCCCATGGCCCAACGCCTGCCCAGGAGATCGAAGAGCGCCATGAGCGGCGCTCCGGTGGTCGAGCCCCTGACAGGCCTCCCGGGTCTGGGTATGGCCATCCTGTGGGCCTAGGCCTGAGCCGTCATCATGTCGGCCAGCGTCTTCCCGGCGCGACCGATGTTCTCCCGCTCGAGCTCCGTGACGAGGACGGTGAACTCGTTGGCCGGGATTTTGGTGATCTCGATGGCATCGGCCGTCAGCCGCTCGATGAGCTGCTTCTTCTCCTCCTTGCTGGTTCGTCCCATAGTGATCTGAATGACCGGCATGTGGTGTCGCTCCTTTCTATGCTACGGAAACAATAGCATGCTACGCTCTCGATAGCAAGCGCGATCAGCGAAGCGCTCGCACGAGTCCCCGTGGATGCCGGAGGATGCACGGGCCGCCAAGGCCTCGTAGACTCCCCCGAGGAGCCGACCGACATGGACCGCGACTTTCCCGGCCTTCATCTCCCTCACCGTGACCAACGCCTGCAACCTGCGTTGCAGGATGTGCGGCCAGTGGAGCGCGGACGGCTATGTCCGCAGCGGGCCTGAGCACATGGCGGTTGCCCCAAGACGCCCGGTGTCTTCCCGCCATCCGCCTCGCGTGACGCCTACTGGCGTCATCGCCCCGAGACGACGGCGCCGTACGGAGGTTGTGCGCGACCCCTGGAGACTTCCGATCGCCGCCCACCTTGGCGAAGACACGAGCGGGGGGCGACCAGCGCGCCACCCGGTTCAGCCTGCTCGCGGCCGCCGCCGCGGCGCCTTCCCCGAGCGCTGAGCCCGGCTACTCCTTGGCGGGAGTCCTCGGGCGCCACGATCTCGTCGACGGCGTGACTGCCGATGCGACGCTCGATCGGGGTCTCGGCCATCTTCACCCACTGGCTCGAGCCCACCCGCACGAACACGTCGACGCGCGCGTCCTTGAACTGCGCGTTCTGGGCGGCGCCTGCTGAGCCGCCACCGCCGCGGAGCACCTGGCGTGGGGCCTCTACCTTCTCGCGGGGCCAGGCGGTCAGACTGGCCAGGGTGCGGTTTCGGACCTTCCCGACCTCGCGGTAGCTCTCCCGCAGCAGGACGGCCGGGCGGGAGCCTCGGTTCGGAATCGACACCAGCATGCCCGGCTCCAGACCACCGCCCGCCAAACCCGGGTGGACGTGAGCGACCTGCGGGCGGTGCTCCTTCGCTGTCATCCCCGGGAGAGGGCTCGGGGGAGGAAGGGCGTAGAATGAGAGGTGCCATGCGTACTGTGGAAGTCGACGAGGATGTGGCCGAGCTCGTAGAGGAGGACGAGGATCTCCGGCACGCGACCCGGGAGGCTCTCGTCATGAAGCTCTTCCGGACGGGAAAGGTCTCGAGTGGAAGGGCCTGTGAGCTGCTCGGGCTCGACCACGACGGGTTTCTGCGCCTCGCCAACGCCCTCGACGTGCCTGTCTACCTCACGACCGAGGAGGACTGGGGGCGCGAGAAGGCCACGATCAACGCATGGCTCGAGTCGTAGCCGACTCCAGCGCGCTCATCGGCCTGCAGCGCATCGCTCAGCTGGGCCTGCTCCAGCAGCTCTTCGGTGAAGTGCACGTGCCGCTCGCCGTCGTGCGCGAGGTCACCTACAAGCTGCCCGAGCTGCCCGACTGGATCCGGGCGCGTGAGCTGACGCGACCGCTGCCGCCAGAGATCACCGAGCGTCGCATCGGCCCCGGGGAGAGCGAAGCCATCGCCCTGGCTTTCGAGCTGGACATCGTCCGCGTGATCATCGACGACCTGCGCGCCCGCGTGGTCGCGGCCCGCCTCGGGCTCCAAGCCGTCGGTACAGGTGCCCTCCTCGTGCTGGCCAAGCGCCGCGGGATCATCCCCGCAGTGCGCCCCCTGCTCGACGCCATGCTCGCGAACGGCTTCCGCCTCAGCCCCAAGGTCTACGCCGATCTGCTCGGGCTCGCCGGCGAAGACAGCCAATCGTGAGCCTCGCGGCTGCACGGTCGGGCGACCCCGCCCCCTCACCTTTCCCGGGTTTCGCGCCCCCGACTTCTGCATTGAGTGGAATGCGGAGAACCGGCTCGTACGCGTCTGCCTCAACACCTCATCCCGTGACTCGGACGCCGTGGCCATTGCCAGCTTCGAGTACGACCCCCTGGGGAGGAGAGCCACCAGCGCGGGACTGCGGAACCGCGGCTCTTTCCCCTCGATGTTCGAGTAGGTGCAGAATCCGACCCCACCAGGCTCTGGGCGGCGCCCTCCCCGAGCGCTGAGCCGGCTACTCCTCGGCTGGAGTGGCCTCGGGCGCCACGATCTCGTCGACGACGTGGCTGCCGATGCGGCGCTCGATCTGGGTCTCGGCCATCTTCACCCACTGGCTCGAGCCCACCCGCACGAACACGTCGACCCGCGCGTCCTTGAACTGGGCGTTCTCGAGCATCATCTCGGGCGGGTCCGGGGAGGTATAGTGGGCATCCGACATGAGGGTCACCTCCGTCTCCTGCCCGGGGCGGAAGGGCTCCCCACCGGTGTTGACCTGCTCCCAGGCCGAGCCCCAGGTGGTCTCCTCGCCGACCCGGCGGAAGGTGCCGGTGGCCTGGATCGACCGGTGCTCGCGGGTCCCCTTGTTTCGCAGGTGAAAGCGCACCACCGGTGCGATGTAGTGGGTGTCCCCGATCGATCGCGCCACCGCCCAGTAGGTCTCGATGCCGGAGATGTCGAGCTCCTGCTTCGGATCGGGAGCCCGGCAGGCCAGAAGCGCGACGCCCAGGCACAGCAGCACGGCGAGACGGCGAGTCGATATCGACATGGCAGAGGTCCTCTACTGGGTCTCGATCATTCTAACGGCTCGGCTGTGCCGGCGCCGGGCGCGCCTCGAGCGGCAGCGTCATCCTGAATCGGGCCCCGGGACCCTCCGCCAGCAGCTCCAGCCGGCCGCCGTGCTGCTCGACGAACCGCCGCGCCACCGCCAGGCCCAGCCCGGTGCCACGGGTCTTTCCCGAGGTCACGAACGGCTCGAAGATCCGATCGCGGATCTCTGGCGGCACGCCGGGGCCGTCGTCGGAGAGCTCGAGGGTCAGGATCCTCCCCGTGCCCGTCGACGCCCGCACCCGGAAGCGTCCCTTGCCCTTCATGGCGTCCTCGGCGTTGGCGGCGATGTTGGTGATCGCCCGCCAGAGCTTGTCGGTGTCGAGGGCCACCTTCTGGTCCTCCACGTCGAGCTCGCGGACGAGGGTGAGGCCAGGATGCTCCTCGGCCAGGTCCACGCACAGCAGCTCGAGCCAGGGGCGGAGGTGGACGGGCCGCAGCGCCAGCCGCTCGCCTTCCCGGGCGAAGTCCAGGGTCTCGTTGGTCATGCGGTTCAGGCGGTCGATGGTCTCCACGATCACGCCGGCCAGGTCGTGGACCTCCCGGGAGGGCATCTCCGCGGAGAGAAGCTGCTCGGCGTAGCCGCGGATCACGGTCATCGGGCCCCGGAAGTCGTGGGCCAGCATGCTCGCCATCGTGCCCAGCGCGGCCAGCCGCTCCGAGGCGATCAGCTCCTGCTGGTAGAGGTGGTTCTCGACCGCCAGCGCGGCGCGGCCGGCGATCCGCGAGAGCAGCTCGACCTCGTGGGCAGAGAACGCTCGCGGCGGCTGGCCCGGCTCGGCCAGGCTCAGCATCCCGACCAGGCCGCTGCGCGCCATCAGCGGCACCAGCACGCCCGGGTCCCGGCCCTGGGTCTCGAGCAGGGTCCCCTCGGCGATCAGGTACCGGGCCTCGGGGGGGGCGGGGGCGACCGCCGACCTTTTCCCCCCGAGCTGCGTCTCATTTCCGGAGACGGTGTGGAAGCTGTCGAGCTTTCGATCCCACAAGAGCAGCGTCGACCACGACAGGCCGAGCGAGCCGAGAAGCGTCCGTGTCAGCAGGCGCTCCACGGCGGCCAGATCGGCCAGCTCGAGGCTGAGCTCGGCAATCTCGCTCAGCGCTTTGATGGTATGAGAGTTAGCGGAATCTCCGGACACGGGCAGCGCCTCCGGCCGCCGATTGACAGCGGAAAAGCCAGATCGTTATCATACGTTCTCGCTGTAGCCAGGCCAACGTCGCCGGAAGGGCGGCACGAGTCCCCCCTGCAAGGACCTAGGTTCGAATCTCACGGCAGACGTCGGCGTGCCCGCGGCAGCGGGCCGTCCGGCGTTTCTGCTCAAGGCTGACGGAGCCCCCATGATCGAGGTCGAGAGACTCACCAAACGCTACGGACGCCAGACCGCCGTGGACGGGATCTCTTTCACTGTCAACAAGGGCGAGATCCTCGGCTTCCTCGGCCCCAACGGTGCCGGGAAGACCACCACCATGCGGGTCCTGACCTGCTTCCTCCCCCCCACCGACGGGACCGCGCGGGTGGCCGGCTACGACGTGTTCGACAGCCCGCTCGAGGTCAAGAGGCGGGTCGGCTACATTCCGGAGACGCCGCCCCTCTACCCGGACATGGACGTCCAGGGCTACCTCGGCTTCTGCGCCAAGATCAAGGGCGTTCCCTCCGCCCAACGCCGAGCGCGTATCGACGAGGCGGTCGAGCGGTGCAAGGTGGGCGACGTCCGCCACAAGCTGATCGGCCGGCTGTCCAAGGGGTACCGCCAGCGGGTGGGCCTGGCCCAGGCGATCCTGCACAACCCCGAGGTGCTGATCCTCGACGAGCCGACCGCGGGGCTCGACCCCAAGCAGATCATCGAGACCCGCGAGCTGATCAAGGGCCTGGGCGGCGACCACACCGTGATCCTCTCCACCCACATCCTGCCCGAGGTCTCGATGACCTGCGGCCGGGTGGTGATCATCAATAAGGGTCGGGTGGTGGCGGAGGACACCCCCGAGAACCTCACCCACCGCCTCCAGGGGAGCGGGGCGTTCCGGATCGAGGCGCGGGGAGATCAGGGGTCGGTCTTCGGGGCGCTACGGGGGGTGGCCGGCGTCGTCGGGCTGCAGCCGCGCAGCGCCGAGGCCGGCGTGGTGGCCTTCGAGGTGGAGGCCGAGGCCGGCCGCGACGTGCGTGCCGACCTGGCCCGGGCGGTGGTCCAGAAGGGCTTCGATCTGCTCTCCCTGCAGCAGGTGGGAATGAGCCTGGAGGAGATCTTCCTGCACCTCACCACCCACGAGGCCGACCAGGAAACAGCCCCGAGGGCGGCCGAGAACCAACCCTCGCCTGACGGCGAGCCCTCCTCCGAGGGCAAGC
>CAZNNH010000155.1:0-8509 GCA_964574335.1 uncultured Acidobacteriota bacterium | reverse complement strand
AGGGCGGCCGAGAACCAACCCTCGCCTGACGGCGAGCCCTCCTCCGAGGGCAAGCAAACGGAGGTGTCTTCGTGACGGCTTTTCGGAACGTCGGCGCCATCGTCCAGAAGGAGTGGCACCACTACTTCGGCAGCCCGATCGCCTACGCGGCGCTGTTCGCCTGGACCATGCTGTTCGGCATCTTCTTCTACTTCGCCACCGACTACGTGGCGCGGGCCTCGACCCGCCCGGACATGGGATACGGTGGGCCGCCCAACATCTCGATCGACGAGTGGGTGATCCGCCCGCTCTTCCAGAACATGGCGGTGGTGGCGCTGTTCATCATCCCGATGCTGACCATGCGCCTCTTCGCCGAAGAGAAGCGTCAGGGGACGATCGAGCTGCTGGCCACCTCGCCGATCACCGATCTCCAGATCGTGCTCGGCAAGTTCCTGGCGGCGGTCCTTCTCTACGCGCTGATGCTGTGCGCCAGCCTGCTGAACGTGGCCCTGTTGTGGCACTACGCAACCGTGGCTCCCGACTGGCGGCCATTACTCACCGGAACCCTGGGGATGCTGCTGTTCGGTTCCTGCTTCATCGGGCTGGGGCTGTTCGTCTCCACCCTCACCCGAAACCAAATCATCGCCGGCATCCTCTCCTTCTGCCTCTTCCTCGGGGTGTGGACGCTCGGCTGGGCCGACGACCCGATGGCGGGGCCGGTGATGAAGGTGGTGGCCTTCCTGGGGGTGACCAACCACCTCGAGGACATGATCAAGGGCGTGCTCGATCTCAAGGACCTGGTCTTCTACCTGAGCTTCATCGGGTTCGGCCTGTTCCTGGCCCACCAGTCGGTGGCCAGCCAGCGGTGGAGGGTTTGATGGGCGCGCTTCGACGGCTGGTCGACCTGTTGGCGCCGGTCGGTCTTCTCGTGATCGTCGTCTCCCAGTGGCTCTCGCACGAGGGCCACGCCCTGCCCGGCGCCGCCGAGCACTACCTCGTCGGCGGGGCAGCCCTGATCGTGTTTCACCTGACGCTGCGCTGGGAGTCGCTGACCGGGGGCGTCGGCCGCCGGCAGTGGGCGCACGGTACCAACGCCTTCGTCCTCACGGTGGCGGTGCTGGCGCTCCTGGGAGCCATCAACTACATCGCCGTCAAGAACACCAAGCGTGTCGACCTCACCAAGAACCGCCGCTTCAGCCTCTCCGACCAGACCCTCAAGGTCCTGGCCGACCTCCAGGAGCAGGCCAAGATCACCTACTTCCTGCGAGAGGAAGTCCCGACCGCGGTCAGGGACCGGCTCACCGAGTACCAGGCCGCCTCCGACAAGCTCAAGGTCGAGTACGTGGACCCCTGGAAGCGGCCGGGCGTGGCTCGCGAGTACGAGATCAGCTCGCTCCCCTCGTTGGTGATCGAGTACGGGGGCAAGCGCGAGCGTTTCACCAGCGACTCCGAGCAGGACATCACCAACGCGCTGATCAAGGTCACCCGGACGACCACCAAGACCGTCTGCTTCGTCGAGGGCGAGGGAGAGCGTGACATCGACGACGGTGATCCGAAGGGTTACTCCCAGGCCAAGGCGGCGCTGGAGAAGAGCCAGTACCAGACCCGCAAGCTCTTCCTGCTGCGCGAGAAGACGGTGCCCGCCGACTGCTCGGTGCTGGTCATCGCCGGACCCACCGCCGACCTGCTGGCGCCGGGCGTCGAGGCGATCCGGGACTACGTCTCGAAGGGCGGCAAGCTGCTGCTGATGCTCGACCCCGAGCTCGAGAGCTCCCGCTCACAGCCCGACCTGGAGGGCCTGCTCGAGGGGTGGAACATCACGCCCGGCAACGACGTGGTGGTGGACGTCTCGGGCGTCGGCGAGCTCTACGGGACCGGGCCCATCACGCCCATGGTGATGGACTACACCCACCACGAGATCACGCGTGACCTGAAGGTGGTGTCGGCGTTCCACGAGGCCCGCAGCATGACCGCCGGGACCGCCACCCAGGCCGGCGTCACCGTCCAGGACCTGGTCCGCACCTCGCCCGCTTCCTGGGCCGAGTCCGACCTCAGCCTCAAGGAGCCGGTCAAGATGGACGAGGGAAAGGACCGGGTGGGCCCCATCTCGCTGGCCGTGGCCGCCACCATCACGGCCCCGGAGACCGAGGGAGACAAGCCGGCCGCCACCGAGGAGGCTGCCGAGGGTGAGGAGCCGCCCGCCACCGAGGACGCCCCGGCCGCCGAGGGTGAGAAGCCGGGGGACGCCAAGGAGGCCGAGAAGCCCAAGAAGCCGGAGGGGCGCGTGGTGGCGGTCGGGGATTCCGACTTCGCCAGCAACACCCTGCTCGGGTTTCCGGGGAACCGGGACCTCTTCCTGAACATGGTGGCGTGGCTGGCCCAGGACACCGACCTGATCTCGATCCGGCCCAAGGAGCCGGAGAACCAGCGGCTGGTGCTCACCGGAGGCCAGCGGCTCAACCTGGCCTGGACCTCGCTGGTCCTGATCCCCTTCTTCTTCGTCGGGTTGGGGGTCTATACCTGGTGGCGGCGGCGGGGGTAGGCGATGGCACGCCGAGCGCCGTTCTGGAGGACGTACGTGGTGGTCGCGCTGGCGGCCGCCGTGGGCGCCTACGCCTACTTCGTCGAGTCGAAGCGCCCCGACAAGGACGCCAAGGAGAAGGCCCTCGAGCTGGACAAGAGCAAGGTGGAGCAGCTCACCCTGAGCCGGGTCGGCCGCGAGCCGATCCGACTGGTCCGTGACGGCGAGTCGTGGAGGCTGACGGCCCCGTTCCAGGCGCCGGCCGACCGCTCGCAGGTCGACAGCCTGCTCGGCAGCCTCGAGTCCCTCGAGATCGATGCGGTGGTGCAGGACGGCACCACCCCGGTCAACCTCGGCGAGTACGGCCTGGAGCCCCCCAAGACCACCGTCGAGGCGGTGGTGACCGGGGCCGCCGAGCCGGTCCGGCTGATGCTGGGCGACACCGCACCGGCGGGCGGCGGGATCTACGCGAAGATCGACGACAAGCCCCGGGTCTTCACCATCGCCTCCTACCTCGAGAGCTCCTTCGACAAGCATGCCTTCGACCTGCGCGATCGCGCCGTGCTCCACATCGAGCGCGATGCCGTCAACGCGCTGGAGATCGCCGGGCCCGACGGGCGGTACGCGCTGGCCAAGGACGCGGGCGGCGAGTGGTCGTTCACCCGGCCCCTGCACACGCGGGCAGGACGCTGGACCGTGGACGGCCTGATCGGCACCCTCGAGCGGCTGAAGATGGACGAGATCACGGCGGAGGAGGCCTCCGACCAGGACCTGGAGCGCTTCGGCTTCACCCACCCCTCGCGGAGCGTGGTCCTCCGCGTCGGCGACAAGGGGAGCCAGACGCTCCAGATCGGCGGCAGCCTGGCCCAGGGAAAAGTGTACGTCCGCGAGGCCAGCACCCGCCTGGTCGGCGTGGTGGCGGACTCGGTGGTCACCGAGCTGGCCAAGGGGATGGACGGGCTGCGGGCCCGCCGGCTCCTCGACGTGGCCACCTACGAGGTGACCGGACTGGACATCGAGAAGGACGGGGCCAAGCACAGCTACGACCGCGAGCCGAAGGGCGACGACCTCGAGAGCACGGCTACGTGGAAACGGACGCCGGACGGCGGCGAGGTGTCGACCGACACCGTCCAGGACGTCCTGTTCAAGATCGGGGGCGTCGAGGCCGACTCCTTCATCGACGCGCCGGGCCCCCTGGCCGAGTACGGGCTGGACCAGCCGGCGCTCCGCCTGACGCTGCGCTACGAGAAGGACAAGCCCCCGCAGTGGATCGAGGTCGGGCGCAAGGAGTCCGCCCTCTACGGCCGACGGATCGACGACGACAGCATCCTGAAGCTCGCCACCAAGGAGGCCGAGGAGCTGCTCGAGGCCGTCGCCAAGCTGGAGAAGCCGGCCGAGGCCAAGTAGCCGGGCGGGCGCCAGCAGGTCCGCCCACGACTCGGACGCCCCTCGCCTGGCGTGCGCCTGTCTATCGCGCGAGGGCGTCGAGCACGGCGCGGAAGTCGGTCGGGTCGGGGCACTCGACGACCAGCCCGGCCCCCGTCACCGGGTGGGGCAGCTCCAGGCGGCTGGCGTGGAGCAGGACCCGGGTGATGGCCAGGCCGCCGATCCGGGACGGCCCGCCGTAGCGGGTGTCGCCGAGGACCGGCAGGCCGGCGCCGGCGAGGTGGGCTCGGACCTGGTGCTTGCGTCCGGTATGGGGGCGGGCCTCTACGAGCAGCGCGTGCTGGAACCTCCGCGTCACCCGTACATCGGTGCAGGCCGGGGCGCCGCCGTCCTCCACCATCGCCATGCGGGACCTCCGACCACCACCCTGAGCGGCCAGGCGGTTCTCGATCGTCCAGGCTTGGGGCAGTTTGCGTGGCGGTCGTGCGGTCAAGGCCTGATACACCTTGACGACCCGGCGCTCGGCAAACGCTCGCGCCAGACCGGCATTGGCCGCGGCGTCCTTGACCAGCAGCGCCACCCCTGTGGTGTCACGATCCAGGCGCTGGTGGACGCCCAGGTGGGCCGGAGCCGCCTCGCCGTCGCGCTCGCCGAGAAGGCGCGACACGCTGGCCACCAGGCTGGGGCGGGACGGATCGGCCGTGGGGTGGAAGGGAAGGTGGGGGGGCTTGGCCACCGCGATCAGCCACGGGTCTTCGAACAAGACGTCCGGTGGCCCGAGCGCGACCGGGATGTCCGGCCTCGATCGCCCCAGGCCCTCGAGGTCGACGTGGGCCTCGAGACGCTGCCCGGTGGCGAGGACGTAGCCGGGCCGGCGGAGTGGCCGGCCGTCGACGCGCACCGCTCCCGCCATCACCAGGCGCCGGACCGCCGACCGCCTCAGCGGAAGCCCCAGGCTCTCGGACAGCCAGACGCCGAGGACGTCGTCCAACCGCCGGCCGGCCTGCGCCTTTCCCGTGACCAGACCTCGAGGCACCAGGCGCATTCTGCCATCGGTTCGGCCCCGCGTGCGGCCAGCCGGCCTCGGGCGTATCCGGCGAACGGCTCGCCGCAATGAAGCCTCGGCGGGACTGACGCCAAAAACCCGGGGACACAATATGGGTCATTTGACCCGTATTGTGTCCCCGGGTCTTTTCAGCTGGTCCAGGCGGAGCTCGGGGAAGCCCCAGGCGCGCCAGCCTCCGTAGACGAGGCGGACGCCCCAGACGTCGGCCGGCTCGATCAGCAGGATTTGCGAGTAGCCGTCGCCCCAGACCTGCAGGGGCGCCTTGGGGCGCGCGTTGGCGGAGGGGACCCGGTGCCATTCGCCGGGTTCGGTGGAGACCTCGACCTGCAGCTCGGGGCGGTACCACCGGGGCCGGGAGCCGAGGTCGAGCACCAGGCGACCGATACGGAGCGGCGACTCGAAGGTCGCGCCGAAGCGGACCGGACGCTTGGTGCGGCGCTTGACGGACCAGAACGTGGCGGGGTCGTGGTCGGTCACCGCAGCCGCTGCGGCCGAGGCGGCGGACGCGACCAGGGTCATCCGGTCGGGGGGCACGGGACGGTACGGGAGACGGAGGCGGTCGGGGACGCGCCACACGACCACCGGCACACCGTTGGCGGGGCCGAAAGCCGGGATCGTCGCTGCCCGCTCGAGGCCGGGCATCACGGTGGGCTCGGCCTGGTAGGTCACGATCAGGTCCATCTCGGGAGCGATCAAGCGACGCTCGCGCTGGTCGTGGACCTCCCACGTCACCTCGAAGCGCGAGCGGTCGAGGCCCAGCGGCAAGAGCGTCAGGATCCGGGTGCCGTGGGGTTCGTGGCGGGCGATCCAGTCGGCGGCGCGGTCCCGCGTGCTGGGCCGGTAGACGTCGTGGACATAGGCAGCGGACCGGAAGAGCGGCACCAGCGCCACTACCGCCACCAGCAGCCAGCGTCCCCGGCACCAGCGACCCTGAAGCCGCTCCAGCACGGACGCCGCCAGCAGCCACAGCCCGGGGAGGATCGGGACCAGGTGCCGCTGGAAGCGGAGGTCGGCCGTCGACATGACCGCCAGGGTGGTGAAGGCGTGCACGGCCAGTGGCGCTAGGCTCGGATACCGCCGCCGCACGCCGAACAGACCCAGCACCGCCAGCACCGCGCCGGGCGGTCCCAGGTTCCACCAGCAGCGCTCGAGGTAGTAGACGAGGGCCGGGCTGCAGCCTGGAGCGGGTGAGGCTCCCTCCATGTCGAAGTGGTGGGTGACCTGGGTGTCGATTCCGGAGACAAAGGCGGGAACCTTGACGACCAGGTAGGGCGTGAGCAGCAGGAACGTGATCCCGGCCGCCGCCACGCCCACGGCCAGTCCCCGGAGCCGGCGTCCCGGCGCCCGCCACCGCGCCAGCAGGTAGGCCGGCCCGAGGAAGACACCCGTGAACTTGGTGGCGAACGCGAGGCCGAGCGCGGCGCCCGCCCCGAGGTCGTCGCGGATCCGGGAGCCCAGGCGCGCGAACGCCAGGAACGAGACCAGCGCGCCCACCTGCAGCAGCACGTCGGGCCGGAACATGTGGGCGGTGTGGACGTCGCAGGGCGAGACGGCCAGCCACAGGGCCGCGGCCAGACCGGCGAACCGCCCGACCAGACGGGTGCCCAGCCAGGCCAACAGAAAGACCGCCAGCACGCCGGCGACCGCGATCAGGCCTCGCGCCGCCAGGTAGGCCTCGGGTCCGAACGGCGGCCCCTTCATGCCAGACAGCACGGGCAGCAGGACCAGGAAGGGAACACCCGGGTACTCGTAGTAACCGGGGTCGAGGCTCCGCTCGGAGAGCATGGCCGCCACCCCGTCGACGAAGAGCTGCTCGTCGATGTGGACGGGATGCCGGAGGTCCCAGCCCAACCCGGTGAACCGGAAGAGGGCGGCCAGCAGCAGGATGGCCGCCAGGGGCAGGCGTGACGAGAGGCGGCGCCCGCGGCCGGACCGGTCTCGGGTCAGCGGCTCGCTCGTCCCCATGCGCCTGCTTCGCGTCTGGCCAGCGGTGTCCCCCTCGCGTGGCGGCTTCGGCAGCCCCTAGCATGGCACGCCTCTCCTCCCCGGGGGGAGCCGGGATGCCGGGTGGGCGGCCCTAGAATGGCGTGATGCCGTTCCGAACGATGGTCGAGGGGACCGGCTCCCCGGAGGGAGCGCCGCTCTCCCGCTGGGGCGCCCACCTGACCCGTCCGGTGGCGATCTTCAGGACGTACTCGCGCGCCGACCTCCTCCCCGATCTGCTGGCGGGCTTCACCGTGGCGATGGTGGCCCTGCCCCAGGCCATCGCCTATGCCGCCATCGCCGGACTGCCCGCCCAGTTCGGCATCTACGCCACCATCGTGGGCGCCATCGCGGGAAGCCTGTGGGGCTCTTCCCGACACCTCGCCACCGGCCCGACCAACACCACCAGCCTGCTCATGCTCTCGGTCCTGGCCCCGCTGCTTCTCCCCGGCTCGGCCGACTTCCTGGTGGCCGCCTCGCTGATGGCGCTGCTGGTGGGCGGCCTGCGGCTGCTCTTCGGCCTGCTGGGCCTGGGCTTCCTGGTGAACTTCGTCTCGCGCGCCGTGCTGCTGGGTTTCACCGCCGGTGCCGGCGTGCTGATCGCCGCCAACCAGCTCGGCCCGCTGCTCGGCCTCCCCTCGCCACCCGACGCGCGACTGTGGGCCCGGATCGGCGTCCTCGGCGGACAGCTCGGCCAGGTCCACGGCCTGTCGCTGCTGATCGGGTGCGCCACCGTCGCCGTGATCCTCCTCGTCAATCGCAAGATGCCGAGCCTTCCCGGCTCCCTGGTGGCGCTTGGCGGCGCCACCGCCGTGGTGGCCGGGCTGGGCCCGGACCGGCTCGGCGTGCGGGTGGTGGGCGAGATCCCCGGCGCCATCCCTCCTCTCACCGACCTGTCCCGGGTCTTCTCCCTCGTCGAGCGCGGGACCGCGGCGGAGATGCTGACCGGGGCGCTGGCGGTGGCGCTGCTGGGCCTGGTGGAGTCGATATCGATCGCCCGCGCCATCGCCCAGAAGAGCGGGGACCGCCTAGATGTCGACCAGGAGTTGGTGGGACAGGGGATCGCCAACCTGGCCGCCGGCCTCTTCGGCGGCTACACCTGCTCGGGCTCCTTCACCCGCTCGCTGGTCTGCTTCCAGGCCGGGCCCCGGACCCGTCTGTCGGGCGTCTTCACCGGCCTGATCGTGCTCGCCTCCAGCCTGGTGATGGCGCCCTACCTCGCCTTTCTCCCCAAGGCCGGCCTGGCCGGGCTCATCCTGCTGGTCGCCTACGGGCTGGTGGACCGGCGCGCCATCGCGCGGCTGCTGCACGCCTCGCGCGGCGAGAGCGCGGTGATGGTGACCACCTTCCTGGCCACCCTGATGCTGCCGCTGGAGTTCGCCGTGCTCTCCGGGGTGATCTTCTCGCTGGCCACCCACGTCTACCGGATCAGCTTCCCGAGGGTGCGCCAGGTGGTGCCCGACCGCAGCTTCCAGCACTTCGTCGACCGCCACGGCGATCCTGTCTGCCCGCAGCTCGACGTGGTGAGCATCCACGGCTCCGAGCGGGTTGAAGCAAAAGCCCTGATCCCGTTT
>CAZNNH010000154.1:0-15159 GCA_964574335.1 uncultured Acidobacteriota bacterium | reverse complement strand
GGGCCGGCCCTTCCCTCGGCCAGCGCCGGGGCCGTCCGGCTGTCCGCCTTGGCCGGAGGCAAGGGCGCTCCGCGGGGTGCCGCCGGCCTGGGTCCCGCCCCCCGGTCCGGAGCCGGCCCACGCCCGAGGTTGCGACGCCCGCTCGAAGCCCTCCGGCCGGAAACGCAGGGCGGCGGCGGGGAGGCGCAACGCGTCTGCGGCCTTACGCACCACGATCGACACCGTGGCCGTCATCCCCGGGCGGAGCAGCAGCTCGTGGTTGTCCACGCTGACGATGGTGTTGTAGCTGACCACGTTCGATTCCGAGGTGGGGTTGAGGCGCACCTGCTCGACCGTCCCCTGGAACTCGCGCTCGGGGTAGGCGTCGACCCGGAAGAGGACGTCCTGGCCCTCGCGAACCCGGCCCACGTCGGCCTCGTCGACGGCGGCGTTGACCCGCATCTGGGCCAGGTCGTTGGCGATCACGAACAGCACCGGCGCCTGGAAGGAGGCCGCCACCGTCTGCCCGACGTCGACGTTGCGCGAGATCACCACCCCGTCAATGGGGGTGGCGATGACGGTGTGGCCGAGGTCCAGCTCGGCCTGGTTCACGCTGGCCTCGGCCTGGGTCTTCGACGCCTCGCTGGCCTTCTCCTGGGCCACGGCGCCCTGGTAGTTGGCCTTGGCGGTCTCCAGGTCGGTGGTGGGCAGCAGCTTCTGCTCCGCCAGCTCGGTCGCCCGCTGGTACTTCTGGTGCATGTCAGAGACGGTGGCCTGGGCCCGGTCGACGTTGGCCTGGGCCACCAGCAGGTTGGCCTTGGCCTGGCCCAGCCGCGCCTCGAACAACGAGGGGTCGAGGCGGGCCACCACCTCCCCCTTCTTCACCTTCGAGTTGAAGTCGGCGTAGAGGTCCTGGATGGTGCCCGAGACCTGGGAGCCGATCTGGACCGTGGTCACGGCCTCCAGGGTGCCGGTGGCACCGACGACCTCGACGACGTCGCCGCGATCGACGGCTCCGGTGGTGTACCGGACCGTCTCTTCCCGGCCCCAGGAGCGGTAGGCGGCGGCCACCAGGACGAAGAGGATCACGACAAACCCTATCGAGCGATACCGTTTGGTGCTCATAGCACCCGATTAGACCGGCGGCGGGTTGGCGGGTTGGCGCAGCGGTGTCAGGGCTCGTCAACGAGCGCAAAAACGTGTCACTGGTCTCCACCGGAGATACACTCCCGGCGTGAGAGCCATCGCCCTCGTCCTGTCCCTGGCCGCCGCCGTCTCTGCGGGGCCCACCGCCTCCGCCGACCCGATCGACCGCCGGGCCCTGGCCGACCGTCACCAGCCGGTCCTGCGCTCGCTCGACGTCGAGTCGCCGCTGTCGGTCGGGAACGGCGAGCTGGCCTTCACCGCCGACGTCACCGGCCTGCAGACCTTCGCCGAGCTCTACGACGAGACCATCCCCCTGGGCACCCTGTCGCAGTGGGGCTGGCACACCGCCCCCAACCCCCACGGCTACTCCATCGAGGGCTTCCACCTCACCGAGTTCGACATCGGCGGCCGCCTTGTCGGCTACGCCGACATCCCGGGCGACGTCCGGACCCCCGAGATCGACTGGCTGCGCGGGAACCCCCACCGCCTGCACCTCGGCCGGATCGGCTTCCGGCTACTGCGCCGCGACGGGCGGGAGGCGTCGCCCGCCGACCTGGCCGGGATCGAGCAGACCCTGGACCTCTGGAACGGCGTGCTGCGGAGCCGCTTCCTCGTCGACGGCGAGCCGGTCGAGGTCGAGACGCTGTGCCACCCGACGCGGGACCTCTTGGCGGTGCGCGTCGTCTCCCCGCTGCTGCGGGACGGGCGGATCGGCATCCGCCTGCTTTTCCCTTACGGGACCGGGCAGGCCACGGCCGCCGACTGGACCCGGCCCGAGGCGCACGAGACCACCCTCGCCCGCAACGGGCCCCGCAGCGCCGAGCTTCTCCGACGGCTCGACGCCGACCGGTACCGGGTCCAGCTCGCCTGGGCGCCCGCCGGCACCCTCGCCGAGAAGGCCCGCCACGACTTCCTGCTCGAGCCCCACGTCGACGGCGAGACCTTCGAGGCCGTGATCTCCTTCTCCCCCGGCCCGACCGCGGCCCCGCCCGGCTTCGCCGAGACCGCCCGCGCCACCCGCGAGCACTGGAACCGGTTCTGGAGCACGGGCGGCGCCATCGACCTCTCGGGGAGCCGCGATCCGCGCTGGCGGGAGCTGGAGCGGCGGATCGTGCTGTCTCAATACCTCACCGCCATCCAGTGCGCGGGCCGCTACCCGCCCCAGGAGACCGGCCTGACGTTCAATAGCTGGGAGGGTAAGTTCCACCTGGAGATGCACTGGTGGCACGCCGTCCACTTCGCGCTGTGGGGGCGCCTGCCCCTGCTCGAGCGGAGCCTCGGCTACTACGCCGACATCCTCCCCCGCGCCCGCGAGATGGCCCGGCGGCAAGGCTACGCTGGGGCCCGCTGGCCCAAGATGACCGGCCCGGGCGGCGCCGAGTCGCCCTCGAGCATCGGCCCGTTCCTGGTCTGGCAGCAGCCGCACCCCATCTACTACGCCGAGTTGGTCTACCGCCAGCGCCCCGAGCGCGCCACCCTCGAGCGGTTCTGGGAGGTGGTGCGGGAGACGGCGGAGCTCATGGCCTCCTTCGCCGCCTGGGACGAGAAGGGCCAACGCTACGTCCTGGGGCCGGTCCTGCAGGGCGCCCAGGAGGTCTTCCCGAAGGACCGCACCTACAACCTGACCTTCGAGCTCGCCTACTGGCGCTTCGGCCTGCAGACCGCCCAGCGCTGGCGCGAGCGGCTGGGCCAGCCGCGGGAGCCGCGCTGGCAGCGGGTCCTCGACCACCTCGCGGCGCTGCCGGTCCGTGACGGCAAGTACCTGTTCGCCGAGAGCGTGCCGGAGAGCTACACCGACCCGCGCTGGGCCCGGGACCACCCGGAGGTGACGGGGGCCCTCGGCATGCTGCCGGGCGCCGGCGTCGACCCCGCCACCATGCGGCGCACGCTTGTGTGGGTGCTCGAGAACTGGAGCTTCTCCGACACCTGGGGCTGGGACTACCCGCTCCTGGCCATGTGCGCGGCCCGCGTGGACCGGCCCGAGCAGGCGGTCGACGCCCTGCTGCTCGACGTCCCGAAGAACCACTTCCGGGTGAACGGTCACAACCACCAGCGGGCCGGCCTGACCGTCTACCTTCCCGGCAACGGAGGGCTGCTGACGGCGGTCGCCATGATGGCGGCGGGATGGGACGGCGCCCCCGATCGGCCGGCGCCCGGCTTCCCCGCCGACGGGAGCTGGCACGTGCGCTTCGAAGGCCTGCGCCCGATGCCCTAGGGGACATGACCCGAATCCGTCGGCAGACCGGGGATTCGGGATCGTGTCCCCCGGGCCGGATGACCCGAATCCGTCGGCAGACCGGGGATTCGGGATCGTGTCCCCAGGGCCGTGCCAGGCGCCGTATCCTGGGCGGCGCCGCGGGCAACCAGGACCCAGGGGAGGTGTGGCGATGAGAGGCCTTCACTCTGCGCTCGTTCTCGCCGCGACGGTCCTTCTTCACCCCGGCCTCGGAGCCGGACCGGCGGAGGCGTCGCCGCCCGCCGCCTCCCTCACCGTCTCGTATCCCGGAGCCTACGGGCAGCCCGGGACGCTGCGGGTCCGGGCGCCGGCGTCGCCGGGGGCCCCGGACCTGACGCTGCGCGACGACCTCTGCTTCCAGGCCATCGACGGGTTCGGCGGCGCCTTCAACGAGCAGGGCTGGGACGCCCTCTCGGTGCTCGACGAGGGCCAGCGGGAGGAGGCGCTCCGCCTCCTGTTCAGCTCCCAGGAGGCCGCGCGCTTCCGGTTCGGCCGGATCCCGATCGGGGCCAGCGACTACGCCATCAGCCGCTACACGCTCGATGACCAGCCCGGCGACTACGCCCTCGACCACTTCTCGATCGAACGCGACCGCCTCCTGCTGATCCCCTACCTCCAGGCCGCCCTCGCGTACCAGCCGGGGCTGTGGCTGTGGGGAAGCGCGTGGACGCCGCCACCATGGATGAAGATGAACGGCGCCTACGACTCCGGCTCCATGCGTGGCGACGCCCCCACCCTCGACGCCTATGCCCGGTACCTGGCCCGCTTCGTGGAGTCGTACCGGGACGAGGGTCTGAGGATCCGGGCGGTCCACGTGCAGAACGAGCCCGAGATGGAGACCCACTACCCGAGCTGTGCCTGGACGCCGGAGCTGATCCGCGACTTCGTGCGCGACCACCTCGGCCCGCGGTTCGCCGAGCGGGGCCTCGGCGCCGAGGTCTGGCTGGGCACGCTCAACACCTCGAACCCGCGCTACCCCCTCGTGGTCCTGGGCGATCCGGGGGCCCGGAGCGTGGTCCGCGGGATCGGCGTCCAGTGGGGGGCCCTCGACATGGTGCCGGAGCTCGTCGCCATCCAGCCGCCGCTCCCCCTGATGCAGACCGAGACACCCTGCGGCAACCACCACTGGGAGCCGGGCTTCGACCCCGATCGCCCGCACAACGACCAGGCCTACGGCGAGTACACCTGGGGGCGTATCCGGGCCTACCTGGAGGCGGGTGTCCGCTCCTACATGGCCTGGAACATGGTGCTCGACCTGGAGGGCAAGAACCTCGACTCGCAAAGACCCTGGCCCCAGAACGCCCTGCTGGTGGTCGATCGCGAACAGCGGCGGCTGCGTGTGACCCCCGCCTACTGGGCCTTCCGCCACTTCAGCGCGTTCATCGATGCGGGCGCGGTGAGGGTGGGGCTTCGAGGCACCTACGACGACGCCCTGGCGTTCCGGAACCCCGACGGGGGACTGGTCCTGGTGCTCCAGAACGCCACCAACCGGGCCAGGACCCTCACCATCGGGGTGCCGGATGCGGAGCTGGACCTCGACCTCCCCGCCCACGGCTGGGCCACGGTCACCTACTGAGCCGGCACCGGCCCGGCCGCTGTTGACGAGACCGCTTCCCCGCCGTACCGTAGGAGCATCCAGTCAGTAGGGACATGGGGAGGGGCGCCGTGCTGCATGGCGAGGTGGACGAGCTGTACGAGGACAGGCGGGACCACGAGGAGCAGCGCCGGCTCGGGGAGAGCCTGCTGGACACCAGCATCCGCGACCTGAAGCCGAAGTCGGCGGCCGGCGTCGCGGCGGGCGCCACCATCGGCGAGGCCATCGAGCTGATGCTGGGGCGCCGCATCGGCGCGCTGCTGGTCCTGGAGGACGACCGGCTGGTCGGGATCTTCACCGAGCGCGACGTCCTGCAACGGGTGGCCGGCGCGGGGGTGGATCACACCCGCCCGGTCCGCGACGTGATGACGCCCGATCCCGAGGCGCTGGGCCTGGACGACGGCGTGGCCTTCGCGCTCAACCGGATGGTCGAGCACGGCTACCGCCACATCCCGATTCGCGGCGAGAAGCCCGGCGAGTGGGCGGTGCTCTCGGTGCGCGACGTGGTGGCCTACATCGCGTCCCTGCTCCCGGACCGGGTCCTCAACCTGCCCCCCGAGCCGAGGCTGGCCGCCCGGTCGATGGACGGCGGCTGAGCCGCCGCCCTCCCGCCGGTTGACGGAGGTCACAGCGGGCCGAGGGGTCGCCGAGCCAGAATCGGAGCCGGTCCAGCTCGGCAGGCCGGGTGCCGGCCGGGACGGGCCCTCGATCCGATGAGGTGGTGAATGAGAGGCTCGTCCCGCCGGATCCGGTACCAGGCCGTGCTCCCGCTCTGGCTCGCGGCGCTACAGGCGGCGACCGCCTGGGCCGATCCGCCGCCGCGGTTCGTGGTCGACTCGGTCTTCAACCACGACGTCAGCGCGGCCCCCCTCCACCCGGACTCGGCCTCCATGATCGCCACCCTGGTGGCACTCGGCGGCTTCGGCAACGGGCGGATGCAGATCGACTTCAGCCTGCAGGTGGTGCGGGCGGGCGCCGACGCCCCGATCCGGGCCACCGTGGCCCACCCCGACGAGTACTACGAGCCCGACTGCGATCCGCTGGGCACCGCGGTCCCGGTGCCCACAGACGCCGCCATCGAGGGCCAGACCGGCCTCGACTGCGACAACACGGACGAGGACTGCCACCTGCTGGTGGTCCAGGGGACGACGCTGTTCGAGGCCTACCAGGCCACCGCCCGCGGCGCAGCCGAGCTGGAGACCGCCTGCCTGGCGACCTGGTACCTCGACGCCGTCTACCCACCCGAGGGGCGCGGCGACCACTGCACCAGCGCCGATGCCGCCGGCTTCCCGATGGCCCCGCTGCTGTTCAACGCCGACGAGATCGCGGCCTCGTTGGCCCTCGATCCCAGTGGCGCCGGCGACCTCGGCCACGCGATCCGCTTCGTCCTCCCCAACGACCGGATCGCCAACGATCCCGACCTCGGCGGGGCCCACGGCCGGCTGTACGTCCGGCCCGCCACTCACGCCGGCGGTCCGAGCGGGCCGGCTGGCACCGTCCCCTACGGCTCCCGGCTGCGTCTCCGCGCCGACTTCCCCGTTGACGGCTACGGCCCGGCCGCCCGGGTGGTCCTCAACACCTTCAGGAGGTACGGCATCGTGCTGGCGGACGGGGGCACCATCGCCCTGACGGCGGAGAGCGACCGCTACACGACCACCAAGTGGGCGGAACTCGGCATCGACTCCCGCGTCTTCGACCTCACTCCGGCGGCCGCGGCGGTCACCGCCGGCGATTTCGAGGTGATCGACACCGGCCCACGTTTCGCCGAGACCTACGACTGCGTCCGCACCGACGTCAGGTCGGGGGACGGGGTCGCAACCCTCCCCTGACGCGCTCCTCGGAGCGGGCTCAGTTGACGGCGAACGTCTTGGTCATCGCCGGCTCAGCCTCGTCGCCCAGGAAGATCTCGACCTTGTAGTCGCCCTTGGGCCAGCCGCTCGGCTTCGACACGTGGAGCTCCTGGACCGCGGGTCCCGTCGCCTCGACCTCGATCGTGGTCTCGTCCACCTTGGCGGTCTTCTCGCCCTTGACGAAGCTCCACAGCGCGCGCAGCTGGGCCGGGCCCACCCCGGTGGTCTCCACCGACGCGTAGACCGTGTCCTCGGGGGCGAACGCCTCCATCGGGGCGACCACCCGCTTGTCGGCGTCGATCTCCTTGCC
Source organism: uncultured Acidobacteriota bacterium (assembly GCA_964574335.1). Classification (GTDB taxonomy): domain Bacteria; phylum Acidobacteriota; class Vicinamibacteria; order Fen-336; family Fen-336; genus CAZNNH01. Next base: position 8,044 of record CAZNNH010000154.1, on the reverse strand, counting down.
CAGGGTGACGGCGGCAACGGCCACCGGGCCGGGCAGCGTGGTGGTGGTCGTGGTGGTGGTCGGTGGTGGTGGCGGCGGCTCGCTCTTGCAGGAAACGCCCACCACGACCAACAACCCCAGGCAACCGACGGCGATTCTCCTCATCAGCTTCCTCCTTCGCGCCTCAGCCCTTCTCGGGGATCTTCAGCTTCTGGCCAGGGAAGATCTTGTTCGGGTCCTTGAGAACGTCGGTGTTGGCCTCGAAGATCCGCTTCCACTCGCCGGCGCTGCCGTAGAAGCGCTTGGCGATCTTGGACAGGCTGTCACCCTTCGCCACCACATACGTTTGGTAGACCTGCTCGACCGGTGCCGTCGACGACGCCCCGCTCTGGACGTCGGAGAAGTCGGGCATGTCCTCGTCATTCGTCTTGTCTTCAGGGGCCACGAGAGCTCCTCCTTGGACTGGACCGATCGCGTGATGCGACCCGGCCGGAGCTATGATACTTCGCGAAGTGAAACTCAGTGAGGAAAGATCATGGGTCTTCTAGACAACGTGATGAAGCAGGCGGGAGGGGTGGCCAGCCTGGCCGCCAAGAACCCGCAGGCGGTGGCCGCCATCGTCAGCCTGTTGAGCACCCGCGACACGTCCGTGGGCGACACTGGGGGGCTCGGCTCGCTGATGGGGGCCTTTCAGAAGCAGGGCATGGGTGACATGCTGTCGTCCTGGGTCTCGACCGGCCCCAACCCGCCGATCTCGGCGGCGCAGGTGACGCAGGTGCTGGGCAGCGGCGTGGTGCAGCAGTTCGCCACCAAGGCCGGAGTCCCTCACCAGGAGGCCGGTGGCCTGTTGGCCAGCCTGCTGCCGGTGGTGATAAACCAGCTCACTCCGGAAGGGAAGATGCCCGAGACGAGCGGGCTCGAGTCGGCGCTGGGCGGGCTGCTGTCGACGCTCGGGAAGTAGGGTCGCCTCCCCGATCTTCGCCCGGCCGGGCTATCCTAGCGGCGACATGGCGACCCCGCTCTTCGATCCGCAGCCGATGGGAGAGCCGAACGGCGCGGGCTGGAGGCGCATCGCCATCGTGGCCGGCAGCCTGGCGGTCACCGCGCTGACGCTGGGGCTGGCGCTGCTGCTGGGCTCCTGGGGATACACCCACCGCTCGCTCACCTCCCATCACACCCGGCTCGCCCACATGGTCGAGAAGCAGCCCACCCTCGACGTGGTGGTCCAGGCGCTCGAGGAGGAGGGCAGCCCGCTGGTCGCCGCCCCGGGCGACGAGGCCGCCCTGCGAGAGGCGGTCTCCGCACTGCCCGCCGACGTCCAGGGGCTGGTGGTCGGGAAGCGCAGGGACTGGCCCATCGTCCGCGTCTTCCGCTCCGGCGACGTCCTCTACGTGCTCTTCTTCGACGCCGACGAGACCCTTCGGGATTTCGCCTGCGCGATGGCGCAGGCCGGCCGCGATCGGTGAGCGAGGCCGGCGAAGCCACCCGGGGCAGCGCGATCAAGCTGGCGGCGGAGATCCTCTCCCGGCTGGTCACGCTGGCCACCACAGTGCTCATCACCCGCGAGCTGGGGGTGGCCGGCATCGGGACCTTCGGCCGCCTTTGGGTCCTGGCCCCCCTGGTCGCCGAGCTGGCGGAGTTCGGCCTCCAGGCCACCGCCACCCGCGCCCTGGTGGCGGGCACGCTCTCGCTCCGCTCGCTGGTCTCGGCCCGTCTGGCCATCTTCGGCGCCGTCACCGCGCTGGTGGTGGTCGCGACGGCCACCCCGATCGCCTCGTGGATCGAGGCCCTGGCGCCGTCCTGGCTGCAGATCCTGGCCCTGGCCGGCCTGGTCTTCCACTTCACCCTCTCCGGCTGGGGCGAGTTCTTTGGCGTGGCCCTCCGCTGTCGCGGCGCCCGTCTCCAGGAGGGCGTGCTGCTGCTGGCGCTTCGCAGTTGCGGGCTTCTCCTGGCGGCGGCGGCGCTTTGGGCCGGAGCCGGCATCACCGGCCTGGCCGGCTCGCTGGCGCTGGCCCCGGTGCCGGCGATCGCCCTGGGAGCCTGGCTGCTGGCGCGCCGCCCGGCCCAGGTCCACGGACCCGAGACGACGATCCCCCGCGTGCTGCGGGAGGCGACACCGCTCGCCGCCTACGCGGGTCTCCTGCTGCTCTGCCCCCGGGTCGAGTTCCTGGTGCTTGGCACCATGCGCGGCGACGCCGAGACCGGCCTGTTCTTCACCGTCCTGACCGTGCTCTGGCCGCTGAGCCTGGTCCCGAGCGCGGTGGCGGCCGGGGCCATGCCCGCCCTGACCCGGGAGGCGCTCGAAGGAGAAGGGCCGGTGCGCCAGCGCACCTCGGCCACCCTCTGCCTGTTTGCGGCCCCGGCGGCGATGGGGCTCTTCCTCGTGGCGCCGCGGCTGATCCCGTTCCTGTTCGGAGCCGAGTTCGCTCCGGCCGCCCCCTGGCTGCGCCTGCTCTCGCTGGCGCTCATCCCGATGTTCCTGAACGGGCTCCTGTCGTGGGCCCTGATCGCCGCCGGTCGCGCCCCCCTGCTGCCGTGGCTGCTGGGCGCGCGGATCGTCGCCGCGTTCGCCCTGGCCCTGGTCCTGGTCCCCCGCTTCGGCGCCATCGGAGCCGCGGCCGGCTTCGTGACGGCCGAGGTCCTGCTGCTCCTCCTCGGCTTGGCGGCCTGCTCCCGGGTGCGCTTCCCGGTCCCGGTCGCCCAGCCCGTCGGGCTCGCGCTGCTGGCCACCGTGCCCATGGCCCTGGCGGTCTCGGGGGTGCGCGACTCGCTACCGCTGGCGATCGTCGTCGGCGTCTTGACCTACGCCGCGACCCTGGCCGCGGGATGGGCGCTCTGGCCCGGCCCCGCCGCCCGCCTGCTGGGCGGCTTGAAGTCATCCTGAGGGCGCCGGTCCGCCGGCGCCCGAAGGATCTGGGACTCAGCGAGTCGAGCCCCTCGGCCGTCGCTCCTACATCACGGCGGTCGGCGGCGCCGGCTCGTCGGCGGCGCCGGCCTTGGACAGCGGCCGCCACCACAGGTAGGCGAGCAGGGCCAGCATCATGGGGATCGCCAGCCAACCGGCGATGCCGGCGAAGCCGGGCACCTGCGGAAAGGCGATCTCGACGCTGGGATCGCTGGCCGCCTGCCAGGCCTTCAAGGCCACCACACCGGCTACCCCCAACGCCATCAGCGCCTCGCCGGCGATCAGGCCGGATGCCGTGAGCACGCCGGCGTTCTCCACCCGGGCCTTCTGCGCCGCGTTGTGGCCGCGCCGCTCCGCCTGCCAGTCCACCAGGCCGCGCAGCAGGCCGCCCACGAAGATCGCGAAGGTGGTCTCGAGGGGGAGGTACATGCCCACCGCCAGCAGCATCGGGCTCTTGACCCGCACCAGGATCATCCCGATCCCCATCGCGATCCCCACGATCACCAGCGGCCAGGCCATCTCGCCGCCCACGATCCCCTGGGAGATGGCGGCCATCAGGCCGGCCTGCGGAGCGGGGAGCCGCGGGCTGCCGAAGCCGGCGGCCACTCCCGGGTGGCTGACCACGTCGGAGTGGTGCAGCACGAAGAGCGGGATGAAGAGGGTCAGACCGGCAGCCACCACGCCGATCAGGTCCCCGACCTGCATCTTCCACGGGGTGCCGCCCAGGATGTGGCCGACCTTGAGGTCCTGCAGCATCTCGCCGGCCACGGCGGAGGAGACGCAAACCACGGCGGCCACGCCGAGCACCGCCGCCACCCCTGCGGTCCCCTTCACGCCCACGATCACCATGGTCAGGGCGGCCACGATGGTGGCGGCCAGGGTCAGGCCCGAGACCGGGTTGTTGGAGGAGCCGATCAGGCCCACCAGGTTGCCGGAGACGGCGGCGAAGAAGAAGCCGGTCACCAGCATCACGATGGCGGCGAAGATCGCTCCGGGCAGGACCTTCGTGAAGTAGAAATAGAGGGCGATCATCAGCAGGAAGACCACGCCGATCCCGATCAGAACCTTCTTGAACGGGAGGTCGCGCTCGCTGCGCGCGGTGGCGGCGTGGGCGTGGGCCGACTTCTGCATGTCGACGATCCCGCGCTTCATGCCGAGGGCCAGGTTCTTGCGCATCTTGAACAGGGTGTAGACGGCGCCCACCAGCATCCCGCCCACCGCGATCGGCCGCACCACGTAGAGCCAGAGGTCGGTGGCCATGGTGGCCCAGTCGGTGGCGCCGCCGGCGCCGGCGTAGCTGGGGGCCAGGCTGGGCCCCTGGAAGAAGACCATCAGCGGGACGAAGAGCCCCCAGGCGAGGAGGCCGCCGGCGAAGTTGAGGGCCCCCAGCTCGGGCCCGATGATGTAGCCCACGCCCAGATAGGCCGGGCTCACGGCGGGGGCCTGGAAGGTGGTGACGCCGCCGGCCGAGACGGTGGCCGCGTCGCTGGTGAGGCCGAACCTCACGAAGCCCTCCTTGAGCTTCCCCACCCCCACCAGGAAGGTCCTCGAGGCGCGGAAGATGCCGGCGTCGCCCAGCAGCTTGACCAGGGCCCCCACCCCCATCGCGCTGAAGAGCTGGACCGCCGCATCCGAGCCCCGCTGGCCCGCCTTGTGGATCTCGGCGGCGGCCACCGACTCGGGAAAGGGCAGCGTGCGGTCCTCGACCATCACCCGGCGCAGGAGGGTGACGAACAAGACGCCCAGGATGCCGCCCACGATCATGAGCGCGCTGGCGGTCAGGTACTCCGTCAGGCCGAAGCTGTCGAAGTCCCACATCTGGAGGATCACGAAGGCGGGGATGGTGAAGATCGCGCCCGCCGCCACCGACTCGCCGATCGAGCCGACGGTCCGGGCGAAGTTCTCCTCCAGCAACGAGCCCCGCATCGTCCGCAGCACCGCCATGCCGATCACCGCCGCCGGATAGGTCGCGGCGATGGTCATCCCGGCGCGCAAGCCCAGGTAGGCGTTGGCGGCGCCGAGGATCACGCACATGACGAGCCCCAGAAGGAGCGCCCGCAGCGTGAACTCCGACATCGTGGTGTCGTCGGGGACGTAGGGCTTGAACTCCCTATCGCTCATGAAGCCTCCCTTATCCCGATCCGGCCAAGAGGCCGGAAGGGCGAGCGCGCTCGGTCGGTCGGCGGATTGTACCCCAGGCCGGACCCGGCCCGCCCCCGCGAGCGTCATCCTGAGGGCGACCGTCCCGCCGTCGCCCGAAGGATCTGGGACTCGGCCAGGCTCCTTCCGGAGCCCGGCTTCGAAGAAGCGCTCAGGATGACGGTCCGCCGTTTCTGTCCCGCACTGACCGGCGGTCACGCCGGTGCCCGACTCAGAATGACGCGGTCGGGGACGTCGTCCTGAGTGCGGCTTCGAAGCGGAACCCCCGAAGGATCTAGCTCGGCGGGTGCCCCAGCTCGGCGGGCGGCTCGCCGGAGGGCGGCACCGTCTCGAGGCTCGACGAGTAGTGGACGCCTCGCTTCTCCAGCTCGCCGAGGATCCGCTCCAGCAGGCCCTCCTCGCGGCCGAGCAGCTCGGGGGCCGAGACGCCGGGGCGGCGGAACGCCCCCTCCATCATCAGGCCGCCCACGATGGTGGCCGGGAAGGCGGTGGTCCGGGACATGCTCCGCAGACCGGTGGCCGGGTCGTAGCGGTCGATCAGGTCCCAGCGATAGCGGGTGCGGACGCCCTGGGACTCCCCCTCGACGATCACGCGCATCACGGTCAGGTCCGCCTCGCCCGGCCCGTAGGTCCACTTCGGGAACAGCAGCGAGGCGGTCAGGTCCAGGGGGCGGACACTCTGGCCCGCGACCTCGCGCGGCTCCTTCGAGAACAGCCCGGTCTCCCGGAAGGCGCGCATCAGGGCGATGTGGCCCGGGTAGCGCAGCGTCTTCTCCTTCATGAAGGGGGCGCTCAGGGTGTGGGCCAGGCTGCGCAGCCCGTCGGTGTTGAAGGCCTCTAGCGTCCCCACCTCGGGGAACTCCATCAGCTCCGGCTCGGAGAGGGCCTCCTTGACCACCACCCGACCGTGCTCGACCATCCGCGCCGGCCGCACGTACTCCTCGATCACGTCGTAGGGGGCGAAGCCGGCCTTGTACTCGAACGGCCAGGTGCGCACCGCCGGGAGCCCGCCGACGTAGATCTCCACGCTGTGGCAGGGGTCGAGGCGGCTGTCGGCGAAGCCCGCCATCATGTTGCTGACGCCGGGGGCGACGCCGCAGTCCACCACCGCGGTCACGCCGTGGTCGCGGGCCAGGCCGTCGAGCTCGAGCGCGTCCTCGGACATGAAGCTGACGTCGCAGCAGTCCCTCTCCGCCTCGATCACCGCGCGCAGCGCCCGCAGCCCCAGCACGCTGGGCAACGCGCCCATCACCAAGTCGTGCTCGCGCGCCAGCTCCCCCACCACCTTCGGGTCGGACAGATCGGCGCGGCGCGTGGTGACGTCGGGCGCGCCCTCGAGCCGGGAGAACGACTCCTGCCGGGCGTCGGCCACCGTGACCCGGGTGGCGGGCCGCGCCGCCAGGTCCCGCGCCATCGCCGACCCGACCATCCCGCAGCCCAGCACCAGCACCCGCTTCGTCTCGCTCATCGTCGTCGTTTCCTCCCAGCCATCGGCCGACTCTGTGCGGCGCCCGCAGTGAATCCGGTCCCGATCCCCCGGACCCGAGCGCGGCGAGCTCCGACGTCGCGTCCAGCTTACCCTGTGGCGGCCTCCGGGCGGTGGAGGGCGTTCTTGGAGGCGGCCGGCGCCTCACCGCGGCGGGGATGTGGCGCGACGAGGGCGAGGTATCCACCGTCGCCGGCGTCGTCCGCGGCGCCTTCGCCTGCGCGAAGCGGCGCGCCTCGAGTCGCTCCAGCTTCTCGGTCACGGCCGCCTCGATGACGGCCGCCAGGTCGACGCCGGGGACCGAGGCACGCATCAGCCCCGGAGGCGCTCGAGCTTGTCGCGCAGCTCGCCCGTGGCCGTGAACTGGACCTTGAAGCGAGCGGCCCCGAGCGGCGCGACCGCCGGCCGTGGATGTGACGCGGCGGGGGAAGGCCGAGGTCCGTCCGGACGGAGCTCGGGAGGCGAGACGGCCGTTGGATCCGCTGGCGCCGGGGACGTCCGCGGACGCCCGTCGAGGCTCAACGCGACCGGCACGACCGGCGGGCGCTCCGGCAGCCTGCGAATCACCGGCGGCGCGTCGGGCTTCGGCTCCAGGTCGGCGAGCAGCTCCTCGATCTGACGCTTGGTCTTGTACGCAGCTCGCTCGAGCAGGATGTGCTGGTTCTCCGCCGTGAGCTTCGGCGCCAGCCGCTCGATGCCGCTCAGGTGAAGCCGTCCGTCCGCGAGCATGGGGAGGAGCCTGGGGTAGGCCCGCGAGGCGCGCGCCGCAGCGATGCGCAGGTAGGCCTCGGCCTCGGTGAGACCGAGCGTCCGCGTGCAGTAGACGAACATCGAGGGGCTGGCCTGCTCCAGGTAGAGCTGGCGGCGATCGACCTCGGCGATGTGGGCGACTAGCTCGGCCTCGATCCGCCGCGACTCCCGAGCGAGTCCCGACAGACGGCGAAGCAGCTCCTCGTCCGGGATCGTCCTCAAGCTGGTGATTGGTTCCATGTCTGGAACATACGCAGGCCCTCGGCGACGCTCCTGAGACGCCACCGCTCGACGGCACGACGACGAGGGTCGCGAGAAGCCTCGTGGCCGAGGCCAATCGATCCTTGCGTTCGTCTCGACGTCACGGAGGCATTCTGAGGAGCGTCCACTACCTCGCTCCGAGGTGCCTCGAGAATCTGTCAAGAGGAGAATGATCCTCCCCTGGGTGGTGCGTTGGCGCTACGCCAGCGGCCTCAGCCGCTCGCGGCCGGCGGTCGCCCACACCGCCTACACCGCCTCGACGCCGGCGAGGCGGCGCCTCAGCCGCTCGTGGGCCATCTCAGTGGCCACCAGCACCGCCCCTTCCAGAGCGGCCCTCTCGGCCAGGCTGGAGGCCACCACCTGCGGCGGCGCCGGGATGATGCGGGCGATCACGGCGCGCACCTGCTGCAGCAGCTCGCTCCCCGGCTCGACCAGCGGGCCGCCCAGCACCACCAGCGAGGGGTCGATGACCAGGCTCAGGTGGGACACCGCCATCCCGATCA
>CAZNNH010000153.1:0-15224 GCA_964574335.1 uncultured Acidobacteriota bacterium | reverse complement strand
GCCTCGAAGGTGTTCACGCTGTCGACCGCCGGTGCGGTGAGGGTCCTGCCGGTCACGGACCCGGCCGTGATACCGGCCAGGCTCGCCCGAACCTCCACCGGTCGGTTGGGGTCGAGGTGGGTGAGGGCCAGCCACAGCTTGCCGGCCGAGTCCTTGGCGGCGATGGCATCCAGCCGCGGCAGCGTCGTGTCGCCGCAGGTGTAGGTGCCGGCGTCGAAGGCCACCGGGACGAAGGTCGCGTCCTGGAACGGCACGTACATCTCGAAGACGTGGTAGGTCGGGGTGAGGACCATCTTGCCCTCTTCCGTCAGGATCATCGCCTGCAGCACGTTCACCATCTGGGCGATGTTGGCCACCCGCACCCGGTCGGCATGGCGGGCGAAGATGTTCAGGTTGAGGGCCGCCAGGACGGCGTCCCGCTGGCTGTTCTGCTGGACCAGGAAGGCCGGGTTGCTGCCGGGCAGCGGCGCGTACCAGGTGCCCCACTCGTCGACGACCAGGGCGACCTTCTTCTCCGGGTCGTACCTGTCCATGACCGCCGACTGCCGGTCGAGCAGGTCTTCCATGCGAAGGGTGAGCTTCAGGATCTGGGCGTACTCCTTCTCTCCGAAGCCGACCGAAGCGAACGAGGGGGGCCACGAGCCCACCGTGTAGGAGTGCAGGGAGAGGCCCTGGATGTCCCAGCTCCACTGCCGCTTCTGATAGGCCTGCATGATGGCCTCGGTCCACTTCGTGTCCGGTCCGCCCGGGCCGACGGCGACCTTGATCATCTGCCCCGTCTCCTGCTGCTCGGGATTGAAGTTGCGAACGAACCGCGTGTAGATCTTGAGCTGGCTCAGGTAGTAGTCGACGGTCATGTTGCCGCCGCAGGCCCAGCTCTCGTTGCCGATCCCGAGATAGGGGACCCGGTAGGGAGCGGGGTGGCCGTTCGCCGCCCGCTGCTGGGCCAGCGTCGTCGGCTGGTCCGTGGTCATGTACTCGAGCCACTCGGCGGCCTCCTGCGGGGTACCGGAGCCGACGTTGACCGAGAGGTACGCCTGGCTGCCGATCTGGTCGACGAAGTCCATGAGCTCGTGGACCCCGAAGGTGTTGGGCTCGACGACGCCGCCCCAGTTGGGGTTGAGGGTCACCGTCCGCCGATCGGCGGGTCCGATGCCCTGGCGCCAGTGGTAGTCGTCCGCAAAGCAGCCGCCCGGCCAGCGGACGTTCGGTACCCTGAGCGCCTTGAGAGCGGCCACCACGTCGTTGCGGATGCCGCGGGTGTTGGGGATCGTGGAATCGGGACCGACCCAGACACCTCCGTAGATGCCGTGCCCGAGGTGCTCGGCGAACTGGCCGAATATGTTGCGGTCGATCTTGGCACCGGCCTTTTCCGCGTCGACGGTCAGCTCGACGGTATCCGCCGCGATGGCAGGCGAGCTCAGCGTGGCGCCGAGCAGGGCGACGCTCCAGAGCCACCGACGCATGACGGATCCGTGTCGGGTGCGGGACCACAGGCTTGTCGTCATCTTGTCTCCTCCATGGGCGCTGGCCGCGGACGCGCTGCACGCGCGACGGGCGCGGGCACCAGTCTCATCCGTGCGCCACGTCGATCGACGGGCTCAGGGTTGGAGCCCGTCACGGGTCTCCAGCGTGACCGTGGCGCCCTCCAATCCTTCCGACGTTGCCATCAGCGTCACCCCTCCTGCCGTCCTCGTCGCCTCGAGAACGGCCAGACACAGACCGTGGAACGCTCTCCGCTCCTTGGCCTCGAACGGCTCGTGGCTGGTCGGGTCGCCGTTGTCCACGCCGGCGATGACGCCTTCGCCCTGGACCACGAACGTCACGAGGTTGTCGGCATCGGGACACAGGTGACCCGCGCGGTCCACGATCTCGACCGTGACAAAGGAGAGATCCCGGCCGTCGGCACGAAGCTGAAGGTGATCAGGTCGCAAGATCACCCTCGCAGGTGGCCCCGCCGTGTGCACCTCGCTCGAGGCGACGGCCTTCCCGGCCCTGCGGGCGACCGCCCTCAGCGTCCCAGGGGAGTAGGGCACGTTCCAGACCAGACGGAGGTCGCTCGTGTCCCGGAAGCTCTTCTCGCCGAGCGAGCGGTCGTTCAAGAACAGCTCCACCGAGTCGCCGTTGCTGTAGACCCAGACCGGGATCTCCCGACCTTCGAATCCCTGCCAGCTCCAGTGCGGGAGGATGTGGACCATGGGCGTGTGGGTCCACTGGCTCTGGTAGAGGTGGTACCGGTCCTTGGGGAACCCGCAGCGATCCACGATCCCGAAGTAGGAGCTCACCGATGGCCAACTGAAGGGCGACGGCTCGCCGATGTAGTCGAAGCCACTCCAGGCGAACTGGCCGGCGACCCAGGGCGCCTTCCTCACGGACTGGATCGCCGCGGCCGCCGTCGCGTCGTTGTAGGACGAGCACTGGTTGCGCCACTCGGGAAGGACCTTCACGCCCGCCCCGTCAGGGACCAGGTTGTACTCCCCACGCGTGCTCACGGCGGAGGTGGTCTCCGATGCGACCAGCTTCGCCGTCCCCCGGGCCGTCTGGTAGAAGGGGACCGAGTAGTTGATGCCGAAGACGTCCAGCGCCTTCGCGAACCCGCTTCTGACGGCGGCCTCGGGGCTGTTGCATCCGGCGGTCACCGGCCGAGTCGGGTCGAGGGCGTGAGCGATGTCGACGAGGCGCTTCGACATCTTGTACGCATCCGGATCGTCCTGCTCTGGGATCTCGTTGCCGATGCTCCACAGGATGACGCTGGGATGGTTGCGATCACGACGGATCATGTCGGAGACGTCCCTCTGGCTCCACTCGTCGAAGAAGCGACCATATCCGAACATCGTCTTGGGCTGCCTCCACTCATCGAAGGCCTCGTCCATGACCAGCAAGCCCATGCGATCACAGAGATCGAGCACCTCGGGTGCCGGCGGGTTGTGGCTGGTACGTATGGCGTTAGCGCCCATCCTCTTCATGATCTCAAGCTGTCGCTCGATTGCACGCCTGCGCACCGCAGCCCCGAGGCACCCGAGGTCGTGATGCAGGCACACGCCCCGGATCTCCACGCGTCCGCCGTTCAGGAGAAATCCCCTGTCCGGCAGGAACTCGGCGGCACGGATTCCGAACGGAGTCTCGGTGGCATCTGCAAGACGGCCATCGGCATGAAGGCCCGATCGAACCCGGTAGAGGGTCGGGGCTTCGAGGGACCACAATGCGGGCCTCGAAACCCGAAGCAGCTGCTCGAAGACGGCGGTGCTCCCGGTGTCGAGCGTCCGGCGGGCCTGGTGACGTGCAACCTGGCGCCCGGAGGCGTCCAGGATGACGGTCTCGAGAGTCGCGAGCGCGGCCCCGGCGGAGCCGTTCTGGACGGTGGTGGCCACCCGGACCATCGCCGCTTCCGCCGACACCTGCGGTGTGCTCACATAGGTGCCCCACTGCGCGATGTGCACGGGATCGGTGATCAGCAGGCGGACGCTGCGGTAGATGCCTGCGCCGGAGTACCAGCGTGAGCAGGGCTGCTGTACGTCTACCCGGACCGCCAGGACGTTGCTCTGGGCGTCGAGACGGAGATGGCGGGTGAGCTCGTAGCGAAAGCTGGAATAGCCGTAGGGTCTGTTCCCGAGATGGACGCCGTTGATCCAGACGTCGCTGTTCATGTAGACGCCGTCGAACTCGATGAAGACGCGCCGCCCTTCGGCGTCCGTGGGGAGGGTGAAGGTCTTGCGGTACCAGGCGGTGCCCGCATCGATGTAGCCGGCGCCGGCTCCTCCGGGGCTGGTCGAGGAGAAGGGGCCCTCGCTGATCGCTGGTGCGTCGGCGTAGATCCCGCCTCCCTGGATGCCGTCGAAGACCCTGACGGCGATGCGGTTCCGTCCGCCGTAGCGGATGATGTCGTAAGGCACCTGGTAGTGGCGGACGATGTCCCATGCCGAGATGTAGGCGGGCGGCATCCGCCCCATACCGCCCACCTTCACCCCATTGAAGTAGGTCTCGTCGGCGTCGTCGATCCTGCCGACGTCGATCAGAATGTCCCGGCCCTCCAGGGCGGCGGGGATGGTCAGATCGCGGCGGTACCAGCCGTAGACGTTGTCTTCGGTGTAGTCCGAGTGCTGCTCCCAGCTCGACGGCAGGGCCACCGTCTGCCAGGAGCGATCATCGAGGTCGGGGGCCTTCCAGGCGAGGTCGTCGCCTCTGCGAAAACGCCACTCCCCTGGAACCAGATGGAAGACCGTTGCCGGCTCCGGTGTCGGAGCAGAGGCAGGTTGCCGACCGATGCTCCAGTCGTGGGGCAGGTCGAGCGAGGCCCACCCGGAATCGTCCAGCGCTGGCCGCTGCCCGCCCTGGATGTCGCCGAGATGGAACCGCCAGCCGCGGTCGAACGGTAGCGTGGTCCGGGGTGAGTCGGCCCCGACGCACAGCGCCGAGGCGGCCACAAGCACGACCATCCCGGCGATCCGCCCAGCTTGAGCCGGAGCTCGCATGGGTCCCTCCTCTGGTGCAGCGGTCCCCGCTGGTGGCTGGAACACGGGCTGCCGAGCGCGGTTACAGCGTGCCGGCCACGTGCGGAATGCCCCCCAGGGGCTGGCCGCCGCCCACACTGACGTTCACCTGGGAAGCCGGCAGCGTGTCGGCATCGAGCGTGAAGATCACCTCTCGACTCTCGCCGGCACGCAGATGGATCCGCTGGAAGCCGCGGAGGCTTCGCACCGGCGCCCCCTCTCCTGGCTCGCCAGCCACGTAGAGCTGGACCACCTCGTCGCCGTCGCGCGCCGACGTGTTCGCTACCGTCGCCCGGATCTCTGCGCCCGCCTCGGTTCGTGCGGCGCTCAGTCCCGAATACGTGAAGGCCGAGTAGCTGAGCCCGAAGCCGAAGGGGTAGAGAGGCTCACCCTCGAAATAGCGGTAGGTGTGGCCTTTCATGTCGTAGTCGGTGAAGGGCGGAAGCTGATCGACGCCCCTGTAGAAGGTCACCGGGAGGCGACCGGCCGGGTTGCTGACTCCGGCCAGCGTCTCGGCGATCGCCGATCCGGCCTCCTCGCCTCCGTACCACGCGGCGAGCACGGCGGTGGCGTGCTTGGCGGCGTAGTTGGCGCTGATCGCGCTGCCGCTAGTCAGCACGACCACCACGGGTTTGCCGGTGGCGACGGCGGCCCTGACCAGAGCCTCCTGGGGCTCCGGGAGATCGAGGCTGGTGCGGTCCCCACCACGGAAGCCGGGGATCTCCACCGCCCGCATCTCCTCCCCCTCCAGCTCGGAGCTCAGCCCGACGAAGACGATCGAGACATCAGAATCCCTCATCAGGGCATCGGCCTCCGCCAGGGCGGTGCCCTCGGGCGGGATCCAGCCGAGCTGAAGCGTGCCGCCGGACCCCGGCTGCCGGTACTCCACGCGCAGCGCGTACTTCCGATCCGCCGCGAGCTGGACCCGGGCGTGTGGGGGGCGTCGCGGCCCCGGCGTGGAGGGGCCGGTGTCGAAGCCGACCTCCTCCTCGTCGAGGTAGAGGCGGGCGCTGGCAGTCCGGTTCCACATCCCGGTGCGAAGGGTCAGGTCGTACTCGCCGGTCGCCGGCGGCGACAGCGTCGCCATCCAGCGTATGGAGTAGGCGGACTGGCCGACGGCAGCGACCACGGCGGGGTCCTCCATGTCCATCTGGAAGTAGGCGCGTGGCTCGGGCCGGCTCAGCCTGGGCTCTCCCTGCAGGTCGGCGTTGTCGAAGTACTCGGCCATCACGCCACGGGCGCCGCCGGCCGTCGAAGCCAGGAAGGTGGAGGGGATCAGGGCGTGGGTGCTGGCGGTGTAGGTGGCGCCCAGGGCGTAGCGCACCTGCGCCGCCCTGAACTGTTGCTCGATCCCCTGGAGCGGAGTGACCTGCTTGGAGGAGATGCCATGGTAGTTGCCCAGCAGCGCGACCGGATCATCAGCCGCGGGGCCGACCACGGCGATCCTGCGCATCGACGGATCCAGCGGCAACACGCCGCCATCGTTCTTCAGCAGGACGATGGCCTTGCGCTCGGCGTCCCGCGCCACCTCGCGGTGGACGGCCGAGTCGTTCTCGGCGATGGAGATCTTCGAGTAGGGGACCTGCTCGGCAGGATCGAACATGCCCAGGCGGAAACGGGCCACGAAGAGCCGTTCCGCGGCGCGGTCGATCTCGGCTTCGGTGACGTGTCCGGCCTTCACCCCGTCGACCAGCGTCCGGTACTCGGTGCCGCAGGTGAGGTCCGTGCCGGCCTTGACGGCCGCCGCGGCGGCCTCGCCCAGCGTCGACGTGTACTTGTGGTTGCGGTGGATGTCGTTCACCGCCCCGCAGTCGCTCACCACGTAACCTTCGAAGCCCCATTGGTCCCGAAGCCGGCGCTGCAGCAGGTCGGCGCTGGCGCAGCCGGGCGTCCCGTTCACCGCGTTGTAGACGCACATGATCGACTCGGCCTTCCCCTCGATGACGGACGTGCGGAATGCCGCCAGGTACGTGTCCACCATGTCCTGCTCGCTCACCTGGGCGTCGAAGGTGTGTCTATCCGGCTCCGGACCGCTGTGCACGGCGTAGTGCTTGGGCGTGGCGACGACCTTGAGGTAGCGGGGGTCGTTCCCCTGCATCCCGGTGACGAAGGCGACGGCCATCCGGCCGGTCAGATGGGGATCCTCCCCGTAGGTCTCCTGGCCGCGTCCCCAGCGGGGGTCGCGGAAGATGTTGATGTTGGGCGACCAGTAGGTCAGCCCGGCCGTGCGACCGGGAAGCGTCATCAGCGTCTCCGGGCCGGTGGGGGCGGGACGTGTCAGCGCGTCGTTGTACTTGGCGCGGGCCTCGGTGGAGATGATGTCGGCCACCCGATACATCAGATCGGTGTCCCAGGTGGCCGCAAGGCCGATGGCCTGCGGAAAGACGGTGGCCCGGCCCTGCACCACGCCGTGAAGGGCCTCGTTCCACCAGTTGTAGGCGGGTATCCCGAGGTGTGGAACGGCAGGGGCGGTGCTCTGCATCTGGAGCACCTTCTCCTCCAGGGTCATGCGGGAGACGAGGTCTGCCGCACGGACCTGCGGGCTGAGGGCAGGATCCAGGTAGGGGGCGCGGCTCGGCTCCTGCGCGAACGACGTCAGGTTGGCCAACCAGAGCAGGGCTATCGGGAAGGGTCGGAACCTCATCTGGGCATCTCCTGTCTTGGGTCAGTGGGGGTCACGTGGATGCACCGCCAGCGGCTGACCGTCATAGACGACGACAGCGTCAGCCTGCGTCTCCGGCTCGACACCGATACCGTGGCCCTCGCGCACGAAGACGACGCGGAAACCTCGGCGTTCCAGCATGCCCGGGAACCGGCCCCGACGAGGGCCGATCGTGAGCGTGCCCTGCGCCTCACTCCACTCGATCGGGATGATGGCGAAGGCGCCGTTCTCGTAGTCGTAGCCGTCGCCCTCATCCTCGTAAAGCTCGAAACGGCCGTCGGCACCCCGATAGACGCGCAGCTCGATCGGGTCCGCCGGCTTCTCACTTGCGTACTGCAGGTGCGGGCCGAGCGGCACGATCGAGCCCGCCCGCACGTGCAGGGGCATGATCTCGAGCGGCGCCGGCGAGTCGACCGTCCGACCGCCGGTGAGCCGCCCGCCGGTCCAGAAGTCGTACCAGTCCGAGCCGGCCGGCAGGTAGACCCGGCGGAGCATCGGCGTGGCCGGCGGGGCTTCCGCGCTCACCCGGTCGCTGGGCAGCGTCCACCGGAGCTTCACGCTGGCCCCCAGGATCTCGTCGTAGTACTCGAGCCTGAGGGCGTACCACCGGCCAGCCTCGAGGGCGATGCGACCGGAGTGGTACTCGGGCGCGTGCTGGTTCCAGTCGTCGATCAGCAGCTTGCCGTCGAGCCAGAGACGGACCCCGTCGTCCGCCACCGTCGCCAGCTCGTACTCACCCGTCTCCGGCGCCTGAAGCCTTCCGGTCCAGCGCACGCTGAACTGGTCGGCGGGGACGCCAAGCAGGGGCGAGCCCAGGCCCCAGTCGAACTCGATGGCCGCGTCCTGTCGAGAGGCGACCCGACGGGTGAGCGTCGGATCGGCGAAGTAGTCGCCCTGGAGCGCTCCTGCCGCGCCGTCCGGCGCCTCCAGGGCACTGGCCGGGATCGCCCGGCCCACCGCGCTCGAGTGCAGCGCGCCATACCGGAGCGGTTGAAGCACGGGGCTCACCAGGAACGCGCGGCCGAACAGGTACTCGTCGGCGATGTCCCGCACGCGGGGGTCGCCGCGGAAGTCGAACGGCAGGCCGCGCAGGATGCTGCCGCCGTGATGGGTGACGTCGCCCGCCAGTGAGTAGATGTAGGGCATGAGTCGGTAGCGCAGGCGGTCGAAGCGGAGCTGGGTGTCGTAGGCCCAGCTCCCCGGCTCGCCGAAGCGCCACATCTCGCGCGGCACGGTGGTCCCGTGGACGCGGAAGATCGGACAGAAGGCCCCCCACTGGTACCAGCGCGTGAACAGCTCCTGGTAGGCCGGGTCGTCGCCGCCCCTCGGATACTCGTTGACGAAGAAACCCCCGATGTCCGTCGTCCAGTAGGGGAGGCCGGAGAGCCCGAAGTTGATGCCGGCCGCCACCTGCTTGGCGAGCACGTCCCAGGTGGCGTCGATGTCCCCCGACCAGGTGGCGGCCGCGTTCCGCTGCTGTCCGGCGAAGGCGGACCGGGTCAGGATGAACACACGCTTGGTCGGGTCCGACTGGCGCTGGCCGCGGTACACGGCCTCGGTCGTCATCAGCGAGTAGGCGTTGAGCTGACGCGCTCCCGGCCCGAGGGCGGTCTCGGCCATCACCCGTCGGGCCGCGTCGCCCTTCAGGTCGCCGATCTCGGGCTCGGTGGCGTCGAGCCACCAGGCGTCGACCCCCTTGGAGAACAGCTGCTCGTCGATCTGCCGCCAGTAGAGGGCCCGTGCCTCAGGGTTGAAGGCGTCGTAGTACTGCTCCGAGTTCCCCTCGGGCCCGCCGTGCGCCTCGTCGAACGGCGGGTAGAGGAAGCCGTGGGCGGCCATCTCGGTGTAGTTGTCGCTGCCGGGGAGGAACTTGGCCCAGACCGAGATCATGAGCTTGGCGTTCATCGCGTGCAGGTCGCGGATCATCGCCACCGGGTCCGGATAGCGCTCACGGTCGAAGCGGTGCGATCCCCACTTGAACGGGTCCCAGTAGAACCAGTCCTGTACCACGGCATCCAGCGGGATCTGCCGCCGGCGGAGCTCGCGGACGATCCCGACCAGCTCCTGCTGGGTCTTGTAGCGCTCCTTGCACTGCCAGAAGCCATAGGCCCAGCGGCCGAAGAGGGGGGCGGCCCCGGTGAGCTGGCGATAGGACGCGACCACGTCGTCGAGGTCCGGTCCGTAGAGGAAGGTGTAATCGACGGTCTCGGCCATCTGGGACCAGAGGGCGCCGGAGCGCACCGAAGAGCGGGCGCTGGTCCCGTCGGGATGCGCGGGATTCTCAGCCGCGGCGTCGCGGAGCCGGGTCTCGGAGGCGTTGTCCCACAGGATGCCGTAGCCTCGGGACGAGAGGAGTACCGGCACCGCGTCGACGGTGTTCTCCTGGACCAGGAGGACGTCGTGGCCGCGGTAGTTGACGAGGCCGCTCTGCTGTGCGCCGAGGCCGTACAGGCCCTCGTCGGTCGCCCAGTCGAAGCGCTGCTCCGCATGGTGGGTCTTCAGGCCGAGAACCTCGACCTCCACCAGTGACCGGCCGCCCGGCGTCTCCGCCAGCAGCGGCCGGCCGTCGGGATCGTAGAAGGAGACGGCTCCGGTCCTCCGGTCGAGGCGCGTCTCGAGGCGTGAGGTCACCAGCGAAACGACGGTCTCCGTCTCACGGAGGTCGAACTGACGGAAGCCTGCGCACGGGTGCACCACCGCGAGGCTCGGGGCGGGCCTGGGACCGTCGTCGGGCGCGAAGAGCACGCGCACGGCACGCTCGGAGCAGAGCGAAAGCGTCAGGTGCCCGCCCTCCACGTCGGCCGAGAGGCCGTCGGAGGTCTGTTGGTACCGGAGGCCGCCGGCTCCGGAGAGGGATGTGAGCGCGGTGAGGACCGCGACCAATGCGGCAACGCGGCAGGGGGAAGACATGAGGACCTCGCTCCTCGTCAGCACGTCACAGTGCGGTCACTGTACCAGGTCGACCTCGTAGGGGTCGAGATGGAGGCTGCCACGGTACCGTCTTCCGGTGATCACACCCTCCCTGTCTCCGGAAAGCGGAATGTCGAACGCCTCAGCGGCAGACCGGCAGATCCCGTGCACCGCTACTCTCGCACAGTGCCGGCCGATGGCCCCACCACGCCGTCGATCGCGAACGCGACCGCGTGGTCACAGGGTGGGTCGGGCGGCAAGGAGATGGTGAGGCCGGACGGTCCCTGACCCCATTCGATCGAGCCGTGGTAACCGAGAAGGCGCACCCCGGTCACGCGTCCAGCGGACGTCCCGAGGGTGCGGATGGTGATCGCCTGCTTCGGCCAGCCGAGGACGAACGCGTAGAGGGTCTCGCCCTTCGTGGCGAAGCGGACGTCTTCGGCGGTGAAGGCGGCGTCCTCCTTGAAGGCCCCGCCCTCGACGCGGACCGGGCCCTCGCCGAAGACCGTGAAGGGGCGGGTCCCGTAGATCGCCTCGCCGTTGATCGCCATCCAGTCCGCCATCTCCGAGAGCATCCCCTCGACCTCCGAGTCGAGGCTCCCGTCGGGTCGCTGGACGATGTTGATGAGCAGGTTCCCGTTCTTGCTGACCACGTCGACCAGCATGTGGATCACCCAACGGACCGATCGGTACTTCCACTCGCGGTTGTAGAACCAATCGCCGATCGAGGTGTCGGTCTGCCACGGAAACTCGCTGATCCCCTCGAGCACACCCCGCTCGACGTCCTGCACCCACATCCCGTGTGACTCCTGCTTGCAGGTGTAGACGACGTGGGGCCGACCGGAGTGCCGGGCCGCCGAGCGGTTGTAGAGGTGGGCGATCAGGCTCCGGCCCGTATCGTTCCCGAAGGGCACGCCGCCGTCCGTGTAGAGGAGGTCGGGCTGGTAGTGGTCCACCAGGTCCTGGATGCGGGCGAACCACTCACGCTGCCACGCCGGGTCGGTGCTGTACCACTCGGTGTCGCCGGGCGCCGCCTTGGGGTGATAGAGGTCCTGCCAGCGTGGGTCGGCCCCGTCGTACGGGACGCCGGCGAGAGGACCGGTCTGGTCGCTGCCATGGCTCCCCTGCCACCAGGTGAAGCTGGCGCCGAGGTGCTCGGAGACGCCGAATGGCAGACCCGCCGCCTTGGCCGCCCGCTGCCACTCGGCGACCACGTCACGGTGCGGCCCCATCTTCACGGCGTTCCAGCGATGGAACCTGGAGTCCCACAGGTCGAAGTTGTCGTGGTGCACGCCCATGCTGACGAAGTAGCGCGCCCCGGCCTTCTTGTAGAGGGCCATCAGCCGGGCCGGGTCCCATCTCTCGGCCTTCCACAACGGGATCACGTCCTTCCAGCCGCTCTTCGAGGGATGACCGTACCGCTCGAGATGGTCCTGGTACTGCTTGTGGCCCTGCCGGTACATGTTCCGCGCGTACCAGTCGCCGAACATGGGGACCGCTTGCGGTCCCCAGTGGGCCCAGAAGCCGAGCTTGGCGTCGCGGAACCAGTCGGGACACTGGTACCGGGCGAGAGAGTCGTACGTGGGCGCAAACGGACCCTCCGCGATGGCGAGGGGTTCGGCGGGCCCGGGGACGGGTGGCACCGGTGGTAGCGGCTGACCCAGCAGCGGCGTCGCCGCAAGCACGGCGGCCGCCGCCAGCAGCCGGCGCGCGGCCGGTCTCACTGTGTGATCCGTCCGTCCAGGTCCCATAGGTCCTCCCAGCTCTGGCCTTCGCGCCACAGGAACACCTGGCCCTTGATGAGCCGGCAGTTGCGGTCGATGGCGGCGATGGCCTTCATGTCGGCGTCGGTGAGAGGCGGCGTTACCGCGGCCCTGATATTGGCCAGGTAGTTCGCCCGCCTGGCGGAGAACGGGATGACGACGTGTCCGCGCTTCATCCCCCACTTGAGGCAGACGACGGCGGGATGGACGCCCAGGCGGTCGGCGATGGCCACGATCACCGGGTCCTCGACGTCGACCGTGTCATCGGGAGTACGGTCGCGCGCGGGGCGGCCCGGCGAGCCGATCGGGCTGTACCCGATGGGGACCAAACCCTGCTCGGCCACGTAGCGTACGAGGTCCGGCTGCTGAAAGTGCGGGTGGAGCTCCATCTGGTTGGCGACCGGCGCGATCTCGGCGTCTCGCAGCAGGAGCTGGAGCTTCGGGATCGTCATGTTGGAGGTCCCGAGGTGCCGCACCAGACCGCGGCGGACCAGTTCCTCCATCTGTCGCCAGGTCCGCATGTAGCTCTCGTGCCGGTAGGGGCTCGCGGACAGGGACCGTGACGTCACGTCGCAGCCGGTTGGGTGGGAGTTGGGGAACGGCCAGTGGACCAGGTAGAGGTCGAGGTAGTCGAGCTTCAGGTCGCGCAGGCTCTGCTCGCACGACGGCGCGACGTCGCCCTCGCCGTGCCTGTCGTTCCAGAGCTTGGAGGTGATCCACAGCGCCTCGCGGGGCACCCCGGAACCAACCACCTCCCGAAGCGCCGCTCCGATCTCCGCTTCGTTGCCATAGACCGAGGCGCAGTCGAAGTGGCGGTAGCCGACCTCGGCTGCGCCGCGAACCGCCCGCGCCACGGTCGGCGCGTCGACGTGATCGGACCCGAACGTCCCGAGGCCGACGACCGGGATCCCCGCTCCGGAGGCGAGGCGACGCTTGGGAACCCGGTCGGGGTCCACGCCGTCGGCGGCGAGCGGATGGCCCTGTTCGCTCACCGGAGCTCCTCGTCGAAGACGACGGCCACCTTGCCGCAGCGGCCGCTGGCCATCAGCGCGTAGGCCTCCGAGGCCCGCTCCAGCGGGAAGCGGTGGGTCACCAGCCGATCGGGATGGAGCTGCCACCGCACCAGGTGCTCGACGAGGTCTTCCATCAGCCACAGGCTCGTCACCCACGACCCGTAGACCGTCTTCTGGTCGTGGATCAGGTCCGGAGATGGTTCCAGCGAAAGCGGGCCGCCCTCTCCGAGCAGGCAGATACGACCCCACTTGCGGGTCGCCTGGATGGCGGTGAGGCGAGCCTTCGCGTTGGCCGAGCAGTCGAAGGCCCGCTCGACCCCGCTGCCCCCGGTCAGGCGGCGGACCTCGGCCACGTTGTCGGCGGCGGCCTCGAGCGCCACGTCGCAGAGGCGAAGGGACCGCGCCAGATCGAGGCGCTCCGGGATGACGTCGATGCCGATGACGAGACGGGCGCCCAGGGCTCGGGCCAGCATTGCGGCTGCCAGTCCGACCGGCCCCAGGCCAGTCACCAGCACGGCATCGTCGCCGCTCACGCCGACCTTCCGGATCCCCTCGTAGACGGTACCGAAGCCACATGCAACCTGCGCTCCGTCGCAGTAGCTCAGCTCTGCAGGCAGCGCCACGAGGTCCTTCTCCTCGGCGAGGATGTACTCCGCCATCCCCCCGTGGCGCTGCCAGCCGTACGCACGGCGCCAACGGCTGGTGCACGAGATCATGTAGCCACGGCGGCAGTCGTAGCACACGCCGCAGCCCGAGATGTGGTAGACGATCACCCGGTCGCCGGTCTGGAAGCGGCGACAGCCGGGGCCGCACTCGGCGATCTGGCCGCAGGGCTCGTGCCCGGCGATCTGGCCTGGCTGATAGCCCTCGGGCCCCTTCCCGGTGTGCTCGCGGTAGATGCAACGGATATCCGAGCCGCAGATGGTCACCGCCTTGGTGCGGATCAGCACCTCGCCGTGACCCGGCGTCGGGATGTCGAAGCTGCGCAGCTCGACTGTGCTGTCGCCCGGCAGGATGGCGCCCGTCATCCGTGGTCGCTCCGCCGGCATCTCAGGCCTCCTTCCGGCCGCCGCAGTGGCCGCCGCCGCTCGTGTGGCTAGGCTACATCCGCCCGGGCCTCCCGAGAATGGCTGGAGTTGGCCCAGTGATGTACATTCTTTGCCGATGGGCCAACCGATCCCGCCCGGCGCGACCTTCATCTCGAGACAGGTCCTGGACGGCGAGTACTACTTCCTCAACCTCGAGCCCGCGCCCGAGGTGGCGCTGTGCGTGGTCTGCGGAGGCCGCGAGGTTTGCGGAACCAGGTACCAGATCGACCGCCCCGGCTTCCGCTACCACTCCATCGAGTACGTGGCCTCGGGCTCGGGGACCCTCCTTCTCGGAGGGGCCCGCTTTCCGCTGAGCCCGGGCTCCCTGTTCCGCTACGGCCCCGGCCTCCCGCACCGGATCGACGTCGGGCAGGGTCCGCCCATGGTCAAGTACTTCGTGGACTTCGCGGGGCAGATGGCCCAGCGGCTGGTGGGCTCCGGCCCGTGGGCGGAGCTGCGGCCGCTTCGCGTGCGTGAGCCCGCGCGTCTGGGTGCGCTCTTCGACGAGCTACAGCGGGTCGGCCAGCGCCCGGCGACCCACACCGACCGGCTCTCGGTCCTCCTCCTCGAGCAGATCGTGCTGCTGGCCGCCGACGAAGCCGTCCCGGAGGAGGGCGCACCCTCAGCCGCCTGGGGCACCTACCAGCGGTGCCGAAGCTACCTCGAGAGACGCGGCCTGCAGCTACGCTCGCTTGCGGAAGCGGCCGCGGCCTGCTCCGTGAGCGAGGCGCACCTCTGTCGCCTCTTCCACCGCTACGACGTGATCTCCCCCTACCAGCTCCTGGTCCGGCTGAAGATGGCGCGCGCCGCGGTGCTGCTGCTGGACCGTGGCCTGCTGGTCAGAGAGGTGGGCCGGCAAGTGGGCTACGAGGACCCTTACCACTTCTCCAAGGCCTTCAAGCGCGTCTACGGGCTCTCACCCGAGGCCTTTCGCTCCCATCGGCGCGCCTGAGCGGATGCCGGAGCGCTCCGGCCGGCCGGCCGACGCGCCGAAAGAGGAGGGGCGTCGTGCTAGCATCGCGTCCTCTCCACGAGGTGACCATGCGCCGAACGACAATCCGCCCGCTCGCCCCTGTCGCCCTCTGCTCCGTCCTCGCGTGGCTCCCAAGCACCGCACTCGGCGAAGAGCACCCGGTTTGGAAGGACCCGGGCGTCTGCCGCGAGGCGCGGGTCCGCGACCTCATCTCGCGAATGACCCTCGACGAGAAGGCGGCGCAGCTGATGGACAGCGCTCCCGCCATCCCGCGGCTCGGGGTCCCGCCGTACGAGTACTGGAGCGAGGCGCTCCACGGAGTGGC
>CAZNNH010000152.1:0-15268 GCA_964574335.1 uncultured Acidobacteriota bacterium | reverse complement strand
ACATGACCCGAATCCGCACCGTCGTCCGGGTACACGATCCGGGTTTCACTGCGACCGGCGAAACCCGGTCATGTCCCCGCACGCAGTCCAGCGGATTCGGGATCGTGTCCCCCGCCCCGGGGCCGGTCCCCTAGTGCTCGCCGTCGAGCAGCTTGGCCACCTTGCTGCCCATCTTGACGAAGCGCGTCAGGGTGCTGCGGGGCATGCGCGTGACCTGCGTGTACCAGGACGTCGTCATCTCGAAGAAGGCCAGCATCTCGAGCAGCCGCTCACGGGACTGGCCGTCGAGCTCGCCCGACGCCTCACCCTCGGCCACGCACTCGCGCAGCACGGCAAGGGTCGGATCGACCTCGCGGCGCTTGCGACCCTCCAGGATCACCTGGAACATCTCCCAGACGTCGGTCATGGCCTGGAAGTGGTCGCGCCGGTCCCCGAGCAGGTGGACGACCTTGACCAACTGCCAGGCCTGTAGCTCGCGCAGGCTGGTGCTGACGTTGGAGCGCGCCACCGTGAGGGTCTCGGCGATCTCCTCCGCGTGCATGGGATGGGGTGAGATGTAGAGCAGAGCGTGGATCTGGGCGACGGTCCGATTGACCCCCCAACGGGTCCCCATCTCTCCCCAGTGGAGGACGAACTTCTCGATGGTCGGCGACAGCTTCACCGGCAGATCCTTCTTTCCGGATGGAAAT
The DNA here is from genome assembly GCA_964574335.1 of uncultured Acidobacteriota bacterium. Classification (GTDB taxonomy): domain Bacteria; phylum Acidobacteriota; class Vicinamibacteria; order Fen-336; family Fen-336; genus CAZNNH01. Next base: position 14,579 of record CAZNNH010000152.1, on the reverse strand, counting down.
TACAGTCTTGCTCGCCCGTTGTCAAAGATTCGAACCGGTCAAACTCCGTGGAACGTCGCGTCGAGGGGCGCGGCGAGCGTCTCGACGACCCGGTCCAGGCCTTCCGTGAGCCGGGCCCGGTCGGTCTCGGCGCCCAGGCACAGGCGGACGGCGTGCGGGACACGGCCCCTCCCGACCACGAACGCCTCGGCCGGCGTGACCAGGGCACCACGTTGGCGGACCTGCTCGGCGAAGGTCTGCGATCGCCAAGGCTCGGGGAGCTCCAGCCACAGGTGGTAGCCGAGGGGGTGGGCGCGGAACCGGGCTGGGCCCAGCGCCCGAGCCGCCAGCGCCTGCCGCTCGGCCGCCTCGCGTCGGCGATCCGCCAGCAGGGCATCGGCGGTCCCGTCGCGGATCCAGGTCGCCGCGACCTCGGCCATCAGAGGAGCGGCCGCCCAGGTGGTGGCGCGGATCCCGGCGGCGAGCTGATCGACCGCGCCGTCCGGTGCGCGGATGAAGCCGATCCTGAGCCCGGGCGCCAGCACCTTCGAGGTGCTGGTCACCGAGTAGCTGATCTCGGGGGCGAAGCTCGAGAGCGGGCGTGGGCGCTCCTCCGGGAGCAGGGCGTGGATGTCGTCCTCGACGATCACCACCCCGTGCTTGCGGGCGATGGCGGCAACCGCCGCCCGCCGCTCTTCCGACATCACCGCGCCGGTCGGGTTGTGGATGGTGGGGACACAGTACAGGGCCCGGGATCGCCCCCCTCGGCAGGCGCGCTCCAGCTCGTCCGGCAAGAGGCCTTCCTCGTCGAGCGGTAACCCCACCAGCTCCAGATGCAGCAAGCCGGCCACCGCCTTCATCCCGGGGTAGGTGAGGCGTTCGGTGAGCACCTGGTCTCCCGGCCGGAGCCGGGTCGCCAGGATGGTCGCCACGGCGTGCTGGCTGCCGCTGCAGACCACCACGTTCTCGGGGCCGGCCGGAAGCCCGGACCTCCGGATCCAGGCGGCGCCGGCCTCACGGTGGGCGAGGTGGCCGTGGTCGGGAGGGTAGGCCATCAGCCGCCCCAGGTCCGCCCGGTCGGCAAGCGTGCGTAGCGTGGCCTGCAGCACGCCCCGGCGGGACTCGGAGGCGGGGACCGGCGGGTGGTTGACGCTCAGGTCGAAGGGACGGTCGGCGGACGAGACCGAGCCCCCCAGGGGCACGTAGTCGGGGCCGGGCTCCAGCGCGAAGGTGCCTCGGCCGACCTCTCCGGCCACCAGGCCGCGCCGCGCCGCCTCGGCGTAGGCCCGGGACACGGTCCCCACCGTCACGCCGAGCCGGTGGGCCAGCTCCCGGTGCGTGGGCAGCCGGGTGCCTGGGCGCAGGGCGCCCCCCGCGAGATCCTCGGCCAACGCGTCGGCGAGGGCGAGATAGCGCGGGCCGGAGCTCTGCGAGAGATCGGGACACCACATTGTATCCATGACAATATGCCCCTTGACAGCCGGCCCCGTCAATGCAAATTTATAGCAAGTCCGTGGGGATAGGGCATTGAGCGATGAATTGAATCGAGACAATCGAGTCTCCCACGACGACGTGCTGGCGGCCCGCGCGCGGCTGGGAGGCCGCGTGCTGACGACTCCCCTCACCCGTTCGGCGGGGCTGAGCCGGCAGACGGGCCACGACGTGTGGTTGAAGCAGGAGAACCTCCAGCACACGGGCTCCTTCAAGCCGAGGGGGGCGCTGAGCCGGATCGGGGCCTTGAGCGACGACGAGAGGGCCCGCGGGGTGGTGGCGGCCTCGGCCGGCAACCACGCCCTGGGCGTGGCCCACGCGTGCCAGGCGCTGGCCGTGCGGCAGGCCACCGTCTACGTCCAGTCGGACGCGTCCCCCGCCAAGCTCGGCCGGCTGCGGGACTACCCGGTGGAGGTGCATCTGATCGGCACCACCTTCGAGGAGGCGCAGCAGGCCGCCCTCGACCGCTGCCGGCGGTCGGGCGCCACCTACGTCTCCCCCTACGACGATCCGGCCACGGTCGCCGGCCAGGGGACGATCGGCCTGGAGATCACCGAGCAGCTCGCCGACTTCGACGCGGTGGTGGTCCCCGTGGGCGGGGGCGCGCTGATCGCCGGCATCGCCGTGGCCGTCAAGGAGACGAGACCGGGCGTCCGGGTCGTCGGCGTCAACCCCGAGGCCTCACCGGCCGCCCTGCTCAGCCTCCGGGAGGGGCGCGCCATCGACCCCTACCGCCATCAGCCGACCCGGGCCCACGGCCTGGCGGGCGGGTTCGGTAGGGTCCCGTTCGAGGCGGCGCGCCACCTCATCGACGAGATCGTGCTGGTGAGCGAGCAGGAGATCGCCGAGGCCGTGGTCGCCCTGATCGACTCGGACCAGATGCTGGCCGAGCCGTCCGGCGCCGCCGCCGTCGCCGCCATCCGGAGCGGCAAGGTCCGCGACCTGAAAGGACCCGTGGTCGCCGTCGTCTCGGGAGGCAACATCGACACCCAAACCCTACGAGAGCTGCTCGATTCAGGGGGTCAGGTCTAGACTTTTGACTTTCTAGTCAAAAGTCTAGACCTGACCCCCAGGTGGAGTCATGACGATGGATGAGAAGAAGACGGGGACGTTGACGCTGAAGACGGGGCTGGCCGAGATGCTGAAGGGCGGCGTGATCATGGACGTCACCAACGACAGCCAGGCCCGGATCGCCGAGGATGCCGGAGCGGTGGCGGTGATGGCGCTGGAGCGCGTGCCCGCCGACATCCGCAAGGAGGGCGGGGTGGCGCGGATGGCCGACCCCACCATCATCGAGAAGATCATGGGGGCGGTCTCGATCCCGGTGATGGCCAAGTGCCGGATCGGCCACTTCGCCGAGGCGCGGGTGCTGGAGGCGCTGGGCGTCGACTACATCGACGAGAGCGAGGTGCTGACGCCGGCCGACGAGGCATTCCACGTCGATAAGCACGCCTTCAAGGTGCCCTTCGTCTGCGGCTGCCGCGAGCTGGGCGAGGCGTTGCGGCGCATCGGCGAGGGCGCCGCCCTGTTGCGGACCAAGGGCGAGGCAGGCACCGGCAACGTGGTCGAGGCGGTGCGGCACATGCGGGCGGTGATGGGCGGCATCCGGCGGCTCACCCAGCTCCCCCCCGAGGAGCTGATGACCGAGGCCAAGGGCCTGGGTGCTCCCTACGAGATCGTGAAGCTGGTCGCCGCCGAGGGTCGGCTCCCGGTCCCGAACTTCGCCGCCGGAGGCATCGCCACCCCCGCCGACGCCGCGCTGATGCGCCTGCTGGGGGCGGAGGCGGTCTTCGTGGGATCCGGGATCTTCAAGTCCTCGGACCCGGCCCTGCGCGCCAAGGCGATCGTCCGCGCCACCACCCACTTCGAGGACGCGGCCGTCGTCGCCGAGGTGTCGCGAGGCCTGGGCGAGGCGATGCCGGGGATCGAGATGGGGACGTTGCCGGAGGAGTCGCGGCTCCAGACCCGCGGTTGGTGAACGTGGTCCGGCCGGTGGGCGTGCTGGCCCTGCAGGGGGCCTTCGCGGCCCACGCCGCGGCCCTCGAGGCCGAAGGCGTGGCCACCCGCGAGGTGCGGCGGTGTGCCCAGCTCGCCGGCCTGGCCGGCCTGGTGATCCCGGGGGGCGAGAGCGGGGCGATCCTGAACCTGATGCGCGACGAGCCGTGGCTCGCCGCGCTGCAGGCGTTCCACCGCGACGGCGGGGCCCTGTTCGGCACCTGCGCCGGCGCCATCCTGCTGGCCCGCGAGGTGGTCCCCGCCCAGCCGGCGCTCGGCCTGCTCGACGCCACCATCGAGCGCAACGCCTACGGCCGGCAGCGGGAGAGCTTCGAGGCGCCGCTGCAGATCGAGGGCGCCCCCCAGCCCGTCAACGGCGTGTTCATCCGCGCCCCGAGGTTCTCCCGAGTCGGCCCCGGGGTGACGATCCTGGCCGGGCACGAAGGCCACCCGGTGCTGGTCCGTCAGGGGCGGCTGCTGGCGGCGACGTTCCACCCGGAGCTGAGCGGCTCGGGATGGACCCACCGCCTGTTCGCCGAGATCTGCGACGGCGCCTCGTCCCCGGCCGGCTGAGCCGCGCCTCAGCCCAGAAGCGCCAGGAACACGCCGGCCACCACCGCCGAGCCGATGACGCCGGCCACGTTCGGGCCCATCGCCGCCATCAGCGGGTTGACCCGGCCTCCGGTGCTCTCGGCCACGAAACGCTGAACCACCCGGGCGCTCATCGGCACCGCGGACACGCCGGCCGCGCCGATGCAGGGGTTGATCTTGCTTCCCTGGGGGAGGAGCAGGTTGAGCGCCTTGGCCAGCAGCACCCCCCCCGCGGTGCCGAACACGAAGGCCACCGCCCCGAGCAGCAGGATGCCGAGGGTCTTGGGCTTGATGAAGCTGTCGCCGGCCATGGTGGCGCCCACCGTCAGGCCGAGGAAGATGGTGGTGACGTCGATCAGCGCGCCGCCGGCCGTCTTCGACAGCCGGTCGGTGACCCCGGCCTCGCGCAGCAGGTTGCCGAACATCAGCATCCCCAGAAGCGGCGCGGTGGCGGGGATGAAGAGCGCCGCGAGCAGGGCGGTGACGACCGGGAAGACGATCACGGCGGTTCGGGAGACAGCCAGCGGGGGTGGGATCTCGATCTCCCGCTCCGCCTGGGTGGTGAGCAGGCGGATCACCGGAGGCTGGATGATCGGCACCAGGGACATGTAGCTGTACGCGGCCACCGCCACCGACCCGAGCAGGTCGGGAGCCAGCCGGCTGGCCACGAAGATGGTGGTGGGCCCGTCGGCGCCACCGATGATCCCGATCGAGGCCGCCTCGTGCGGGGAGAAGCCGAACAGGTACACCGCGCCGACGGCGGCGACGAAGATCCCGAACTGGGCCGCCGCACCCAGCAGGAAGGTCATCGGCCGCGCCAGCAGCGGGCGGAAGTCGGTGAGCGAGCCTACACCGAGGAAGATGAGGGGCGGCAGGACCTGGGTGGCGATCCCGGAGTCGTAGACGTGCTGGAGCAGCCCGTCGGGAGAGTAGCCGCTGCCGGCCGTGCTCGCGCTCCCAGCGCTCATCGCGGCCAGCGGCAGGTTGGCCAGGATGGCACCGAAGCCGATCGGGATCAGCAGCAACGGCTCGTAGCCCTTGCGGATGGCGAGGAAGACCAGGGTCCCTCCCACCGCGTACATCACCACGTTCTGCCAGCTCAGGGCGGCGAGGCCGGACTGCTGGACCAGCGCGGAGAGAGCCCCCATCCTAGGCCCCGATGGTCAGGATCGGCTCCCCTGCCCTGATGTCCGCACCGATGGTGGTGTGCACCGCCGCCACCTTGCCATCGCAGGGCGCCATCACGTCGTGGGTGGCCTTCATCGCCTCGACGGCGGCGATCACCTGCCCCTTCTTCACCACCTCGCCGACCTTGACCTTGATCTCGACCAGTTGGACCTTCCCCTCGAACGGCGAGAACACCGGCGTCCCCGGGCCCGGGCTCGCCGGGCTCGGGGTCGGCGGAGCGGGCGCGGGCGCCGCCCCCTTCGCCTCGCCAGACGCCTCGGGGGGCTCGATGGTGACCTTGAAGGCCCGGCGACGACCGTTCTCCTCGACCACGCAGGTGGTGGTGACCGGCCCGGCCAGCGCCGGTCGAGCGGCCGGCGCCGGGGCCGCCGCGGCCGCCTCGGGAGCCTTCCGCTTGAGCGGCAGCACGATCTTGGCGGCTCCGGTCAGGAGGCGGATGCCCTCGTTCAGGTCGATCTGCTTGCCGGGCACCATGGCAGCGGCCACCAGGAAGACGTTCTCTTCCGTGACCGGGAGCTTGCGCTCGCGAAGCGCCGCCTCCGCTGCGACCAGGGTGTCGGGAGCCGCCTCGAGCGGGTCGCCGACGAACGGCTCCAGGTGGAGCTGCTCCGAGGCGATCTTGACCACCTCCGGGTCCGGAGAGAGCGGCGGGCGCCCGAAGTAGCCGAGCACCGCCTTCCCGTAGCCGGCGTCGATCTTCTTCCAGCGCCCGTAGAGGACGTTGTTGAAGGCCTGCAGCCAGTACTGCTGGCTGCCCGGGGTGACGCTGGTGAAGGCCCCGCCCGCCTTCACCACCACCGGGAACTCGGCCAGGACCTGGCCGTACTTGTTGAGGATGCCGGCCTCCTTCATCATGTGGACGTTGGGGCCGATGGCGCCTCCGGGCATCGGGAAGTTGACCACCCGGGCGTCGGCGGTGGTGGTGACGGGGTTGAAGTCGTAGTCGGAGAGGCCGTCGTTCAGCATCCTCTCGACCTCGTCGATCCGGGTGACGTCGACGTCCAGCGAGTAGCCGGTCCCCTTGAGGGCGTGCCACATGGAGCGGACATCCGGCTGGACGGTGCCGGAGGCCATCGGGCGCACCGAGAGGTCGATGCCGTCGACGCCGCCCTCGATGCCGGCCATGTAGCAGGCCACGGCCATGGAGGCGGTGTCGTGGGTGTGCTGCCACAGGGGCACCTCGGGGGGGAGCAGGGCCCGGAGCCCCTTGGCAGTCTCGTAGCAGGTCCGGGGATCGGTGGTCCCGGAGGCGTCCTTCATGCACACGCTGTCGAAGTGGACGCCGCGCTCCATCAGCTTGCGGATCACCTCGACGTAGGCGGCGGCGTTGTGGACGGTGTCGTCGTGGAAGGGCAGCCCCATCATCGACACGCAGAGCTGATGGTGCATGCCGGCCGCCACGATCGGCTTCCCGGTCTTCTCCAGGTTGGAGACGTCGTTCATGTAGTCGAAGTTGCGGTCCCAGGTGGTCCCGTGCTTCTTCATCAGCCGGGCCTGCAGCTCGAGGGTCTTCAGGCGCTGGGTGGTGAGGGTCACGCCGGAGACCGAGCGGGTGAGGATCTGCAGGTCCACGTCGGGCCCGACCACCCGCCGCATCTCGTCCTGGCAGTGGAAGGGATCCTCGCCGACGTAGAAGAAGGGGGCCTGGAACCGCGCCCCGCCACCGAACTCGAAGTGGCGGATGCCCACCTCCCGGGCCGAGAGCTCCATGGCCGGAAGGATGTCGGCGAGGCGGACCTTGCCGCCGAACGAGCTTTGCAGCCCGTCGCGGAACGGCGTGAACATCACACGGATCGTCTTGTTGGTGGAGGTGAGGAGCACGGGATCTCCGCGATCCTGGCCACCCGGGCGCCGGGGTAGAGCACCGAGATGGAGGACGTTATGGCGGCGACGACCTCGACGTCGATCCCGGCGGCACGCTCCGGGAAGAGGGCGGTGATGGCCCTCATGGCGAGACCGAGCACCGCGAGCAGAACGAATGCGGTGGCGATTGCCAGACTGCAGACGGCGATGAAGGTTGGCTGGTTCAAGGACGCCTCTAGCCCGAGGTGACGCTCCAGCGACCGGCGTACAGCATACGTCTTTCGGGCCTAGCTGGGAAACTGGCTGCCCGGATCGGCCAGGCCAAATGCCTGGCAGGTCTCCTCGCGGGCGAGGCGGCCGCCCAGGATCGGCGGGGCGCCGTCGACCAGGAGCGCCAGGTCGTCCCGGATCCCCTGGACCACCCCCGCCGCCAGCGGCTCCGGCCAGCGGGAGGGGGGGGCGGTCTCGTCGACGTCGCTCGCGTAGACGCGGACCCTCTGGCCACCCAGCCGACACGCCGCCCGGTAGCCCGAGAGCAGCGGCCCGATCCCGGACCCCAGTAGCTCGCGATAGCGGAGGGCCAGGGACTCGAGCAGGCCAAAAAGGAGGTCGGGAAGGGCCACGTTCGGCACCACCCCGGCGGCCGGGACGAACGGGGTGGCCGCGACCTCGGGCGCCGAGCCGACGTTGATGCCGATACCGAGCAGGACCAGATCCGTCCTCTCACCCTCGACCCGGGTCCGGGTCAGCACCCCGCCCACCTTGCGCCCGTCCAGCAGCAGGTCGTTCACCCACTGGATCTCCGGCCGCGCCTTCCCGAGGCTCGCCTTCAGGATCGCGTCGTGGGCCGCCAGGGCGGGGAGCAGCGTGTAGGCCAGGCTCTCGGACGCCGGGGTCGGCTCCTCCACCGGGATCGCCACCGAGAGGTGGAGGTTCCCGGGGGAGGCCCGCCAGGGGCGGCCCCGCTGGCCGTGGAATCCCCGCCCGGTTCCGGCGATGGCGGCCACCGGCCCCGGGAGGCGCAGCCCGGCCGCGGTCGCATCGGCCAGCGCGTCGAACTGGGACCGGGACGCCGCCCCGACGAGCAGCAGCCTGGACCAGAACCCGTCTCCGGGACAGCGGATGCGGCCGATCTCCGCCGGGAGCGGCCCCCCCAGGGCGCCCCACAGCGACCGGTCCAGCCGCTGCAGCGCCATGCCGGCCGGCCCCGAACCCCTGGCGCCGGTGAGGGCCCGAGCCAGCGCCCCTCCGTCACCGAGGCAGATGACATCCCCCGGATCCGACACCGGGCTACTCTACACCCAGCGACGCCCGAGTCTCGGCGCGACGAGCGGTCGCCCGGCGGCGTGCCTCCCGCCACCGAATGTGCGACCATGCGGCGGCCCGAAGGGCCACGACGAAGAACATGGTTTCCGCAACACGGGGGCGGGCCCGGCGCCGGCGTCGTCGGGCCCGATCAGAGGTGGGCCATCCCCGGCCTGTCACGTCACCGGGCCTCTCCGTTGGCGCGCGCACCACCCCGACCGAGGCCTCCGGCGGATCGGTGCGAAGCCTGGCCCAGCCCTCGCCTCCGGGCTTCGCCGCCGAGCTGGCGAAGGCCCTCCGTGAACGGGCGGAGCAACTGGTCACCGAAGCCAAGGCGAGCATGCGCCAGGCCAGGCTGGAGCACTACGAGAAGGACGGCCTGCCCGCGATGCGCCAGCGGCTGACCGCCCTGCTCGACGTCACCCTCGATAGCCTGGTTTGCGGCCGCGCCGACCCCATCATCGATCACACCACGCGGATCGCCCACGAGCGCTTCGCCGCCGGCTACGACCTCCTCGAGGTCCAGACCTCCCTCAACGTCATCGAGGAGGCGCTGTGGCGAAGGATCCTCGCTTCGGTGGCGTCGGACGAGCTGGTTGGCGCGCTGGGGCTGGTGAGGGGCCTGATGAGCCTGGCCAAGGACGCCTTGTCCCGGACCTACGTCGCCCTGGCCAGGCAGGCGGCACCAGCGCCGGGCGGATAGCCGGGGACGGCTGACCGGGGCGTTTCTGCCGGTCCCCCCGACCGGGCGGGGAGTATCATCTCGACTGGGCCGGGCGCGCAGGAGGTGGCCCGGCCAACGGGCTCTGGCTGCCACGTCAGAGCATCCCGCGGAAGGAGGCTCCGTGCTGAACCTTGAGGAGATTGGGGTCACCAACGTCGACCGCGTCTACCACAACCTGTCCACGCCCGCCCTGGTCGAGCGGGCGATTCGAAACCACGAGGGGCACCTCTGCCACCTGGGCCCGCTGGCCACCCGGACCGGGCAGTACACGGGCCGGTCCGCCAACGACAAGTTCGTGGTCGAGGAGGCCAGCAGTCGCCAGCGGGTCTGGTGGGGCAAGCACAACAAGGGGATTGACGAGCAGCGATTCCAGCTCCTGAAGGCCCGCCTGCTCGCCTATCTGCAGGGGCGTGACGTCTACGTGCAGGACGCGTACGCCGGCGCCGATAAGGAGTGTCGGCTCCGAGTCCGCGTGATCACCGAGACCGCCTGGCACAGCATGTTCGCCCGCAACATGTTCATCCGGGTGCTCGACCGGGCGGTGCTCGAGGGTTTCGTTCCCGAGTTCACCGTCCTGCACTGCCCGGGCTTCCACGCCATCCCGGAGCTGGACGGGACCAACAGCGAGGCCTTCATCATCCTCCACTTCGGCCGGGGCCTGGTCATCATCGGCGGCACCGGCTACGCCGGCGAGATCAAGAAGTCGATCTTCACGGTGATGAACTACCTGCTGCCGCAGCGGGGAGTGCTGGGCATGCACTGCTCGGCCAACCAGGGGGCGGACGGGGACACGGCGCTGTTCTTCGGGCTGTCGGGGACCGGGAAGACCACCCTCTCCTCGGACCCCGACCGGGCCATGATCGGCGACGACGAGCACGGCTGGAGCGAGCGCGGCATCTTCAACTTCGAGGGTGGCTGCTACGCCAAGGTGATCCGCCTCGACCCCCAGGCGGAGCCCGAGATCTACGCCACCACCCGTCGCTTCGGGACCATCCTGGAGAACGTGGCGCTGCGCATGGACGATCGGCGAGTGGACCTGGCCGACGCCACCATGACCGAGAACACCCGGGCCAGCTACCCGATCACCCACCTTCCCAACATCGTTGCCGACGGCCGCGGTCCCCACCCGAAGAACATCATCCTGCTGACGGCCGATGCCTTCGGTGTGCTGCCACCGCTCGCCAAGCTGACGCCGGCCCAGGCCATGTACCACTTCATCTCCGGCTACACGGCCAAGGTGGCGGGAACCGAACGCGGGGTCACCGAGCCCAGCGCCACCTTCAGCGCCTGCTTCGGAGCCCCCTTCATGGCGCTGCCGCCGAGGGTCTACTCCGACCTGCTGGGCGAGAAGATCGCCCGCCACAAGAGTGACTGCTGGCTGGTCAACACCGGCTGGACGGGCGGACCCTACGGTACCGGCTACCGCATCAAGATCCCCCACACGCGAGCCATGGTCCGGGCCATCCTGGCGGGCCGGCTGGAGGGAGTCGAGCTGGTGCCCGACCCGGTCTTCAAGGTGCTGGTGCCTCGCGAGGTGCCCGACGTGCCCCGGGAGCTGCTGACCCCCCGGGACACCTGGGCCGACAAGAAGGCCTACGACGCCAAGGCCGACACGCTGGCCGGCCTCTTCGCCAAGAACTTCGCCGAGAACGCAGAGGGCGTGGACGACGAGGTCAAGGCGGCGGCGCCGGGTCGGTCCTGACCGCGGGCAGACGGGACGTTCTGTAGGGCGCTTGCCCGCGGGGTGTCGGCTGGGGTGCGGCTGTGACTTCCCCGTCTTCCGGCGCGCGGGTTTCTTGCGCCCCGCGGTGGTCCCGCCCCCCAGCACGCCCGCGGTCGCCACCCTCGTGTCCCTCCGGTAGAATCAGCGCCACCTTGCCCACTCTGGCACCGAATCAGCGCACGGGGTGACCGCCATGGCTCTGCTGTTGATATCGCGAGGCTCTTTCTCGGGAGGCGTGTTCATCTCCCGGTGTCTCTCGGAGAAGACAGGCTGGCGCTGCCTGACCCGTGAGGACCTCGTCACCGCGGTCAACGCCCACGGTGAGCTGGCCGCCAGGATCACCGAGAGCATCGAGACGGCCGTGCAGGACTACGGGAAGTTCGCCGCCCTGCGGCGACCCTACAAGATCCTCACGCTGATGGCGTTGCTCGACTACGCGATGCAGGGAGACGTGGCGTACTTCGGGTACTCGGGGCACTTGCTTCTGCAGGGCATTCCGCACGCCCTCCGCGTCCGCATCCTCGCTCCGGTGGAGCGTCGGGTGGCGCTGCTCAGGGATCGTGAGGAGCTCAGTGAAGAGCAAGCCCGCGAGCGGATCCGCCAGGTGGACGAGGACCGCCGACGCTGGACCCGCTTCATGTACGGCCGCAGCCTGCGCGATCCGGAGCTGTTCGATCTGTCGATCAACCTCGATCACGTCTCGTTCAACACGGCGTGCTCGATCCTGATGCACACCGCGGGGCAGGAGGAGTTCACATCCACGGAAGAGTCCTTGGCAATGCTGCGGAATCGTCACACCGGGGCGCGCGTGCTGGCGGCGCTCGTCATCGACCCGCGCACGTCCGAGATCGAGGTCGATGCGGTAGCCAAGGACGGGCAGGTGGTGCTCACGGGCGCCTACCTCGAGGACTCCGTGCGCGACGTCGTGCTCGAGGTCGCAGCGGCGGTGGCAGGGGTGACGGACGTCCAGTACCAGGAAGGCTACGCCGAGCCCTTCGACATGATGGCCTAGCGCGGCCTAGACCGGGAGGTTCACGATGGCCCAGACAAAGGTCGACAAGCAGCGCATGGAGACGCTCGAGGCGATCAGGGCCTCCATCGATCGCACCGCGGAGTCCGGGGAGAGGCAGGTCGGGTTGATCGAGGAGCAGAACGACCTCGCCCGGCGCCGCACCGACACCACCTCGAACCTGCTCATGTTCTCGTCGCGGACGGCGAAGTACAGCGAGGACCAGACCGCCATGGCGCGCGAGCGCACGTCGCTGACGCGGGCCCAGACGCGTTTCTCGACCCGCAGCACGGAGTTGGCCCACGTTCGCACGGACCTGGCGCGCGAGCGCACGGCCATGGCCGAGGATCGAACCGGATTCGCGCTGCACAGGACGGAGCTGGCCCGCCGGCGCACGACGCTCTCCGTCACCAGGACCGACCTCGCCAAGAACCGGACGCAGCTCGCCGATCGGCGGACGGACCTCGCGAGCCATCGCACCGATCTCGCGGGCCAGCGTACGGACCTGGCCAGGCGCCGCACCGACCTTGCCGGTCAGCGCACCGACTGGGCGAAGCACCGGACGGATCTCGCCGGGCAGCGTACGGAGCTGTCGCAGCGCCGAACCAGCCTCGCTCAGGGGCGGAATGACCTGGCGACGAACCGTACCCTCCGTGCCGCAACGCGGACGCGGCTCTCCCTGCAGAGGACCGAGCTGGCGCGGGGCCGTACCTACCTGGCCATGATCCGGACCGGCCTGGCCTTCCTCGCTCTCGGTCTCACGCTGTTCCGATACTTCGGGCTTTCGATCTGGAGCGTGTTCGACGCGACCCTCGTCCTGGGGAGCTGCGCGATCGTCTTCTACGGCATTCGCGGCTTCCGGATGGCCCAGGTCAACGATCGCCGGCTCGGCGAGGCCCTGGCGAAGGACACCGGCCTCACGGACCTCGCCCCTGCGCCTCCGCGCTGACTCGAAGTCCTGCCTCCGGGCGTTTGAAGACCTCGACGCGGGAGCGCTCGGCCGCGGCCGGGTTGCCGAGCCGTCCCCCCATCACGGAGCCTTGTCCAGCACCGTGGCCCACCGGTCCGCCCACAGGTCCAGCATCCTCTGGCTGTCCAGCTCGGGTGGGAACGCCGGTGTCCCCTGCTTGCTCATCCAGAACAGCCAGCCGCCGATGATCTGGATGAACAGGGCGCACTGTTCCGCAGCATCCATCTTCTGTGTTGCGGGCTTCAGCGCCAGCCAGCGCCCGAGCCGCTCCACCAGCTCCCTCTCGACCTCCGCCACCAGCGCCTGGATGCCAGGCAAGCTCGCAGTCTCGGCGATCAGGGCCCGCAGTGGCGCCTGGCGTTCGGCCGCCTGCTGATACCCCCGAGCGATCAACACCAGCTCTGCGCGGGTATCGCCCAGCGACAGCGTGGTCTCCGTGAGCACCTCCCCCGGCCGCTCGATGACCTCCTCGCCGATGGCCACCAGCAACGCTTCCTTGCTCTTGAAGTGGCGGTAGAAGGTACCCGATCGCGGCGCCAGTCCCGCCCCCGCCTCGATGTCGGCGATGGTTGTGCCCCCATAGCCACGCTCCAGAAAGAGCTGCATGGCGGCCTGTTTCAGGCGGTCAGCGGTGGCGGTTCGGCGGGTCGTGGCCATATTTCCCCAAGCTCCGGGTTGACGGCACAACGGTGTTATGCCAATCATATAACGTCGTTACTCCGCCGAGTCCAGGAATGGACTGCGGCTCGGCAACGGAGGCAACAATGCAACCAGCCGCTGCAGGCCAGCAACGCTCCGAGGGGCTCGGCCCCCCCCCCACAGGTCCTGCCATGGACATCTTGATTGTAAGTGCTGCGACCATCGGCGCTTTCGCGCTGGAGAGCTGGGCCGCCTCGACGGGCCTGGTCGATGTGGGCGAAGCGGCGCGGGGGGCGTTTACTGTCGTTGTCGGGGACGCCCGTGAACTGAAGCTCGAAGGCGAAGCCCGGCTGGGCGCGAACCGGAGGCGTGCGGAGGTAGGCAAGACGAGGGCGGCTTCAGCGTCAACCCGGTCCCTCGCACGTGCGCTGGTTTGGGCTTCGACGGCGCTGGAGAGCGTCCGCTCGTCCCCTGGGACGGCCCGTGCCTGACTACTCCCGCGGCTTGAGGGCGCCGCGGAGCTTGCCGGCGAGCGATCCGAAACCCTCCGACGGCGCCGCGTCCGAGCGCTCGGTGTAGGCGCGCACCTCCGCTGCTTCCTCCGCGTCCCGGACCGCCTTGGCGCTCAGACGAATGCGGCGACCCGACGGCTCCACCTCGAGGACGACCACCTCGACGTCGGCGCCGATGGGAAAGACCCGCGCCAGATCCGCTTCCTTGGTGACGCCGGTCTCACTCGACGGGATCAGACCCGTGCGCCCCGGGGCGAGGAACACGAACACGCCGAACCTCTCGTGACGCTCCACCTTGCCCGTCAGCCGCGCACCCGGCACCATCTCGACCTGCGATCGTGCCGTCCCGCGTGCCGTCGAGCCCTCCGGAACGAGCGCCACGCCGATCCGCTTCTTCTCCAGGTCGACGTTGAGGATCTCGAACGATCCGCTCTTTCCGGGGCCGACGGAGCTCCGCCATCCCTCCGGCCGGTTCGTCGGAGCGAACGTGGAAACGTGCGCCAGGGCTTCCACTCCTGGCTCCAGCTCCACGAACGCGCCGAACTCCGCAAGACGGGTGACGCGGCCGGTGACCACGTCGCCTGCCGCATACGTCTGCTGGACTCTCGTCCACGGATCCGCGGTGAGCTGCTTCAACCCCAGGGCGATCT
>CAZNNH010000151.1:11832-15305 GCA_964574335.1 uncultured Acidobacteriota bacterium | reverse complement strand
TCACCGCTCGTGTAGACCCGCAGGTGGGCCAGCTCGGGCAGGAACTTGGAGACGGGGTCGTCGAGGGAGAGCTTGCCCTCCTCGGCCAGCATCAGGATCGCGACGCTGGTGATCGGCTTGGACATCGAGTAGAGGCGGAAGATCGTCTCCTCGGTCATCGGCTGGGCGGCGGCCACGTCGCGCCAGCCGACCACGCGGGTGGCCACCACCTGCCCGTGCCGGGCGAGGAGGGCCACGGCGCCCGGGATCGCCCCCTCGTCGACGAGGGCCTGGAGGCTGCGGTCGAGGTCGCTGCCCCCCCGGGCCGGCTCCTTGGCCGCCGCAAAGACGCCGAGCGCGAGGCAGGACGTCAGGGCCAGGGTGACCCGTCGGGCCGGGCCGACCCTCATGGCCTCAGCGCCCGGCGACCTTGTCCAGGACCTCGTAGCGCTTGCGGTGCTGCTGCGGCCCGGCCTGGCTGACGGCATCGAGGTACATGACCTGGCCGGTCGCCCCGAGCTCGGGCCACTGGGGCACGCCCTCGCCGTTCGGATCGCCGGTCTTGACGAAGTTGGCGAAGTAGGTGGCCATCGTCCGGGCCGTCTCGCGATCCTCGGGCTGCCAGTCGGCGGTCTTCGAGTCGAGCGTGTTGAATGCGTACTCGATGTCCACCGCGTGCGGGGCACCGTAGCGGTTGGAGCCGTTCGCCTCGGGCAGCACGCGGTCGAAGCGGTAGCGATACACCGGCGTCCCGCTCTTCGCCTCCACCTCGATCCACTTCCAGGTCGAGTACGAGATGAACACGTCGCTGGCCAGGTCGGCCGCGGTCTGCGGGAGCTGCTCGTCGCCGCTGGCGGGATAGACCGCGAGGACGTCGTCGGCCCGATCGCCGAACTGCTTCTTCACCTGCTCCGTGAACGATTCCGGCGTGGGCTTGTTGGGGTTCATGGCGACGGCCATGCCCATCTCCGAGGAGTTCCAGCCGGCGAGCAGGGGGACCTTCACCTGCTGCCCCTCGGCGTAGAGCTCGGCGACCGGCTTGGGGAAGAAGTAGCCGTCCACGCCCGGCCAGTAGCCCCAGCCGCGGTTCTGCTTCATCACCGCCGCCAGCAGCTCGTCCGCCGGGATGGCGCGCAGCTCGGCCAGGTTGGCCTTGCCCAACGAGGCGGCCAGCTTCACGCCGTCCTGCTCCTTCTCGGCCAGCGGCTTCGCCGCCAGGTCGCCCGTCGGGCTCGGGAAGAAGGAGCCGCTCTCTCCGATCGCCTTCTTCACCAGGTCCTTGGTGAGCGGGGACACCATCAGCCCGCTGACCGACAGCGAGCCCGCCGACTCGCCGTTGACCGTCACGTCGGCCGGGTTGCCGCCGAAAGCGGCCACGTTCTGCTGGACCCAGCGCAGCGCGGCGGCCTGATCGAGCAGGCCGTAGTTGCCCGAGCCGCGCCCGTCCGACTCGGCGCTGAGCTCGGGATGGGCCAGGAAGCCGAAGACGCCGAGCCGGTAGTTGGGCTCCACCACGACGATGCCCTGCTTGGCGAACCACTCGCCGTCGGTCCGCGGCTCGGATCCGGAGCCGGCGGCGAAGCCGCCGCCGTGGAACACCACCAGCACCGGCTGGCCCGCGTCGGGCGACTTGGCGGTGGTCCAGACGTTGAGGTAGAGGCAGTCCTCTCCCATCTCCTTCTCGCGCGAGTGCAGCGGCCCGAACATCGGCCCCTGCATGCAGCGCGTCCCCCAGGTGTCGGCCTTGTGGACGCCCTCCCAGGGGACGACGGGCTGAGGTTCCTTCCAGCGCAGGTCGCCGACGGGGGGGGCGGCGAACGGGACCCCCCGGAAGAGACGTACCGAAGGATCGGTGCCGACGGTGCCTTCGACGACGCCTCCGGTGACCTTCACCTGGTCCGCCGCGGGTGCCTCGCCGGCCACCAGGCCGCCCGCCACCATGAGTACCCCGATCCCGATTACCGTCCTACCCAGTCCGTGCATGCCGACCCTCCCGCCGATATCGTGCGTATACGTACCATTCTACCGGAGCCCGGTCCGGCAAGCCAGCGCCTACCGATGCCCTGGCCACCTTCCTACTCGACCGAGGCCTGGCCCGCGGGCGTGCGTCGCCGGGCGAAGTAGCGATCGAGGGCCTCCAAGCCCTCGGCGCTCGGCTCCGCGCCGTGCCTCGCCGGCGGCCGGGTGTATCCTCGGGCGGTGGGGTGAGGTGATCCAGTGAAGTGGTCTTTCGGCCGGACTCGGCGCCAGCGGATCCTGCTTCGGCTGGCGTTGTACGGCGGCGCGCTGTTCGTGGGGATCCCGATGGCGTTCGCCTACGTGATGACGCGGCCGCTGCGGCCGGAGTCGCTCCTCCCGCCGCCACCCGGGTTCGAGGAGCTGCGCCTGACCTCGGACGGGATCCGGCTGCGGGCGTGGCTGTCGGTGGGGGAGAAGGACCGGCCCGCGGTGGTGATCGCCCCCGGCCTGGGCGACTCCATCGAGAACTACGTGGGGCAGGCGTGGCCGCTGCGGGAGCGCGGCCACTCCGTCCTGCTGGTGGACCTTCGTGGCCAGGGCGGCAGCGAGGGCTCGTACACGGCGCTGGGCGCGCGCGAGCACGCGGACGTGACGGCGGCCATGCAGGTGCTCCGGCGGCGGGGGCTGGCCGGGGAGGGGATCATCCTGGAGGGGCATTCGATGGGGGCGGTGGCCGTGCTGCTGGCGGCGGCCCGGGCCGCGGACGTGCGGGCGGTGATCGTCGAGGCCCCCTACGACACCTACCGCCACGCGATCGAGCAGCATGCCGAGCTTCTCTACCACCTGCCGTCGTGGACGCCGCTGATCCCGATCGCGATCCAGCTGGCGGAGTGGCGGGCCGGGTTCCGGGCGGACGACGCCGACGCGGTCGCGGCGGCCCGACGGATCCACGCGCCGCTGCTCGCCATCGCGGATGGGGACGACCCGCGGATGCCCGAGGCCATGGTGCGCCGGGTCTACGATGCCCACCCGGGGCCCAAGCGGTTCTGGCTGGCGCCTGGGGCCCACCACGTCGGCGCCGCCGCGCTGGACGAGTACTGGCCACAGGTGCGGGGCTTCCTGGAGGAGAACGGGCTGTGACGGGACGCCTGCCCAGGTCCGCCAGGTCCGGGCTCGGGTTGGCGTCTTCGTCTCGGGGGTGTAGAGTCTGCGGTCGGCGGGTGGCGGACGCCCTCGGGATGACACCCCTCCTGTCATCCTGAGTGCTCCTTCGACGCGGTAATCCCGCGCACCGCCTGGGTCCCGGATTCTTCGGGCGACGGGATGACGGACGCCCTCAGAATGACGGTAGAGGCGAGCGCTGCATGGACGTCCTCAGAACGACGGCGGAGGCGAGGCGGTGCGTGGACGGGCGGCGGCGCATGGGCTTCCTCGGATGATGGCTGCGCGCAGCGACATGGACGCCCCGGGCGTGACGGCCGGGTTGCGGCGCTGCGCGCGCGGCCTTGGGGTGGCGCTGGTCACGGCGTCGGTGC
>CAZNNH010000151.1:7058-11822 GCA_964574335.1 uncultured Acidobacteriota bacterium | reverse complement strand
GGTGCTCGCCTTCGGCGGGCCGGCCGAGGCCCTCGATCCCGACAAGGCGATCACGCAGTTCCGGCAGGATACCTGGGACATCGAGGACGGCCTGCCCAGCAACCAGGTCAACGCCATCCTGCAGACGAGGGACGGTTACCTGTGGCTGGGGACCACCGGAGGGCTGGCGCGCTTCAACGGCAGCTCCTTCACCGTCTTCAACAAGCAGAAGACCGAGAGCTTCCCGGCCGACGACGTGTGGGCGCTCGTGGAGGACCACGACGGCGTGATGTGGGTGGGTACCAACGAGGGCCTGGTCCGCTACGCGGAGGGTCGGTTCTCGCGTGTTTCCGGGGGGGTCCCGTTCATCGACGTGGCCGAGGACGCCGACGGCACCGTCTGGGCCGCCAGTTGGAAGGCCATGCGTCGTGTGGAAGGAGGCCGCACGGCCGAGTTCCCGTCCGCCGGGACGCTTGGGCTCTTCGTGGAGCCGCGTCGGGAGGGCGGCGTGTGGGTGGGCAGCGACGCACCCGGGCTGCGATACCTGCAGGGCGAGCGGCTCGAGCTGCAACCCCAGACCGAGTCGCTGCTGGTGCGCACCCTCTTCCAGGACCGGGAGGGTCGGGTCTGGTTCTACGCTCGAGGCAGCAATGGGGGACTGTTCCGTCTCGAGGACGGGAGCCTCCGGCGCTTCGGAAGCGAGCGCGGCCTGGAGGCGCACACCGTCAGCGTGGTGTACCAGGACCGCGCCGACAGCCTGTGGATCGGGACCACCGGCGGGCTGGTCCGTCTGGCCAAGGGACGGCTGACCCGCTACAGGCAGAAGAACGGGCTGCCCGACGACGCCGTCCAGTCGCTCTACGAGGATCGGGAAGGCAGCCTGTGGATCGGGACCGGGGGCGCCGGCCTGGTCCGCCTGCGCGACGGGAGCTTCACCACCTACACGGCGAAGGAAGGGCTGGCCCTCAACGCCCTGCGTACGGTCTATGTGGCGGCGGACGGTACCGTGTGGGCGGGCACCAACGGGAACGGGGTCTCTCGGCTCAGGGACGGCGTCTTCACCACCTTCGACCGCGCCACCGGCCTGCCGATGGACTCGGTCGAGGCGATCACCGAGGACGCCGACGGCGGCATGTGGTTCGGGGCCACGGCCGAGAAGCTCACCGTCCGCTACCAGGGGGGGCGCTTCGAGCGGTTCCCGGGGCACGGGGCGCGGTGCCTGCTGGCGGACGGCGACAGCGTGTGGCTGGGCACCGACGGCGACGGCCTGCATCGCTATCGCGCCGGGAGGTTCGAGGTCTTCAAGCGCGACCAGCCGGGCGCCCAGTTCGTCTGGTCGCTCCACAAGGACCGAAGCGGCCAGGTCTTCGCCGGGATCCACGGCGCGCTGTGCTGGCCGAGTGAGGGACGGCTCGAGTGCCAGCCCCTTCCCCGGACCGAGCACTTCATCCCGCCGGTGCTGAGCCTCGCGGACGACTCGTCCGGTGGCCTGTGGGTGGGGACCTGGGTCGGCCTGTTCCGCTTCGAGGACGGCGCCTTCGTCAGGTACGGGCGGGAGGCGGGCCTGCCGCAGACTCGGATCCGGGCGGTGATGGAGGATGCCCAGCGGGACCTGTGGCTGTGCACGTCCAACGCCGTCCTGCGGGTCCGGCGCGCCGACCTCGACCAGTTCCAGGCCGGGGAGATCCCGAAGCTCAGCTACCAGGCCTACGACGCCACCCACGGCATGAAGAGCAGCCAGTTCGACTACACGGGCCCCACCGGAAGCCGGGCGCCCGACGGGCGGCTGTGGTTCGCCAGCCTGGGCGGGCTGGTGGTGGTGGACCCGGCCCGGGTCACGACCAACGAGCGGGTCCCGCCGGTGGTGATCGAGGAGCTGCTGGTGGACCAGCGCCGGGTGGAGCCGGAAGGGCTCGAGTGGCTGCCGCCGGGGCGCGGCGACGTCGAGGTGCGCTACGCCGGCCTCAGCTACCTGGTTCCCAAGCGGGTCCGCTTCCGGTACCGGCTGGACGGCTTCGATCCGGACTGGATCGACGCCGGCGCGCGGCGCGCCGCCTACTACACCAACCTGCCGCCGGGCCGCTACACCTTCCGGGTGACCGCCTGCAACAACGACGGTGTCTGGAACCAGCAGGGCGCCCGTCTGAGCTTCACGCTGCCCGCCCACTGGTACCAGACCTGGTGGTGGCGTGGCCTGGTGGGCCTGGCGCTCGCCGGCCTGGCCTACGTCGGTTACCGGCGGCGGGTCTGGGCGCTGAAGGTGCGGGAGCGGGAGCTGGGATCGAAGGTGGCGGAGCGGACCGCCGACCTCCAGCGGGAGGTGGGCGAGCACGAGCGCACCGAGCGCCGGCTGCAGGAGGAGGTGCAGGAGCGGCAGCGGGCGCAGGAGCACGTCGACCGCCTGAACCAGGAGCTGGGAGAGCGGGTGCGGGAGCGCACGGCGGAGCTGGCCACCGCCTACGAGGCGCTGAGCGCCCAGACCGAGCGCCTGGCGGTGACGCTGCGCAGCATCGGCGACGGCGTCATCGCCACCGACATGGCGGGCCGGGTCGAGCTGATCAACCGGGTGGCGGAGCAGATGACCGGCTGGGCGGCGGCGGTGGCCGATGGCCGGCCGCTGCCGGAGGTCTTCGGCCTGGTGGAGCGCGCCACGCGCCGCCCGCTGCCGGATCCGGGTCGGACCGTGCTGGAGCAGGGCGCCGTCTACGCCCCGCCCAAGGAGGCGCTGCTGCTGGCCCGCGACGGGCAGGAGCGGCTGGTGGCGACCAGCGCCGCGCCGATCCGCGACCGGGAGAGCCGCATCGTCGGGGTGGTGGTGGTCTTCCGCGACGTGACCGAGAGACAGAAGGTGGAGGACCAGCTCCGCAACGCGCAGAAGATGGAGGCCCTCACCGTGCTGGCCGGCGGGATCGCCCACGACTTCAACAACCTGCTGACGGGTGTGTTCGGGTTCATCGACCTGGCGCGCCGCCGCCCGGGCGCCGACGGCTACGTCAGCCACTCGCTGGAGCGGGCCGTCTCCGTGCTCGAGAAGGCACGCGGGCTGGCGCGACAGCTCCTGACCTTCTCCAAGGCCGGGCAGCCGGTCACGGCGCCGGTGGCCCTCGAGGAGCTGGTGGGGAACTGCGTGCGCTTCGTGCTCAGCGGGTCGAGCGTCTCGTACGACCTTCAGGTCGACCCGAAGCTGTGGGCGTGCCAGGTGGACGCGCTGCAGATCGACCAGGCGGTGGCCAACCTTCTGCTCAACGCGCGCCAGGCGATGCCGCAGGGCGGCACCATCACCCTCTGGCTGGACAACGTGGTGGTGCCGGCCCAGGCCACGCCGCCGCTGCCGGCGGGGAGGTACGTGCGCCTGACGCTGCGAGACCAGGGCGGGGGGATCGCGCCGGAGCTGCAAGGCCGGGTCTTCGAGCCGTTCTTCACCACCAAGAGCAGCGGCAGCGGCCTGGGGCTGGCCACCTGCTACTCCATCGTGCGCACCCACGGCGGGCACGTCGAGATGGAGTCGGCGCTCGGCGCGGGGACGACGTTCGTCGTCTACCTGCCGGCCGCGGCCGAGGGCGCGGTTCCGGCGCGGCGTGTCCAGCCGGGGGCGACGGCGGGGCAGGGGCGGGTGCTGGTGGTGGACGACGAGGACTACGTCCGCGAGTACGCCAGCGAGGCGCTGACCAGCCTCGGCTACGAGGTGGCCGTGGCCGGTGGGGCCGAGGAGGCGCTCAGGCTGTTCGAGCAGGCACGCGCCCGGTCGGCCGGCTTCGACGTGGTGATCCTGGACCTGACCGCTCCGGGAGGCACCGGAGGCCTGGCCACGCTGACGCTGCTACGCCGGATCGATCCCGAGGTGTGTGCCGTCGCCTCCAGCGGCTACTCGGGCGACTCCGTGATGTTCGATCCCGTCGCCCACGGCTTCCGGGCGGCGCTGCCCAAGCCGTACACCCTCGACGAGCTGGCCACCCTGGTGGCGTCGGTGTTGGCCGAGCCGCAAGCGTCGTCATCCTGAGAGCGCTGCTTCAAAGCTGAGCTCGACGGGGATGTCATCCTGAGTCGGGCACCGGCGGGACCGCCGGTCGGTCGGGGACAGAAACCCCTGACCGTCATCCCGAGGGCTGCTTCGAAGCCGTACCCCCGAAGGATCTGGCCCGTGGCCACCGCGACGGGACGGCACGACGGACCCGTCGAGATCCTTCGCTTCGCCCGTCCATCCGGCGCTCCGCTCAGGATGACGATTCAGACTCCACGACTGAGAACAGAGGACTTGCACGGCTAGTTTCCTAGGAGTGCTGCTTCGAAGCTGAACCCTGGAAGGATCTCGCCTGTGTCCCAGATCCTTCGGGCGCCGGGAGGACCGGCGCCCTCAGGACGACGCGGGTGGCGTGGGGCCGGCGCTCTCAGGCCGGCGCGGGTGGCGTGGGGTGGCGCTCTCAGGATGACGCGGGTGGGAGCGGCCCGGCCGAGACCAGCTCGTCGACGATCTCGCGGCCCCATCCCATCAGGACGTGGACCCACGTGTACTGGAAGCGTCCGCTGCGGCCGCTGAGGCGGAGGTTGACGAAGCGGAGGAGCCGCTCGTGGAGGGCGGCCCGGCGCGGGCCGGCCTCCACCGTCACCACCGGATAGGCCCGGGGCACGCGCAGGACCCGCGTCCCCAGGACCTCCTCGGGAAGGAGCCAGCCCAGGCTCTCCAGGTGGCCCTGCACCAGGCGGGCGAGCTCGTCCTCGGGGGCCATCCACAGCGGATCGCCGTCGCTGCACGGGACCTCGGCCACCAGCGAGGTCTGTCCCTCC
>CAZNNH010000151.1:0-7048 GCA_964574335.1 uncultured Acidobacteriota bacterium | reverse complement strand
GAGTCAGCAGCCCCGACAAGGTCGGCCGCGACGCCGGCGACATCTGCGGGCTGCGGTTGCGCGGCTCGTAGACGCGGGTGAAGGGGAGCCGCGGGTCGGGGAAGTAGACGGTGGCGCTCTGCGTCAGCCTGGGGCGGTCCACGAACAGGGCCACCAGCCGCAGGTGCCGGAACCTCAGGTCCCGGGTCAGCGTCTGCAGCTCGGGAACGGCGGGGTCGAAGAGCGAGATCACTCGGTCTGCTGGCAACGTGCTCACCACCACATCGGCAGAGAAGCTCTCGCCGCCCTCCACCTCGACCGCCTCGATCCGATCCCCGGCGTGCCGGATGCGGGTGACCGGGCATCCGGTGCGGATCCGGTCCCGGCCGCAGGCCTCGGCCAGCGCCTCCATCAGCTCGCCCATGCCGCGGGCCGGGTAGTAGAACGAGCCGTCGAGGTGCGCGGCCCGACGCGTCTTGGTCAGGACCGCCTCGGCCAGCAGCGAGCGCAGGTTGAGCCCCTTGAGGCGGCCGCCGCCGACGTCGGGGGCGAGTTGGCTGCAGGGGAGGCCCCAAAGCTTCTCCGTGTAGCTCAGCAGCAGCAGATCGGCCAGCGTCCGGCCGTAGGAGCGCACCGCCCGGTCCTCGAAGCTCCTCGGCGGCCGGTGAGCCATCCGGGCGACCAGCATCTCGAGCCCCGAGCGCAGCAGCTTGAGCGGGCCGACGTGGGCGAGCAGGTTGAGCGGCGAGGGCGGGAACTGGAGCAGGCGACCGCGCCAGAGGATGTGGCTGCGCCCGCTGACGCGCCCCAGCCGATCGCCCAGCAGCGCCTTCACGTCCTGGGTGACGGCCGGGTCCTTGTCGTGGAAGCGGTGGGCGCCCAGGTCGAAGAGGAACGGCCCTTCCTGCACGGTGGCTGCCAGCCCGCCCACCCGCGGCGCCGCCTCGAGGATGCGGAACGGCAGGCCGGCGCGGGAGGCGTAGAAGCCGGCGGCGAGCCCGGCGGCGCCCGCCCCCAGGATGAGCACGGAAGGGCCGGCGGTCGGCTTCGAGGCGGTAGACATGCGGGAACGGTGTCGCGATGTGGCGCCTGCGGAAAGCGGCCGGCTCGAGGCCGTACCGGTGACCGCACGGCCCGGCCGCCGCAGCTCGCCGGGGTGCAGCCATCGTAGCCCATGGACCGACCTCCTGCTACTGCGCTCGGGGCCCGGCTGCACGCGACGATGGGCTGACCCCGCGGGGAAGGGTGGGGCTGTTGCGGGGAGCGCCGAGAGGCCAAGGGCGTATGCCGACGCCCGATCGGGAACGGCAGTGCGGGCCCGCATCCGGCGGCGATGCCGGGCGGGAAGGGGCGGCTCCAGCCGACCTCCGGCAGCGGTCCATCCAGTCGCGGCTGTACTCGAGGTCGGCCAGGTGCCAGCCCCGGGCACCGCGCGCTTCGCCGGGGCCGTCCACGGACACGACGTGGATGGCGCCACGGGTCGGCGTGAGCCCCGGCGATTCCGCGCGTGCCCCGCTCACCCGGCGGGTGTCAACGGAAGCGCGTCCGCCAGGGAATCGACCGGAGAACCCGGCAACACCACAGCCGTCCGCTCGCCGACACGACGGATTGGGAGATGACGAGTCGCGTCAGCCAGGCGATGCCGCTCCGGCTGCGCTCAAACAGCCGGTAGCCTGGGCCACGACGGATGGCGATGCGGACCCACGTCCGCCGGCGATGCCGGGCGGGAAGCAGCGGCCCCACCCGACCTCCGGCAGCGGTCCATCCACGCGCGGCCGTACTCGAGGTCAGCCAGGTGCTCGTTGTGGACTCGACACGCGAGTCTGACGTTGCCCACGCTGTGGTCGCCGCCCCGCGCCCAGGCCTTGCCGTGGTGGTGGAACTCCAGCCGGTGGCGTTCCGCGCAGCGCCGGCCCTGCGCGTCCACGAAGGTGCAGCGGCCTCCGTCCCGCTCGTACACCGCCCGCCGGACGGCTGCCGGGATGCGGCGCGATCTCGGCGACGTGTCGGTGTCCGCCAGGGTCTTCCGGGGAGCCTTCGTCTGCGCGTAGCGCCGGGCCTCGAGCCGCTCCAGCTTCTCCGTCACCGCCGCCTCGATGACCGCCGCCAGGTCGCCGCGGCACGCTCGCGCGCATCAGCTCTTGCAGCCGTTCCAGCTTCTCACGTAGCTCCGCCGAAGCCGTGAACTGGACCTTGAAGCGGAGAGGCGCCAGCGGCGAGATCCGCGCCGGGGCCGGCCGGGCGGGCGCGGCTGGTGCGACCTGCGCAGCCGCCGCCGTCGGAGGCGCGGCGTCCAGGAAAGGAGACGGGAAGGGCGTATCAACTGGGGTCGAAGCCGCAGACGCGGGTGGCGTGACCTGCGACGGGGCCCGCGCGACGGACATGGGTGATTGTTCCTGAGGCGGAGCCGGGGCGGCCGGCTTCGCCGCCAGGTTCGGGAGCTTGCGGATCCGCGCCGGGACATCCGGCTGCGGTGACAGCTCGGCGATCAGCTCCTCGATCCGCCGCTTCGATTGGTGGGTGGCGCGCTCGAGCAGGCGGTCGCGGTTCTCCACGGTCAGGTGAGGCGCCAGCCGGCCGGCACCGGTCAGGTGGATCCGTCCGTCGGCCAGCATCTCCAGCAGCATCGGGTGTCTACGCGAGGCCCGGGCCACCGCGATGCGGAGATACGCCTCGGGCTCGGAGAGGTTCAGCACCTCCCTGCACTAGCCGAACGCCGAGCATGCCGCGTGCAGAGCCCCCGCGCCTCGACCTCGGCGAGATGGGCGATGAGATCGGCCTCGACGCGACGGGCGTCATTCGCCAGGACCCGAACCCGTTCCAGCAGCGCGTCGTCGTCGAGGGCCTCGAGCGTGGTCGTCGGTGTGATGCTCATACCTGGAACATAGGCAGCGCCTCTTCGAGCTTCGGAGAGGCCGAACGTCGAACGCTGCGCGCGCAAGATGCTTCGCGAGATGCCCTGCGCGATTCCTTGGCCCATCGGCGACGTGATGCCGCGAGAGGGGTGTTCTGGTAGGTGCTCATCGTCTGCGCGAAACGGGCTCCTAGAACTTGTCAAGTGGAAAGTTGAGGAAAGTGAAGAAGGAAGAGAGAGACGGAGCGTTCCGAACCAACGGTGTTGGGGGGGGGAGGGAGAACCGCATGCCGCCCCGCAGGCGCGGGTTGGCCGTCGTCGAAGCACCGCTGAGTCAGTTGCCGGGAGGGCGTCGGCTCAATGCCACGGGGTCTGTCGGCATCAGGCCCGAGGATAGTGGCTGGGTCCAGAGCCTGCATATGTCGGCCAGAGAGCACCGGCTCACCGTCGCCAACGTTCCCGGGCCGCGGGAGCTGGGGCCGAGATCCTTCCGGGTTTCGCCTCGAAGAGGCACTCCTCAGAGACAGGGCGCCGAAGTCATTTGTTCAGTCGCGGAGTCCCAACCGTCATCTTGAGCGGAGCCCCCGGGTGGCCGGGCGAAGCGAAGGATCTCGACGCGTCCGGCGTGCCGTCGCGTCGCGGTGGCCACGGGGCAGATCCTTCGGGGGTGCAGCTTCGAAGCAGCACTCGGGATGACGGTCCAGGGTTTCTGTCCCCAATGATCGCCGGTCATGCCGGTGCCCGACTCAGGGCAATGCCAGGGTGCGCGCCACTTCGACGAAGGCGCCTGGGCCACGCCTCGGTGGATCGCGCGCGGCGAGTTGCGGCTCCTACTCGGCTCGGGCGGTCTCCAGCAGCAACTGCAGGGCGCGGTAGTCGATGGTCGAGGTGATCTCCTCGACGTGGCGGGTGAGGGTTGTGTCGTGACTGATCAAGCCGTCCTTGACCATGAACGCCTTGTAGTCGTTGTCGAGGGCGCCGTGGTAGGTGGCGAGCACGCAGGCGACGGCGCTGAGGCCGGTGAGGAACACGGTGTTGACGCCCCGCTCGCGCAGCAGCGCGTCGAGCTCGGTCTTCTTGAAGGCGTTGGTGTAGTTCTTGACGACCTTCGGGTCGTCGCCCTTGATGGCGAGGGTGTCGGGGAACTCGAACGGCTCGGTGCCCGGCTCGGGTCCCTCGCCGGGTGTCGTGTGGTAGACGCGGACCACGGGGAAGCCGTTGGCGCGGAACAGGTGGATCACGTGGTTGATGACGTCGGTCGCCCGGTTCACGTCCTTCGAATCCATGTGGGGCAGGAAGGCGTTCTGGGTATCGATCACCAGCAAGGCGGGCTTGGCCTTGACGGGAGCCGGCTTCTCGGCCGCGGCCTCGCCGGCGGCGGCCAGGGTGAGTGGAAGCGACAGGCACAGGACCAGGGTCTCGGCTCTCATGTGCGTTCCCTCCTTGGGTCCGAAGAGCGACAGCCGCCTCAGTCTATGCCAGGTCACGGTGAGCGGCCGAGCGCGGAGTCGGCGCCGCGGGAGGCGAAGGGTCGAGCAGGCCGCCGACCCTGGTCGGGGCGGTCGCCTCGGGGGTGGCATCGCCATCGGCGCCGGGCCGGCCTACTTGGCCGCCGTCGGCACCGTGAACGCCGCCCCCTTCACCAGCTCGGCGGGGTCCCAGGGCGCGGGGCCGCCCCCGAGCCACCTGTGGAACCAGTCGAGGTGGGCGGTGTAGTACAGGGCCATCTCGTACCAGGCTGGCCAGTGCCCGGCCTTGTCCAAGACCAGCAGCCGCGAGGGGACGCCGCGCTGCTGCAGGTCGGTGAAGAACATCAGCGACTGGGTGTAGGGGACGCGGAAGTCCTGGGCGCCCGTGATCACCAGACAGGGGGTTTGGAAAAAGGACACGTACGCGGAAGGCGAGGCTTCCCGGTAACGCTCGGGGTTGCCCCAGGGCGTCCCCCCCCAGGTCGAAGAGCGGGAACCACAGCTCCTCGGTGGCGCTGACCATCGCGCGCAGGTCGTAGACGCCCATCATCGAGGCCATGGCCTTGTAGCGCGTCGAGTGCCCCTCCATCCACATCACCGCGTAGCCGCCCCAGCTCCAGCCCATGAGCCCCATGCGGTCTGGGTCCACGTAGGGCAAGGCGGCCAGGGCGTCGGCTACCTTGTCGATGTCGACCATCACCTTGCCGTCCCAGTCGCCCGAGATCTCCCGGGTGTAGGCCTGGCCGAACCCGGTCGAGCCGTGGGGGTTGGGGAAGGCGACCACGTAGCCGGCGCCCGGGTAGACCTGCCAGTCGCCGCGGAAGGCGTCCGCCCACTGCATCTGCGGGCCGCCGTGGAGGTTCAGGATCAGCGGGTACTTCCTGGCCGGGTCGAAGCCGTGGGGCTTGACGACGAAGACCTGCACCGGGTGGCCGTCGGCCCCGGACACCGTGATCTCCTCGGCGGGACGGATGTCCACCTCGGCCTCCACGGCGGCGTTGTGGGTGGTGAGGCGCTTCTCGTCCCCGGCGGCCGGGCCGGTGAGGTCGACCCGCCACAGCTCCTGCGGCTCGCCCACCCGGCGGCGGACGAGCACCGCCCAGGTGCCGTCCGGCGCCACCGCGAAGGCGTCGAGGGTCCCCACGTCGGTGATCACGCGGATCGTCCCCGTGGCCAGCTCCAGCTCGTGGAGGGGGGTGCGGCCGCGGACGTCGGCGGTGAACGCCAGCCAGCGCCCGTCCGGGGAGAGGACGAAGCTCCCCACGCCGCCCGGGAAGTCGGTGCGCTCGTGGGCCTCGCCGCCGCCGGTCGGCAGGAACCAGACCTGGGGATCGCCCGAGCGGTCGGAGAGGAAGACGAGGGTCTGCCCGTCGGCGGCGAAGCGGGGCGCGCCCTCGTTCTTGTCCTCGACCCGGGTCAGGGCCCGGGCGTCGCTTCCGTCCGGGCTCACCCGCCAGACGTTGGCCGAGCGCCGGGTGGCGGCGAGGTCGGAGGAGGTCATCCGGTAGGCGATGGTGCGGCCGTCGGGCGACACCGCCGGCTCCTGGACCTGCTTCAGGCGGTACAGGTCGGCCACCGTGAAGGCCCGCTTGGCCTCGGGCGGGGCGGCCGGGGCGGGCAGGGCCAGGACGGCGACTGACAAAGAGAAGACGACGGTCGTCAGGCGGGCGTGCCAGGTCATGGCTCTACCTCCGGATGCTGGCGGGCCGATCCGTGCCGGATGGGGGCTGGATGACGTCGCCGAGACTCCGGCTCTCGGCCTCTGCGGCGACGCCGGGGCCGCCTCGGAACGGCCGCGGCTGGGCCAGGCTATCCGCGTGGCGGGCGCCGGGTCAACGGCCCGATGGCGGCTGCGATATCCTGGGGCCGACATGTACCACGACCTGGTGGAGATCAACCGGCGACCGGCCTGCTTCGGCCACTACACGGCGGCCGAGCTGTGGACCGACGAGCACACCTCGGCCCGAATGCTGGCCTTTCACCTGGACGGCTCGATCGACGTCTCGTCCCGCAGGACCGCGTTCATCGACCGCTCCGCGGCCTTCATCGTCTCCCGCTTCGGCCTGGCCGAGGGCAAAGCGGTCGCCGACTTCGGCTGCGGCCCCGGACTGTACACCAGCCGTCTGGCGGCCTCCGGGGCGGCGGTCACCGGCATCGACCTCTCGGCGCGCTCGCTTCGCCACGCGCGCGAGCTGGCGCTCCGCCAGGGGGTGTCGGTCGACCACGTCCAGGCCGACTACCTCGAGTACCAGACGGACCAGCGGTTCGACTTGATCACGATGATCATGTGCGACTACTGCGCGCTGAGCCCGGAGCAGCGGCGCCGTCTGCTGGACAGGTTCCGCGCGCGGCTCTTGCCGGGCGGTGCCGTGCTGCTCGACGTGTACTCGCTCTGCGCCTTCGACGCCCGCAAGGAGGCCGCCGACTACGGCTTCAACCTGCAGGACGGCTTCTGGTCGCCCGACCCCTACTTCGGCTTCCTGAACACGTTCAAGTACCCGGCGGAGCGGGTGGTGCTGGACAAGTTCACGATCGTCGAGGAGGCGCGCACCCGCGTGGTCTACAACTGGCTGCAGTACTTCGACCCCGACAGCCTGAGGGCCGAGGTCGAGGGCCAGGGGCTCCGGGTCCAGGAGGTCTTGGGGGATGTGGCCGGAGGGGCCTACGACCCGGCCGCCGACGAGCTCGCCGTGGTGATCGGGAGGAGCTCCTGAGTCGGATACCGGCCAGCGGCCGTCATTCTGAG
>CAZNNH010000150.1:0-15316 GCA_964574335.1 uncultured Acidobacteriota bacterium | reverse complement strand
CTCAAGAAGCTCTCGCTCTACTCAGGGCTGGTCTTCGCCATGGAGCCCCTCCCGCCGGTGAGGCCCCACGCGTTCCAGCTCCGGTCGGTCTCCCGGCTCGCGGTCCTGGCCGGGCTGCTCCACCACCTGCTGGTCGCCACCACCGAGCGGTTCCGGCTGCGCCTGTTCGTCCTCCGACGAGGCTTCCCGCTGGCCATGCGGGCATTGCTCCAGTCCGGGCGGGGCATCCAGTCCGCCTCCGAAGAGGGGGCCTGGGAACGGCTGCTGGCGGCCCGCGACGACATCTCCACCCTCGACGTCGAGACGCTGGAGAGCGCGCGGGTCCTGCTGACGGCACTCGCCACCCAGGCCTGACCGACCGGCCGGCCTGCCATCCGCGCCGACCCCCCTTGAAGTACTGACGCTTTCTGTATACCTTGTGTCTATGTTGAGGGTCGTCTGGCCCGGGCAGGCGGCGGCCCCAGCATCTTCGAAGGAGGGTCGCGGTGTGAGCGAGAAGGAGCTGCACTCGGCGGTTCCGCGACTGTCCGATGACCGGCGCCGAAGCCCGCGCCTCGCCCTTGAGATCCCGCTTCAGATCGTCTTCGAGGGATCCAGGTTCCTGGTGCACACGGCTCTGGTCGGCCGTGACGGCGCTCTGGTCCACTCGCCGAGGCTGTGCCCCCTCGGGTCGACGCTGGAGGCCACCAACCCGGCCAACGGGCGCTCGGCCCGGCTGCGGGTGGTGTGGGCCCGGGTGGAGAAGGCGGTCCCGAGTCGGGTCATCCGTCTGGCGCTAGAGAGCATGAACCCCGGAACGGGGCTCTGGGCGTGCGAGTACGAGCGACGCCTCCGGGAGGTGGGTCTCGGGATGGATGAACGACGTCAGCGGCCGAGGACCCTGGTCAGGATCCCGTTGGAGATCGATTGCCGCGGCCGAAGGCTGCGCGCCGAGACGATAGACGTCAGCGATCGAGGTGCCGGGATCCTCCTCGAGCAGTGGCTCGAGCCGGGGACCTCGTTTCGCGTGACCGTTCCTGGTCCCGAGCGCGACGCCCGGTTCCGGGTGGTCTGGGCGGACCGCCCCGATGGCGACGCCGGCAGGGCGGTCCCCTGCCGGGCCGGGATCGAGATGCTGAGCGCCCGCCACGGGTTCTGGAGCCAGTGCCAGAGGCCGGCCTGAGGGCCCGTCCCCGTGTCGCAGTCCTCGGCTCAGGCTCGAGTGCTCGTCGTCGACGACTCCCGGCTCGTCCGGACCTACGTCTCTTCGCTCCTGCAGGCGGCGGGCTTCCAGGTGGACGAGGCCGACGGCGGCCAGGCGGCCGTGAACCTGCTCGGAACCCGCTCCTACGATGTGGTCCTCACGGACCTGCAGATGGCCGGGCCGGACGGTTTCGAGCTGCTCGAGATCATCAAGGGCCAGGCCCTCGGTCCCGAGGTGGTCATCCTCACCGGACGCCACGCCCACGACATGAGCGCGGCGATCCGTGCCCTCCGCCTCGGCGCCCATGACTTCCTGACCAAGCCGCTGAGCGCGCCCGACCAGGCGGTGCTGGCGGTGCAGCGAGCCGCGGAGGCCAAGCGGCACCGGGAGGCGTTGCGCCGGGCGGAGGCCCGCTACCGGGAGCTGTTCGACAACGTTCCGGTGGGCCTGTACCGGACCACGCCCGACGGCCGGATCCTGGACGTCAACCTGGCGGCGGTCCGGATGCTCCGATTTCCCGATCGCCAGAGCCTGCTGGCTACCGATGCCCGCGAGCTGTATGCCGACCCCCGTGACCGAGATCGATGGGTCTTTCAGCTGGAGCGGGTCGGCATCGTCAATCACTGGGAGGTGCGGCTGCGCCGCCACGACGGGCGACGGATGTGGGCGGAGGAGAGCGCCCGCGCCCTCCGCGACCCGGAGGGCCGGCTCCATCATCTGGAAGGCACCCTGCAGGACATCACCGGGAGGAAGAGGACCGAGCGGCGGCTTCGCCAGAGCCGGCTCCAGCAGAAGGCGATCCTCGACAATATCCCGGACATGGCCTGGCTCAAGGACCGGCAGGGGCGTTTCATCGCCGTCAACGAGGCCCTGGCCCAATGGCTCGGCAAGCCTGCGGCCGAGATCGCCGGGCTCACCCACCTCGAGGTCTGGCCGCCCGAGCTGGCGGAGCGGGACCGGGCGAACGACCAGCGCGTCCTCCTGGGGGCGGAGCGCGCCCGGACCGAGGACCGGGTCCAGGCCGAGGGCGAGGAGCCCCGCTGGTTCGAGACGGTCAAGGCGCCGGTCCTGGACAAGGACGGCCGGGTGACCGGCCTGGCCGGCATCGCCCGCGACATCACCGAGCGGAGGCGGGTCGAGGAGGGGCTGAGGCGGACCGAGCATCAGCTCCGGCAGGCCCAGAAGCTGGAGGCCCTCGGCCGGCTTGCCGGGGGCGTCGCCCACGACTTCAACAACATCCTGAGCGTGATCATCGGTCAGGCCAGCTTGATGCTGGCGCAGAGCGGACCCCGTGCGCCGCAGCACCACCGGGTGGCCCAGATCCTGGAGGCGGCGGACCGCGCGGCCCGGCTCACCCGGCAGATGCTGGCCTTCGGGCGACGCCAGATCATTCAACCCCGGGTGGTGTCGCTCGGGCGGGTGGTGGCCGAGCTGTCACGGATGCTCGAGCGAATGATCGGGGAAGACGTCGAGCTCCGAGTGCTGTCACAGCTTCCCGCAGGACGTATCCAGGCCGACCCTGGGCAGCTCGAGCAGGTGCTGATGAACCTGGCGGTGAACGCACGGGACGCCATGCCACGAGGAGGCCGGCTCACCATCGAGACCCGCACCGTCGACCTGGACGAGGGAGAGGCGCGGAAACGCCCCCCCATGCGCGTCGGCCGCTACGTCCTGCTCGAGGTCACCGACGACGGCGTCGGGATGGACGCCGAGATCCAGTCGAAGATCTTCGAGCCGTTCTTCACCACCAAGGCCGACGGCCGGGGCACCGGGCTGGGCCTGGCCACCGTCTACGGGATCGTGAAGCAGAGCGGAGGCTACATCTGGGTGGACTCGGCCCTCGACAGGGGAACCACCTTCTCCATCTACTTCCCCGAAGCCGGCGGAGAAATGGAGCCGGCTCCCGCCCCCGCCGTTGCAGACACCCCCAATGGTACCGAGACCATCCTGGTCATCGAGGACGACGAGCAGGCCCGCCGGGTGATCCGTGAGGGGCTCGAGATGTTCGGCTACACCGTGCTGCCGGCAGCCAGCGCCGAGGCGGGCCTTCTGCTGCTGGAAGAGACCGGGCGGCGAATCTCGCTGGCGGTCATCGATGTGGTGATGCCCGGCATGAGCGGCCTCGATCTGGGCCAGCGCCTGCGCTCCGAGCGGCCCGACCTCCGCGTCCTCTACGTCTCCGGATACGCGCCGCAGGTGGTCGCCGAGCACGGCACCCTCGACGCCCACATCCCTTTCCTCCCGAAGCCGTTCGCTCCGAGCCTGCTGGCGAGGAGGGTCCGCCAGACGCTGGACGACCCGCCGCCGGGGCCGTGACGCTCCGAGCGCCGGCCCGAGACGCCGATCTTCATCTACGGCTGGAGCGACGGGCTGGCCATGCGGTGGTACTCGAGCCGCATCGGCCGGTGCGCGCGGCCGATCGCCAGGGCCGCCAGGTCCAACCACCCGCACCAACGACCTTGCGGCCGCACCACGGCTCAGATCACCCCGGAAGCGCCCCGGCGTCGCCCTCGGCGAACAGCGGCGTCTTCCGCAGCTTCAGCGAGCGCCAGACGAAGTAGATCGACGGGTAGACGATCAGCTCGCCGACGAAGGAGCTGAAGACACCGCCCACCATGGGAGCAGCGATGCGGCGCATCACGTCCGCGCCCGTCCCCGTCGCCCAGAGGATGGGCACCAGCGACAGCAGGATCGCCATCACCGTCATCATCTTGGGCCGGATCCTCTGCACCGCCCCATGGTCCACGGCCGTCACCAGGTCGGCATACGTCGCCATCTTGCCCTCGTCCTTCCACCGCTCGTAGGCGATGTCGAGGTAGAGCAGCATCACCACGCCGGTCTCGGCGTCGAGCCCGGCCAGGGCGATGATCCCCACCCACACCGCCACCGACCAGTTGTAGCCGAGCAGGTAGAGGAGCCAGATGGCACCCACCAGCGAGAAGGGCACCGCCAGGAGGACGATCCCGGTCTTGATGAGCGACCTGGTGTTGAAGTAAAGGATCAACACGATCACGAAGAGGGTGACGGGCACGATCAGCAGCAGGCGGTCCTTGGCCCGCTGCATGTACTCGTACTGCCCCGACCAGAAGAGCGTGTAGCCCGCCGGTAGACGAACCTTCTCGGACACCTCGCGGCGCGCCCGCTCCACCCAGCTCCCCACGTCGATCCCGCGCAGGTCCACGTAGACCCAGGCGTTCGGGCGGGCGTTCTCCGACTTGATCGCCGGAGGCCCGTCGTGGATGTCGATCTGGGCGAGGTGGCCGAGGGGGACCTGGAGGCCCGCCGGGGTGGCCACCAGGGTCTCCCGCAGCCGGTTCACGTCGTCACGCAGCTCGCGCGGATAGCGCACGTTGATCGGGTAGCGCTCGAGCCCCTCCACCGTCCAGGAGACGTTCATCCCGCCGATGGCGGACTGGATCACGTCCTGCACGTCGCCCACGTTGAGCCCGTAGCGGGCGGCGGCGGAGCGGTCCACCTGGAAGTCGAGATAGCTGCCGCCCATGACCCGCTCCGCGTAGGCCGACAGCGTCCCCGGGAGCGGCTTGACCACCGCCTCGACCTCCTTGCCGATTCGCTCCAGCTCCCTCAGGTCGGGTCCGCCGATCTTGATCCCGACCGGGGTCTTGATCCCGGTGGAGAGCATGTCGATGCGGGTCTTGATGGGCATGGTCCAGGCGTTGGTGACGCCGGGAAACTGGATGGCCCGGTCCATCTCGTCGATCAGCGCCTCCTTGGTCAGGCCCGGCCGCCACTGCTTCGGGTCCTTGAGGACGATGGTGGTCTCGATCATCGACAGCGGAGCCGGGTCGGTGGCGGTGTCGGCGCGCCCCACCTTCCCGAAGACCGACTCGACCTCGGGAAAGGTGCGCAGGATCTTGTCGGTCTGCTGGAGGAGCTCCTTGGCCTTGGTGATGGAGATGCCGGGGAAGGTGGTGGGCATGTAGAGCAGGTCACCCTCCCAGAGCGGCGGCATGAACTCCGAGCCGATGTGCTGGACCGGGATCCAAACCGAGGCGACCAGCACCACCGCACCCACCAGGACCAGCCATCGGCCACGCAGCGCCAGGTTGAGGACGGGGGTGTAGGCCCAGCGCAGAACGCGGGAGACCGGGTGGCGCTCCTCGCTGTGAATGCGCCCGCGGACGAACCAATACATCAGCACCGGGATGACGGTGATCGAGAGGATCGACGACATCGCGATGGCGTAGGTCCAGGTGAACGCCAGCGGCCGGAACAGTCGCCCCTCCTGGGCCTGCAGGGTGAAGACCGGCATGAACGAGACGGTGATCACCAGCAGGGTGAAGAAGAGGGTCGGGCCCACCTCCTGGGCGGCGCGCTGGATGATCTCCAGGTGGGGGCGTTTTCCGCGCCACTCCTCGTAGTGCTTGTGGGCGTTCTCGACCATGATGATGGCGGCGTCCACTAGCACCCCGATCGAGATCGCGATCCCCCCCAGGGACATGATGTTGGCACCCAGCCCCTGCAGCCTCATGACGATGAAGGCGAGCAGGATCGAGAGGGGGATGGACAGGATCGCGACCAGCGCGGAGCGGAAGTGAAAGAGGAACACGGCGCAGACCAGCGCCACGATCGCGGACTCCTCGATCAGGGTGTGGGTCAGGGTTGCCACCGACCGCTCGATCAGGGCGGTGCGGTCGTAGGCGACGCGGATCTCCACGTCCTCCGGGAGGCCCGCCTTCAGCTCGGCGAGCTTGCTCTTGACCGCGGCGATCGTCGACAGCGTGTCGGCGCCGTAGCGCACCACCACGATGCCGCCTACGGTCTCGCCTTCGCCGTTCCAGTCGGCCAGACCCCGGCGGATCTCGGGGCCGATCGTCACGTCGCCCAGGTCCTTGAGGAGGATCGGAGTGCCACCGGGGCCCACGCCGAGCACCACCTGCTCGAGATCGCGCACGTCCTTGACGTAGCCGAGGCCCCGGACCATGAACTCGCGCTCCGACATCTCCACCAGGCGGCCGCCCACGTCGCTGTTGGAGCGCTGGATCGCCGCCTTGATGCGCTGCAGCGAGACGCCGTAGGCGCGGAGCTTGACCGGGTCCACCTCGACCTGGTACTGCCTGACGAAGCCGCCGATGGAGGCGACCTCCGAGACGCCGTCCACGGCGGTCAGGCCGTACCTCAGGTACCAGTCCTGGTAGCTGCGCAGCTCGGCCAGCGATCGTTTGTCGGAGTTGAGCGCGTACATGAAGGCCCAGCCGACGCCGGTGGCGTCCGGGCCGAGCTGGGGCGCCACCCCCTTGGGGAGCTGTGAGGCCAGACCCGAGAGGTACTCG
Organism: uncultured Acidobacteriota bacterium; assembly: GCA_964574335.1. Taxonomy (GTDB): domain Bacteria; phylum Acidobacteriota; class Vicinamibacteria; order Fen-336; family Fen-336; genus CAZNNH01. The sequence goes on along the minus strand of CAZNNH010000150.1, from coordinate 8,839 downwards.
AGGACCCGTGAGCGCGCCCAGTAGAGGTCGGTGCCGTCCTCGAAGATCACGTAGACGAACGAGTAGCCGAAGAAGGAGTAGCCGCGGACCACCTTGGCGAACGGCACCGACAGCATCTTGGTGGTGATCGGGTAGGTGACCTGGTCCTCGACCACCCGTGGCGCCTGGCCGGGGTACTCGGTGAAGACGATCACCTGGACGTCGGAGAGGTCGGGGATGGCGTCCAGGCGCATCTGCCGAATGCTCCAGATGCCGCCCAGCACGGTGAACGCCACCGCCACCACCATGAGGAGCTGGTTGCGCAGCGACCATTGGATGATCTTGCCGAGCATGGGGCCTCCCCTCTCAGTGGCGGTGGTCCGCCGCCGCCGCCGGCGGCTCTTCCGCTGTCTGGCTGGCCAGCAGCTTGTACACCGCCTCGCGCAGGTTGGACTCCGAGTCGATCAAGAACTGGGCCGAGGTCACGATGCGCTCCCCCTCGTGGAGGCCGCTCAGGACTTCGACCTGGCCCTCGCCTTCCTGGCCCAGCCGCACCTCGTGGGGCGTGAAGCGACCTCCCCCCTCGGCCACCACCACCAGGTTGCGCTGGCCGGTACGGAGCACGGCCAGGGTCGGGGCGAGGACGGCATCACGCGCCATCACCGGTTGGAAGCGTACGGTGGCGTACATGCCCGCGCGCAGGCGCCCGTGGCGGTTGGGGACCTCCAGCTTCACCGGCACGGTGCGGGTCTTCTCGTTGACCTCGGGCTCGATGTAGCGGATCCGGCCCCGGAAGGTCTCGCCGGGGAAGTAGCTGAGGCTCACCTCGGCCCCGGAGCCCACTCGCAGCCAGGCGATCTGGTCCTCGAAGGCCTCCACCGACAGCCACAGCGAGGAGAGATCGGCGATGTGGAACAGCTCCATGCCGGGCTTGGCGGCCATCCCCTCGAGGCCCGGCATGCGCTTCATCACCACGCCAGCGGCCGGGGCGGCGACGGTCAGGGTCCGGAACACCTGGCCGCCGGCCTCGAGGCGCTCGACCTGGTCGGGAGTGATGTCCCAGTAGGAGAACCGCCGGCGCGCCGCCTCCACCAGGTTCTGGGCGCGAGCGCGTGCCTCCGGTGTGGCGCCCTCCATCCGGCGGGCGAAGGCGAGGGCGGTGAGCAGGTCCTGTTCCGTCTGCACCAGCTCGGGCGAGTAGATCTCGAACAGGGGCTGGCCCTTCCGGACCGGCTCGCCGACGTAGTTGACGTAGACCTTCTCGATGAAGCCCGGGTACTTGGTGGTGACGCCGACCATCTTCTGCTGGTCGTACTCCAGATAGCCGACGGTGCGGATCTCGCGGACCACGTTGCCGCGGCGAACGAGCTGGGTGACGACGTTCATGTTCTGCACGATCGACGGGTCGATGGTCACGGTGGCGGCGTTTCCGGCGGTGGTTTGCGCCTGGTCGGAGTAGACGGGGACGTAGTCCATGCCCATCTCGTCCTTCATCGGCACGGGTGACGTGATGGTGGGGTTCATCGGGTTGCGGTAGAAGAGGACCTTCCGTTCGCCGCTAGTGGCGGCCGCTGCGGCGCCGGAGGGTCCTTCTGCGGGAGCCCCGCGTTTCGGCACCAGGGTCATCCCGCAGATGGGGCAGGTGCCGGGATGGTCCTGGAGGACCTGCGGGTGCATGCTGCAGGTCCAGAGCTGGCGAGCGGCCTGCTTTCCGGAAACGCCCGCGGCGGCCGTGCCATGCCCGCCGAGCAGGCGCTGCCGGAAGCCGTCCAGCTTCGAGAGACCCAGCGGGTTGGCGAGGAGCGCCCAGGCCAGGAACGCGCCCAGGAGCAGCCAGGCGAGGCCGGAAACCAGACGCCGAGGGCGGCGGCGTGTGTCGGTCCCGAGCGTATCGGATCCGAAGAGGCTCATGGCTCGACTCCTTCCTTGACCGCATCGAGCGGCGCTCCGATGGCACCCTCGAGCCGGGCCAGGGCGACCGCGTTGTCGGCTCGGGCTCGCTCGGTGGCGACGCGCACCTCGAGGAGCACCCGTTCGGCGTCCAGCAGATCGAGCGAGTTGAGACTGCCCGCCGCGTATCCCGCCTGCGCTGAGCGCAGCGACTGCTCGGCCTGGACCAGCAGCACTCTTTCGAAGAGGTCCACCTGCTCGCCGCTGAGGCTCAGGCGCGCGGCCAGCTCGCCCAGGGCCCGGTCGATCGTGGTCGTGACGTCGCGCTTGCGCTCGAGAGCGGCGAGGCGGGTCTCGATGGCTTCCTCCAGCCCGGCCCTCAACCGGCCCCGGTGGATCGGCAGGTTGAGGCTGAGGCTCAAGCCGAAGACGTCCTTGCTCTCGTCTGGCGGCGGGGCCATCCGGCCGGCCGGGTCGGTGCGTGCTCCGACCGCCGTGTAGGTCGCCCCCAACGTGAGGTCGGGCCGGTACTCCTTGCGGGCGAGGTTGATCATGAGATCCGCCCGGTCGATATCCAGGTCCGCGCGGAAGAGCTCCGGCCTGCTGGCCAGGGCCTGCGCGCGCACAGCTTCGATCCTGGGGACCTCCCGCCGGGCGACGGCCGGCAGCGCCAGGCCCGTCACCGGCGTGTCGGGAGACCGGTCCCGGAGCGCGTTGAGCTCCGAGAGAAGGGCGGCGCGTCGCGTGGCGATGTCGAGCAGGCGGTTGTCGTCCTTGGTGATTTCGGCCTGGATCTTGATGATGCCCTGCTGCAGGCCCACGCCCGAAGCGTATCGGGCCCGCGCCAGCTCCTCGAACTCGACCAGGGTCTCCCGGTCGCTCTCGACCACGTTCTTCTGAGCGTCGAGGAAGGCGATCTCGTAGCCGATCCGACGTACCTCGGTGATCAGGCGGAGACGGAGCGCCTGGACCTCGGCGTCCTGGGCGTCCGCCCGGCGCAGGGCGACCGCCTCCCGCAGCCCCCGCTTGCCGAACCAGGGGAGGCGCTGCGAGAGCGTGGCCATCAGACGCTGGGATCCCACCCGTGTCTCCGGAGCGGAGACGTAGCCGGTGACGCCGGCCACCGGATCGGGCAACGCCTTCGCCTGGGGAGCCTGCTGCCGGGCGGCGCTGGCGCGGGCGGCGGCGGCGGCCACGGCCGGGCTCCGTTCGAGGACCTCCTGCGCCAGCCGGCGCAACGGCTCGTCGGCCATCGACCCGAGCAGCCGGTCTGCCGCCGTAGCGGCGGCAGCGGTCTCGGTCCCTTGACCAGATGTCGCCACGACCGACGGAGCTGTCTCGCCGGCAGCGGCTGGCTGCCCCAGCAGGACCAGGCCGACAGCCATGCAAACGACACCGTCACTCCAAGGCATCGGACACCTCTCCGAAAAGGGTCACGAGGACGCGGCAGCCGCCGGGAGAAGACCTCCCGGTTGACGGATGGGATGAGTCCGGCCGCCGCCAGGCCGGCATCGGCGGCGTATCAGATCCGAAGAGTCGGAGAAGGTCCCGAAAGGAGAGGAGGATGGCCCAGGAGGAAAAGGGCGCTCGGCAACGCCGGCTGCAGGTCGATCGCGACCTCGATCGGAGGCGGCGCTGGCAGGACCGGACCGCCTTCGGCCGACAGGGCATCTGGGGGGGAGCTCTCGCAGCCACAGCAGCCTCCCTGGAGGGCGTTCAGCCCCTCGGCAGGCGAACAGCAGTCGTGGCCACCCGGCGTGGCCGCGTCGCTCGGACACGGACAAACGAGCAGCGTTGCCAAGATGAAGGCGAGGCTCATGCTCGAGGCCACGCTCGCCCTCAGTACACGACCCATGATCTCATCATGTGGGCCCACCTCCCGCGTGTCAAGAGAAAGCCTGTCAAGACACGCAAACGCGCCGGCGGATCGTGAGCGGGCTAAGATCGAGGGACCGATGCCGGGATCCGGGCTGCCGCCTCAGCTCCTCCTTCTCACCTTCCTCGTGCTGCGCTTCGGCCAGCTCCTGCTGGAGAGCGCGCTGGGCCGCCTCAACCACCGCTACGCGCTCGACCCGAAGCGGCAGGCTGAGGCGTCCGAGGCGCTTCGTCTCTCCTCGGAGGACATGCGCAAGGCCACGGCATACGCGGCCGACCGTTACCGGTTCGGCGTGGTGACGAGCTGGGCCGGCACGCTTCTCGGCCTCAGCTTCCTGGGCCTCGGCGGTGTCGGCTGGACCGAAGGCTGGGCCGAGGCCCTGGTCCCGGTGTCCGGCCATGCGGCCGAGCTCGCCGTGGGGCTCGCCCTCCTCGGCCTGCTCGGCCTGGGCGCCGCCCTCCTCCAGCTCCCGTTCGCCTTCTTCCGCACCTTCCGGATCGAGGCCAAGCACGGCTTCAACCGGCAGTCTGTGGCGGGCTTCTTCGGCGATTGGGCCAAGGGGCTGGCGCTCGCCATCGTCCTGGGTGCGCCGCTGCTGCTGGTGCTGCTGCTCCTCATCGAGCGGGCGGGCCGCGGCTGGTGGCTCTGGGCCTGGGCCGCCCTCTTCGCCTTCAGCGCCCTCACCGCCTGGATCTTCCCGACCCTGATCGTGCCCATCTTCAACCGCCTGGAGCCGATCCCGGCGGGCCCGCTCCAGGACGGGATCCGGGAGCTGACGGGCCGGGCCGGCTTCTCCACCCGCGGCGTCTTCTCGATGGATGCCTCACGTCGCACCACCCACGGTAACGCCTTCTTCGCCGGCCTCTCCGGCTCTCGGCGCATCGTGCTCTTCGACACCCTGATCGAGGCCCTGACCACGTCACAGGTGGTGGCGGTGCTGGCCCACGAGCTGGGCCACTTCAAGCTCCACCACGTTCGCTGGCAGCTCGTCCGGAGCACGCTGATCACCGGCCTGCTTCTGTGGCTGATGAGCCTTTGTTTGGCGGAGCCGGTCTGGTACCTCGCCTTCGGGTTTCGCGGACCCACGGCGTACGGTGCCCTTGTCGTCTTCGGGCTCTGGTTCGAGCTGTTGGGCTTCTTGCTCCAGCCCGTCGAGTCGGCGCTCTCTCGCCGCCAGGAGCGCGACGCCGATCTCTTCGCCGTTCGCCACGGTGTCGCCCCCGAGGAGCTGAAGCAGGCGCTGCTGGCCCTGCGCGAGCGAAGCCACACGCTTCCCCTGAGCCACCCCCTCTACTCCCGTTTCTACCATTTACACCCGCCGTTGCTGGAGAGGATCCAGTCGCTCTCGGCGCGAGGTCGATGCTTCCTGGGCGGATCCTGCCGTGGCCCTGGGGGTGACGGTCTTCCTCTTTCGCGAAGCGCAAGAAGCCTGGGCCGAGAGGATGGCTGCGCGTCCGAGCGAGGCGATTGCGGGCGATCAGTCCCAGGCGCCCAGGTTGTTGAGGTAGGTCTCGAGCTGGTCGCGGCCCTTGCCGGCCAAGCTGTCGATGCGGACGCCGACGCCGAGCACGCCCTCGAGATCGGCGACGGTGTGGCGCGCCACCTCGCCCCGGCCGCGAATCGGCTCCCGCTCACCGGGGAGCGTGAGCTCGAAGCTCAGCGGTGTCCCGAGAGGCGGTGGCGGCTGGGTTCGCACCAGCATCCCGGCCACCGACAGGTTCTCTGTCTGGCAGAACCGCATCTCCTCGCCCGACTCGAGCCCGACCCGGAGCCGCACGGCCAGGCGAGCTTCTCGGCGTGGAGCCACCTCCAGAAGCCGGGCGGCCATCTCCTGGAGCACGAGGCGCGGCTCGCTCAAGGAGAGCACGGCGCAGTCCCCGCCGGGCACCTGGCGCCGAGCCGCTGCCAGCTCCGCGGTCGGGGCGAGGACCAGCAGCTCGGACCTGGCTGAGACCGACCCCATCGCCCTCAGGGCATGGACGAACTCCACCAGGGACATCCCCGACAGCGGATGGCTGAGGAGAACCAAGTCGAACTTCACGCCCTGACACAGGGCCAGCCCACCCGCCGCGCCGCCCACGCGGTCGACGTCGAAGCGGGCGCGGCTCAGGAGCGCTTCGAAGGAGCCGAAGGCCCGCCGATCGAGCCCGACAGCGAGGATCCGCTTGCGTCCGTCGTCCGCGGTGACCATGCTCCGACCGAGCAAGGCCTTATGCAAGGAGCGTTCCCAGGGCGAATCCCGCAGAAAGGGACGCTCGGTGGAGGCTCCGAGTCCAGGATCCGGGCGACCCGTCCAGGATCGTGGACGGGCCCTGCCGCGCTCGGTCCTGAGCCCGCGGATCCCCGGTGCTCCGGCCTCCCGCCGGGGCTGCCGGGAAGGCGAGAGGAGCATCCCATCGCTCGAGGAGCCGGAGCCCACGCTCGACAGTCAGGCCTTCTCGACCCGGTACTGCTCCGCTTCCGCGGCGCCTTGTCCTACCGGCACCTGGTTCAACTGCCAGCAGGACGGACAGGCCACGGGCACGTTGCGCTTGTCCTCGCCGGGTATGGGTTCGTAGACGACCACGAAGGGCTTGCGGCAGCTCGCGCACTGGTGCACGTCCGCGGCTCCGGTCCCGACGTCACGGATGGCCTCATCGATTCCAGGCAGGGCGTCGGGCCCGCCCGCGTCGACGATCGCGTCCTCCCGGAGGGCGATCGTTCCGCACAGGGGGCAGGCCTTGCCCTCCTCGGCCCCTTCGAACCCACAGCTTTGGCACGTCCTTCGTCCGCTCATGAACCGACCTCCCCAGGATGATACGCGGAGGAGGGCTCCAGGTCGCTCCGCCGAGGCGGCTGGCCCGGCCCGACTACACCGAGTAGGTCGAGGCGGCCGTGGTGCCTCCACGGCCGGTCCAGTTGGTGTGGAAGAACTCGCCCCGCGGGTGGTCGACCCTCTCGTAGGTGTGGGCGCCGAAGTAGTCGCGTTGCGCCTGCAGTAGGTTGGCGGGGAGCCGCTCGGAGCGGTAGCCGTCGTAGTAGGCAAGGGCCGCCGAGAAGGCCGGCACCGGGACCCCGGTGAGCACCGCCGCCGAGACCACCCGCCGCCAGGCCGCCTGGCTGCCCACCATCTTGTCCCGGAAGAAGGGGTCGAGCAGCAGGTTGCCGAGGGCGGGGTCGCGGTCGAAGGCCTCCTTGATCTTGCCCAAAAACACCGACCGGATGATGCAGCCGCCGCGCCACATGAGGGCGATGCCGCCGTAGTTGAGGCTCCAGGCGTGCTCCTTGGCGGCGGCACGCATCAGCGTGTAGCCCTGGGCGTAGGAGACGATCTTGGCCGCGTACAGGGCCTGGCGCAGATCCTCGACGAAGGCCTTTCGGTCCCCGTCGAGGCGGGGCGTCGGGCCGGAGAGCTGCTTCGACGCCAGGACCCGCTCCTCCTTCATCGCCGAGAGGCAGCGGGCGAACACCGCCTCGCCGATCAGGGTGAGCGGCACCCCCAGGTCGAGGGCCTCGATGCCCGTCCACTTGCCGGTCCCCTTCTGGCCGGCCGTGTCCAGGATCTTGTCGATCAGGGGCGTCCCGTCCTGGTCCTGCTGGGCCAGGATGTCGCGGGTGATCTCGACCAGGTAGCTGTCGAGCTCGCCGCGGTTCCACTCGGCGAAGACCTCGTGCATCTCCGGGGGCGACATCCGGGCCACCCGGCGCAGGATGTCGTAGGCCTCGCAGATGAGCTGCATGTCGCCGTACTCGATGCCGTTGTGGACCATCTTGACGAAGTGGCCGGCGCCGTTCTCGCCCACCCAGTCACAGCACGGCTCGCCGTCGCTGGTGCGGGCGCAGATCGCCTGGAAGATGGGCTTGACGTGGGGCCAGGCGGCCGGCGAGCCGCCGGGCATGATCGAGGGGCCGCGCAGCGCTCCCTCCTCACCCCCCGAGACGCCGGTCCCGACGTAGAGCATCCCAGCCTTCTCCACCAGGGCGGTGCGGCGGATGGTGTCGGGGTAGTGGGTGTTGCCCCCATCGATCAGGATGTCACCCGGCTCGAGGTGGGGGAGTATCTGGCCGATGAAGTCGTCGACCGCCGCCCCCGCCTTGACCATGATCATGATCTTGCGGGGGGGCTCGAGGGCGGCCACCAGCTCGGAGATCGAGTGCGCGCCGACGATGTTCTTTCCCTGCGCCCGCCCGGCCAGGAAGGCGTCGACCTTGGAGGTGGTGCGGTTGTAGGCGACCACCCGGAAGCCCTTGCTCTCCATGTTCAGGATCAGGTTCTCGCCCATCACGGCGAGGCCTACCAGGCCGATGTCCGCATCGCTCATCTGTCGTCTCCCCTCGCTCGGGCTAGCGCTGGATGCGCGCCGACCCGCCTTTCGCGAACGCCCGCACCTCGTCGACCGTCGCCATCGTAGTGTCGCCCGGGTAGGTGGTCAGGAGCGCCCCGTGGGCCCAGCCCAGGCGGACCGCCTGGGCCGCCGGCTCGCCGGTCATCAGCCCGTAGAAGAAGCCCGAGGCGAAGCCGTCTCCACCGCCCACCCGGTCCAGCACGTCCAGCTCCGCGGTGGGCGCCACGTGGGTCTCGCCGTCGACCCAGGCCACCGCGCTCCAGGCGTGATGGTTGGTCGAGCGCACCTCGCGTAGGGTGGTGGCCACCGCCTTCACCTGGGGATGCTGGGCCAGCACCTTGTCGATCATGCCGAAGAACGCGGACGGGTCCAGCTTCGACTTGGCCGCCACCTCGGGCCCCGGGATGCCCAGCCCCTTCTGCAGATCCTCCTCGTTGCCGACCAGCACGTCTACGTTCTCGACGATGCGGCGCACCACCTCGACCGCCCGCTCCTCACCGCCCGAGATCCTCCAGAGCTTGGCCCGGAAGTTGAGGTCGAACGAGACCACCGCCCCGGCAGCACGCGCCGCCTTCATCGCCTCGATGATCACCTCGGCCGTGGTCTTTGACAGCGCCGCGAAGATCCCGCCGCTATGGAACCACCGAACGCCGGCGCCGAAGATCGCGGCCCAGTCGAAGTCGCCCGGCTTCAGGCGCGCCGCCGCCTCGTTGGAGCGGTTGTAGAAGACCACCGGCGCCCGCACCCCCTGGCCGCGGTCGCTGTAGAC
>CAZNNH010000149.1:0-15391 GCA_964574335.1 uncultured Acidobacteriota bacterium | reverse complement strand
AGTCCGTTCTCCGCGCTTCTTGGCCGGGGCCGGGAGGTCGTGCCCCCCGACCAGGAGTGTGACGGGAGGCCCAGCGGCTCCTCGCAGCCGGGTCCGATGTCTCACCCTAGAGGCGGCTCCCGGGACCGGGCTAGGCGGTAGGCTCCCGGGGGCGCGGCCAAGATGTCGGGCGCAGTCCCCACCTGCCCGGTCGAGCGCGGGCCCGGACGGCTTGGGTCGGCAAGATGGCGCGGCACCGGCGCACCCGCCAGGCACGGCTCGGTGCCGGGCACTCGAGGGGGGAGTTCCAGGAGCGCGGGGGCGCCGGTGTCCCCCAGGACGGATTCAGCGACTCGGTCTGTCTCTACTCGGCCCCGGCGGCAGCCGCATCCGCCTCTTCCTGCTGCTGCTCCTGCTTCTTGAGGTCGAGGGCCAGCTTCTGGAGCGCCTGCGCCTCCTCGAGGAGCTGGAAGGCCTTGCGCCGGTCGGTGGTGGTGGTGGCCTTCACCCGGTACAGGAGCCCCTTGTAGACGATCGCGTCTATGTAGTCGGACTTCAGCTCCAGCGCCTTCTCGACGGCCGCTAGACCCTTGTCGGCGTACTCGTCCTTCTGCTTGTCGGTGAGCATCGGGTCGCGATAGGCCTTGTCCCAGTAGAAGGTCGCCACCTTGTAGAAGCCGGTCGGGTCGTCGGGCGCCAAGGCGGCACACCGCTCGAGCACGCCGATGGCGTCGTCGAAACGGGAGTGTGCCTCCCACAGCGGCTTGTTGTAGAAGGCGGCCAGCGCGCCGCACGCCTTGACGTCGCTGGGGTTCAGCTCCCAGGCCCGGGAGTAGGTCTGCTCGGCCAGGTCGATGTGGCCGAACTTCTCGTACAGGTTCGCCATCGCGAACAGGTTCTTGATGTCGTCCGGGTTCTGCTTGACGAGCTGGTCGGCATACGAGATCGCGGTGTCGTAGTCGCGGAAGGGCTCGTCGGCGTAGATCCCGATGAGGGCCGAAAGGGCGTTGTTGGTGAGGGTCTTGTCGTTGGGAGCGTCTCCGGTGGCCACCTCGAGGGTCTTCTTGTACTCGGCGATGGCGGTGTCCAGCCGCTGGCGGTTCTCGGGGTCGTCCTTGCCCGGTCGGTAGAGCGCCTGCTCGGAGCTGCCCAGATAGAAGTGGGCGGCCGCGTTGCCCGGCATGAGCTCGATCACATGCTGGTACAGCTCGATCGCCGCCTTGAAGTTCTCGTCCTTGTAGGCCTTGTTGGCGTCCTTGAGCGCGGCCTTGGCTCGGATGGTGTTGCAGCCGAGGCCGGCCACGGCCAGAACTAGCGGTACCACGGCCAGGCTTTGGATCCGAATTCTCATCGGGCTGTCTCCCGGGAAGAGCTTGACTTGGAGGACGTTCCCTCGAATGCGAAGGGCAGGATTATAGGCGACCCGGGCGGGCCAGTCAAGAAACGGCCGGCTTCCTTGACGGACCCCTCCGCGGCCCCTAAACTGCTCAGAGGAAAAGAAAAAGCGCGACCACGGCGACCACGTCCCGCGGACCCCCAGGGATCGCAGTCGCCGTCGCGGACCACCGGCGCGAACGACGAAAGGCGGCCCTGGTCCCCGGGGCAGCGTACCAGGTCCGAGCCACCCAATGGTTCGTTTCGACGACGTCCTCGACACCGTGCGCCGCAACCACCCCGGCGCCGACCTCGGCCTGCTGCGGAGGGCCTACGTCTTCTCGGCCCTCGAGCACAAGGGACAGACCCGGGCCTCCGGCGAGCCCTACCTAGTTCACCCCCTCGAGGTGGCCAACATCCTGGCGGAGATGAGCCTCGATCCGACGTGTGTGGCAGTCGGCCTGCTCCACGACGTCCTGGAGGACACGCTGACGGAGCCGGCACGGCTCTCCGCCAGCTTCGGCCCCGACGTGCTCCACATCGTCGAGGGCGTCACCAAGATCGGCAAGCTCCCCTTCTCGACTACCGAGGAGCGGCAAGCGGAGAGCTACCGCAAGCTCCTGCTGGCCATGGTCGACGACATCCGGGTGATCCTGGTCAAGCTCGCCGACCGCCTCCACAACATGCGGACCCTGCAGTTCCTCCAGGACGACCGGCGCCTCCGGATCTCCCGCGAGACGATGGAGATCTACGCGCCGCTGGCCGGGCGCCTAGGGATGAGCCGCCTCAAGAACGAGCTCGAGGACCTGGCGTTCCAGCATCTCGAGCACGAGGCATACCAGGACCTGGCGCGCCGGGTGGAGAGCCGCCGGGAAGAGGCGACCGCCTTCATCTCGCGCTTGGAGGCGACGGTGGCCGAGACCCTGGCCAAAGCCGGCCTGCAGGCCCGTTTCGAAGGGCGCATCAAGCGCCTGCACTCGATCCACCAGAAGCTCCGCCGCCAGCACATCGACCTCAACCAGGTCTACGACTTCGTCGCCCTGCGAATCGTGGTCGCCTCGATCCCCGACTGCTACGCCGTGCTCGGCGTCCTCCACAACCTCTGGCGACCGGTTCCCGGTCGGATCAAGGACTTCATCGCGATGCCCCGGCCCAACGGCTACCAGTCCCTGCACACCTCGCTGATCAGCGACGAGGGGCAGCCGTTCGAGGTTCAGATCCGGACCGAGGAGATGCACCGGCTGGCCGAAGAAGGGATCGCCGCCCACTGGAAGTACAAGGAGGGGCGCACCGGCGTCGACCACGAAGATCAGGCCTTCGCCTGGCTACGCCAGCTTCTCGACTGGCAGCAGGAGGTCAAGGATCCTCACGAGTTTCTGAACTCGCTCAAGCTCGACCTCTACCCCGAGGAGGTCTACTGCTTCACGCCGGGCGGCGCCGTGAAGTCGTTGCCCCGCGGCGCCACGCCCATCGACTTCGCCTACGCGGTCCACACCGAGGTGGGCCATCAGTGCGTCGGCGCGCGCGTCAACGGCAAGATCGTCCCGCTCCGCTACCGGCTGGGCAACGGGGACATCGTCGAGATCCTCACCTCCAGCGGCCACAACCCCAGCCGCGACTGGCTGGCCTTGGCCGTCACCAACAAGGCACGGGCCAAGATTCGCCACTACCTCAACGCGCGGCAGAAGCAGCAGTCACAGGAGATCGGCCGCAAGCACCTGGAGCGGGAGCTCAGGCGCTACAAGCTGTCGCCCAAGAAGCTGATCGGGCAGCCGGGCCGGCTCGACGAGGTGGCGCAAGGGCTGGGAGTGGGCTCGAAGGCCGAGGACCTGTTCCAGGCGCTCGGCTACGGCAAGCTGTCGATGCGTCAGGTGCTGGCCAATCTCCTGCCGCCCGACCGGCTGGCGGCGGAGCCGCTCCCCGAGAGGCCGCGTCCGATCGCCGACGCGGTCAAGCGCCTGCTGCGGGTCGGCGACGAGCGGATCAAGGTCAAGGGCACCGACGACCTGCTGATCTACCGCGCCAAGTGCTGCAACCCGATCATGGGCGAGCCGATCGTGGGCTACATCACCCGCGGCAAGGGGGTCTCGGTCCACGCCAAGGCCTGCCCCAACGTCGTCAAGATGATGTACGACCCCGAGCGCCGGATCGCCGTGGAGTGGGACCGCGACGGCGACGTCGCCTACGAGGTGAGGCTCTCTGTCGAGATGCAGGACCGGCCGGGGCTGCTGGCGGCGATCACGGCCGTGCTGGCGGGTCAGAACACAGACATCCGCAACGCCGAGGCGAAGACCTTCGATGATCACACCGCATCCATCGACCTGCTGCTGCGCATCCACGACCTCAAGCACCTGGAGCGCGTGATCAAGTCGATCCGGGCCGTGCGCGGCGTGATCAACGTCGAGCGCCAAAGCGTGGCCCGCTGAGAGCGGGCAGGGAGGCGACCATGAGCAAGACGCCGGTGGAGAGCGAGCGGGCCCCGAAGCCGATCGGCCCTTACGCCCAGGCGGTGGTTTCCGGAGACCTGCTCTTCGCGTCGGGCCAGATCGGTCTCGACCCGGCGACCAACCGTCTCGTCGATGGTGGGGTGGAGGCCCAGACCGAGCGCGTCCTGGCCAACCTCGCTGCCGTCCTGGGCGCCGCCGGTCTGGCCGCCGGTGACGTGGTCCGTACCACCATCTACCTGGCCGACATGGCGGACTTTCAGAAGGTCAACGCCATCTACGGCCGCTTCTTCGGCGCCTCGCCCCCGGCGCGGTCGACCATCCAGGTGGCCGCGCTACCGCTGGGCGCCCGGGTCGAGATCGACCTGATCGCCAGGCGCTAGCCCCCGCGAGGCGCTGACCCGCAGCGACGGGAACCGCCCTAGGCCGCCGACGCTCGGGCCTGGCGGCGCGGCTTGGCGATCTTGCCTGAGCGCAGGCAGCGGGTGCAGACCCGGACCCGCCGGGTCACGCCGTCGACCACCGCTCGGAGCCGCTGCAGGTTGGGGTTGAAGCGCCGATGCGTGACGTTGTGGGCATGGCTGATGCGGCTCCCGAACTGGGGACCCTTGCCGCAGATCTCACATCGCTGACCCATGGAAGCCTCCGTCCTCGACGAGCCGCCCTGGGCCCCGCCCGCCTGCTGCGAAAGGCCACCCGGCACGCGCCCGTCCAACCAGAACCTCTAATTCTACAGGCATCTGGACCGGAGTCAAACGCCCACTCAGAGCATCAGAGCACCCGGCGGCCCGGCCGCCCGGGTCCGCTCAGCCCGAGGTGGGCCCGGCGGGGTCCTCATCGGCTGACCAGACGCCGATCCCCATCAGCGACACCTCGAGCCCCAGCTCCCGGTGGGGACGGACCAGCTCCAGCCGATGGCCTTCCCCGAGCCGGTCCCAGAACGCCCGGACCCCCCGGGTCGAGGCGCGTCCGCCGCGAATGTCGTGGAAGGCCAGGAAACGGTGGGGATAGGCCCGATTGATCAGGAAGTCCCGTCGGACGCCACCATGGCTGTGGTTGGCGTCGATCAGCACCAGGTCGATGGGCCCCAGCTCCCGGCGGAAGCGGCGGAACTCCTCCGAGTCCGAGTCGCCCCAGAAGGCCCGCGTCTCCGGCGGCACCGAGATCGGCAGTCCGAGCCGGGCGGCGTAGCGGTGGTCGCAGACGGCGACGACGTCGAACCGGAACACCCGGTGCAGCGCCGAAACCAGGCGGCCGGTCCAGATCCCAATCTCCAGATAGGAGCGGATCTGCTTTCGCTCGATCAGCTCGCACAGGGCAATCAGCTCCTCCCGGCTCTGCAGGATGCTGTCCTCGAGCGGCTCACCGTGCTGGGCCATCAGCGACTCGGTGCGCTGGTCCCAGCACTTCTCCGCCGCCAGCCGGGCTCGGTAGTCGCTCGCCGTGGTCGACCTCAGGCCACGATGCCCAGCTCCCGCAGCACGGCGAGGTGCTCCGGCGTGCGCTGGCCACAGGTGCCACGCACGCACAGCGGCGCGAGCTCGCGGGCCGAGCCTTCCCGGGCACACACGTAGAGGGCCAGGTGCGGAGCGCGGCCCTGCCGGAAGACGACTGGTTGAACCGACAGCGGGACGAGACCGACCTCGGCAATGGCTTGGCGCGCCCGCTGATCCCGGAAGGGGAAGCAGAAGCAGAAACGTCCCGAGGGCGCGAGGTGACGGGCGACCACCCGACAGTAGTCGAGCACGTCGCCGCACAGCTCGAAGCGGGCGGCGCCCCGCTGGGGGTGATGGGACACCCAGCCACGGTCGAGGGGGGCGTACGGGGGGTTGGCCACCACCAGGTCGAAACGCTCCTCGGCCCGCAGCACGCCGGGGTCGCGCAGATCACCCTGACGAACCTCGACCCGGTGGGCAATCCGGTTGAGGGCCACGCTGCGTCGGGCCAGGTCGACGCTGACCGCCAGCCGCTCGACGCTCAGCAGCCGGGCCTCGGGTTCCAGCAGGCGCAGGGTCAAGAGCCCGATGGAGCCGACACCGGCTCCCAGATCGAGCAGCCGTACCGCGTCGGGGCGGGCGTGCCACGCCGCCCAGGAGACCAGGACGTCGTCCGTGGTGTATCGGTGGCCACCGCGAAGCTGGTAGATCCACCACTCGCCGGCCAGCCGATCGAGGGTCTCGTCCTCGGCGAGCTCGGCCGGTGGCAGCTCCTTCCAGGCCGCGCCCAGGTCAGGGGACACGGAACTCGAGCATCACCCGCCGCGGGAGCCAGACCGCCATCTCGCCCGCACCGCGGTGGGCCCAGGCGTAATACGGGACCGCCACCAGCCGCTGCGGCCGCGTGACGACGGAACGACCGTCGTCGCTGGCGTGGAGGGCGAGGGCGTCACCGGTGAGCACCCTCACGCCACCGAGGAGACCGTCGCGGGGCACCGCTTCCAGGTGGGCGTCGTCGGGCACCACCAGGTTGAAGACGTGGCCGCCGTTGTCGACCGCCTCGGCGCAGTAGACGATGGGACCCCGCTCGAAGGCGACGCGTCCACGGTCGGCCGAGACGGCCTGGTGGCTGACCACACGGCGGACCGGCATTGGGAGCCGGAGCTCGACCGTGTCGCCGGGCGACCAGGTGCGCCGCAATGTCAGGAAGCCGAGCTCGAGCGAGGCTTCGACCGCCCGGCCGTTCACGCTGAGGCCCACGGCGTCCCCGGTGCCGTCCAGATAGCGGTAGAGGTCGCTCGGCACCGGACGCCCGCTCGCCCACCCCGGCACCCGGACGTGTATCGTGAGCTCCCGCGGGTGAGCGGGCTCGAGGGTGAGCTTCACGCCGCCGTCCCACGGGTAGCGGGTCTGCTGGCAAACCACCAGGTCCTCTCCGTCGACGAGGAGCCGCGCCCGGCTGGCCACGAACAGGTTGACGAACAGCTCCTGCCCCCGCTGGGCGTAGACGTAGCCCGGGATGGAGGGGAGGAAGCGCGCCACGTTGGTGGGGCAGCAGGAGCAGTCGAACCAGGGGCGGCGGACCGCCGCGCCCTGGTTGAAGCCCCAAGTCCCGTCGGAGGCCAACGGGTTCGGATAGAAGAAGTGATCGCCATCGAGCGAGACACCGGCCAGGAAGCCGTTGTAGATGACGCGCTCCAGCACGTCGAGGTACCGGGCATCGCCGTGCAGCAGGAACAGCCGGTGGCTCCACATCGCGGCGGCGATCGAGGCGCAGGTCTCGGCGTAGGCGGTGCGGTTGGGCAGCTCGTACGCCTCGCCGAAGCTCTCGCCCTCGTGGCGCGCGCCGATGCCGCCGGTGAGGTACAGCTTCTTGGCCACCACGTCCTCGAACAATCGGTCGATCGCGGCGAGGTAGGCGGCGTCTCCGGTCAGAGCGCCCACGTCGGCCATCGCCGAGTACATGTAGGCGGCCCGCACCGCGTGGCCCACTGCCTCCTTCTGCTCGAGCACGGGAAGATGGTCCTGGTTGTAGGTCCCGTACAGCTCCCGGCCCACGGGGTGACCGCGCTCCTCGAGGAAATGGCGGGCCAGGTCCAGATAGCGTTCGTCCCCGGTGACCCGGAACAGTCGCGCCAGGCCCACCTCCACCTCCTGGTGGCCCGGTACCCCCGGCCGTCGGCCCGGTCCGAACGTCTCGACCAGCAGGTCCGCGCTCCTGCGAGCCACGTCGAGCAGGGTGCGCCGACCGGTGGCCTGATAGTGCGCCACCGCTGCCTCGTAGAGGTGGCCGAGGTTGTACAGCTCGTGACCGCTACGCAGGTCCGACCAGCGCGGCCGGCTGAAGCAGCAGATCGGCTCGTCGACAAAAGTCCCGATCGTGCCGGCCGTGTAGAGGTAGCCGTCGTCCTCCTGCGCGGCGGCGACCTTGGCGATCACCTGATCGATGCGGGTCTCCAGCGACGGACTCGGTCCGGAGCCCAGCACGTAGGAAGCGCCCTCGAGGATCTTGAAGACGTCCGAGTCGTCGAAGCCGAACCGGCCACGGAACCCGCCTTCTGCAAGGCCGCCGGCCACGGCGAAGTTGTGGATCCGGCCGGTCCGCTCGCACCGGTCCAGGTCGTGTGGGATGGTGACGTCGCGGTTGGTCGCAAGCCGCGGCGCCCAGAACGCGTCGTCAATCGCCACGGCGGTGAAGGGCACCGGTCGAATGGCATAGTCGCGGCCTGCTGGGGCGGCGGCCAACAGGACCGGCGACGCCCAGAGAACCAGCGAGCTGGAGACCGTCCTTCGCATGGGCACCTCCCCGCCATGCCGTTGCCACGCCCCGTTGCCACGCCCGCATCCATTCTCTCACCGACCCGGCCCGCGTCATCAGGATGAGCGGCCGCCGGCGCTCCGGGCCGGCTCGGCTTGGCCCTCGGCCCGCGGCTGAGGGAAGATGCTCGATGGGCGAGCCTGAGGCTTGCCCGCCACCACCATGCACGAGCTCAGCCTGGCCCAGGAGATCGTCGATCTGGTGGGGCGGCACGTGGCGGCCGAGCAGATCGCTTCCGTGCGGGCGGTCAAGGTCCGCCTCGGCCGCTTCTCTGGGGTGGTGGCCGACTCGCTCGACTTCTGCTTCGGTGCGATCGTGAGCGGAGGGCCGCTCGAGCGGGCCCGGCTGGAGATCGATGCCGTCTCGGCTCGCGCAGTCTGTGCCGCGTGCCATCGGACGGCGGAGATCGAGGGACCGGAGCTGGTCTGCCCCCGTTGTGGAGCGGCGGCTGTCCGGTTGGTGTCCGGGTCCGAGCTCGACGTGGTCGAGGTGAGGCTCGAGGAGCCAGCGGAGGGGGACCCATGACCGTCATCACCATCGAGCGCAAGGTCCTGGAGCGCAACGACGAGATCGCGGCGCGCAACCGTGCCCTCTTCCAGGATCGCGGCATCTTCGCGGTCAACCTACTGAGCTCGCCCGGTTCGGGAAAGACCAGCCTCCTCGAGCGGACCCTCGAGGCGGGACCGGACCTGGCGGCGGCCGTGATCGAGGGAGACGTCCACACCGATCTCGACGCCCAACGAGTCGCCCGCTACGGCATCCCCGTCGCCCAGATCGTCACTCAGGGGGGGTGCCACCTGGAGGCGCGGCTGGTCGCCGAGGCACTCGAGAGCCTGGACCTGGCCGGCGTCTCCCGGCTGCTCATCGAGAACGTGGGAAACCTGGTCTGTCCGGCCAACTACGACCTCGGCGAGGCGGCCAAGGTAGTGGTGGCCAGCGTCACGGAGGGGGAGGACAAGCCGCTCAAGTACCCGGAGGTCTTCCGCCGGGCTGCCCTCCTGCTCATCAACAAGATCGATCTGGTGGCCCTCTCGGGCTGCGACATCGCTACCCTTCGGCGCAACGCCCTGGCCGTCAACCCTGCCCTCCGCATCATCGAGACCTCCTGCCGGACCGGTCATGGGATCGCCGAGTGGCGCACCTGGCTGATGGCGCGAGGAGGCGACCCCGCCGCAGCGCCACGGGGCGGCCGTTGACCCGCCCGCGGCCGGCGCGGCCGCCGGCGCCTTCCGGGTCGCACGAGACGAGGGGTCTCCTCCGCTCCAGCGTGGAGGTGCCGCGGGGCCTGCTGGCGGGCCTGGTCGGCGGGCTGGTGTTCTGCCTCGTGGCGCTGGCGTTCCTGATCGGGCGTGAGCTGGGGCGGCGACAGACCGCCTCCCGCTCGGTGTCAGCGGCTCCTGTCCCGGTTGTCTCCGTCCCAACGTTCGCGCCCGCGCCCACCCCCGCCTCCCCACCGCCGCCGACGCCCCCGCCGTGGACCACGCCCGATCGGTCGCCGGGTGCGCAGGCCGAGCCAGCCCCGGGGCAGGGGGAGGCGCCTGCTGGTGAGAGCCAGGCGGTAGCGCGCTACTTCGCGGCGCTCGACGCCTTGCAGGGCCAGTTTTTGGAGCTTCAGGACCCGCAGCGCCTGGCGACAGCGCTTCTCCAGCAGCTCTCCAGCGGGGACGCGTCGGGCCTCGACCAGCTTCTGGACGCGCTCCGGCAGGCGCGCGAGCGTATCGTGTCGATCCGCGCGCCCGCCCCCTGCCAGGAGCACCAGCGCCGTACCCTGGAGCTGCTGAACGTCGGCCTGCGGTTGGTGGAACGCGTTCGCCAGGGGGTGCTGCAAGGCGATGCCGGGGCGCTGCTCGCGCTGACCGCCGAGGCCCAACGCCTCGAGGTCGAGGCGCGGGAGCTGGAGGCTCTGGGCCAGACGATCAAGGCGCAACACGGCCTGCCACAGGGTTAGCGCCCGGGCGCCGGGGGAGCTAAACTGCAGCCGATCAGGAGGACACGATGGCACGTCGGGTGGCGATAGCCAGCCAGAAAGGCGGCGTCGGCAAGACGACCGTCGCGCTCAACCTTGCCGTCGCCTTCGCCGAAAAGGGCTGGTCGACGTTGCTGGTGGATGTCGACCCGCAGGGAGGCATCGGCCTGGCCCTGGCCAAGGGGGACACGGAGCTGCAAGGGCTGGCCGAGCTGGTGATGGGCCGGGTGGAGCCCGACGACGCCGTCCTCCGCACCCAGCTCCCGGGCCTCCGCCTGCTTCCGCGCGGGCGGCTCGACCCCACAGACGTGGCCAGCTACGAGGAGGAGCTCTCTGCCTCAGGCGTGTTGGCGGGCGTCCTCGACCGGGTCACAGACCAGGACGACATCCTCGTCATCGACACCCCCTCCGGCCTCGGTCGCGTGACCCGAGCCACGCTGGCGCTCTCGGACTTCGCGATGCTGCCCTTCCAGAGCGAGACGCTGGCGCTGCGATCGGTGGTCCAGGCGCTGCGCGTCATCGAGCACGTCCGCACCCACGAGAACCGTGGGCTCCGCCTGCTCGGGATGCTACCCACCATGGTCGAGAAGGACTCGCAGGAAGCGCTGGCCGTGCTGGCCGAGATCTGGAGCGGTTTCCCCGACGCCCTCGAGACCATCATCCCGCGCTCGGAGGTCTTCGCGCGGGCGAGCGAGGAGGGGATCCCGGTCGGCTTCCTGGCGGGCTCCACCGCCCCCGAGGCGAGACGCTTCCAGTTGCTGGCTGATGAGCTGGCGACGCGCATGGACCGGCTGTCGGGAAAGGAGGGGGCCGATGAAGCTCTGCCCGCCCGCCAGCTCCTCTGACGTCGAGGTGGCTCGCGCCATCGCCCAGCGCCTGAGCCGGTCGCCCGGGCCGGACGCCGTTGCCGACGAGCCGGGCTATCTGAGCTTCGCCAAGCCCGGCCACACGCCACCGCCGGTACCGCCAGAGCGGGACGGCTGGGCCCAACCCTCGGCTCCCGATGCGGGCCTTCCCGACGCCGAGGAAGGACTCCCCGAAGTCGAGGTCGATGTCCCAGGCGCGGAGACGCCCCAGATCCCCTCGGAGCCCGAGCCGTTCGCCGAATCGGAGCCGGCGCCGACCGACGAGGCCAGCCCCTTCGAGCCGGAGCCCTTCGCGAGGCCCGAGCCGGCGCCGACCGACGAGGCCAGCCCCTTCGAGCCGGAGCCCTTCGCCGAGCCCGAGCCGGCGCCGACCGACGAGGTCAGCCCCTTCGAGCGGGAGCCCTTCGCGAGGCCCGAGCCGGCGCCGACCGACGAGGCCAGCCCCTTCGAGCCGGAGCCCTCCGCCGACCCTCTGGCCGATCTCGCAGCTGCCCTGCCGGGTCTTCCGGCCGATGATCCTCTCGCCGGCCTGACGGCGCCCGCCGCTCCCGAAGCCGTCCCGGACGAGTTCGATCCGCTGGCGGCGCTGGCGGAGTCGCCCGAGGTGCTGCCTTCCTGGAGCGAGATCCTCGAGACCTGCCAGCGGCTGGCTGAAGCCCGCGGGGCCATGCTGGTCGGCCCCGACGGCATGGTCGTCGAGTTTCAAGGGGAGTGGCCCCAGGCCGGCGCCCAAGCCGTGGCCGACAAGCTGGGTCCCATCGTCGCGAAGAAGCACCAGGCCTCCCCAGGTGCGGCGGTGTCGCTGCGCCTCGGGCCCAGCATCCTGACCGCCTGGAAGGTCCAGGTTGGCGGCGCCGAGCCCACGGTCGCCTTCGTGGCGGATCGCGCCGTAGCCCCGGTGGTGCGTCCCGAGATCGAGGAGCAGCTCCGGCGCGGGGAGCTGGACTAACCGCCCAGGGCCACCCGGAGAAACGAGGCGGCCCGCCTCCCGATCCCTGGCGCCCGGCTCTCACGGGGACCGGCCACGTTGAGCCTGTGGATTCGGTGGGCCCGGACCCACGACCAGAAGACCTCGGCGGCCAGCGCGGATCCGAGATCCAGCCGAAGGCAGGGCTTGTGGAGCCGGGTGGCCAGGGCCAGTGTCAGCCCCGTGCCACGGTCCGCCCGGCCCGTCGTCAGCACCAACGTGCCGTCCGAGTCGCGGACGTTCCACTCGGTCCTTTGGGGATAGGCCGACGAGGGCGTCTCCCTCAACGGATACCGTGAGGGGATGGGGCCGTCCTCGGCGCGCCGTCCTCGAGGGCACCACCCGCCGCAAGGGATCCCGAGCTCCTGGGCCACCTGCAGGGCGGCCCGATCGACGCCGGTCTGTCCGCCTGAGACGATGCGCTCGATCTCCATGGGGCGCCTCCAAGAACCAACCCAAGGGCTCAGCCGGCCGAGACTGCCGACCGGCGACGGATTGGGCTATTCTCGTCGGGTGGGTGGCGTCAGGAGGTCCGGGCCGGCAGCCGGCAAGAGCGGGCGGAGGCCCTCCCGCGGCGCCGGTCGCTCGCGGCCGGTCCTCCACCCCGAGGCCCCCAGGCTCTCGTCGGTGCACCAGGCGTTCATGCGCCAGGCGATCGAGGAGGCCCGCACCGCCTGCCACGTCGGCGAGGTGCCGGTCGGGGCGGTGGTCGTGTTCGAAGGGGAGGTGGTCGCCCGCGGGTTCAACCAGCCCATCCACACCCTGGACCCGAGCGCCCACGCGGAGAGCGTCGCCATTCGCCGCGCCGCGAAGGCCATCGGGAACTACCGTCTCACCGGGACCACCGTGTACGTGACAGTGGAGCCGTGTCTGATGTGCGTGGGCTTGATGGTGAACGCTCGGGTCTCCACCGTCGTCTATGGCGTCGCGGAGCCCAAGCACGGGGCGATCTCGTCCATCCTGGACGTCGACGAGCTCCGGCTGAACCACCACTTCGAGGTGGTGCCAGGCGTTCTCGAGGCCGACTGCCGCAGGCTCCTCCAGGAGTTCTTCAAGTATCGCCGCCAAGAGGACTGAGCCGTCGGCGGCGGGCCGGGCGTCACGACGCCGGCGACTTCGCGTAGAATGGCGGTGACCGTCATCGCGGAGAGGTGCGAGAGCGGTTGAATCGGGCGGTCTCGAAAACCGTTGTGCCCCCCGGGCACCGTGGGTTCGAATCCCACCCTCTCCGCCAGTCCACCTCCTGCACTCCTCCGCTCCAGCTCCGATTGCGGCCGGATGATGCCGGATGCTACCCTTTCGGGGTCGTGAGCCCTCGGCCAGCGGAGAGATGCGAGAGCCTGGCTGAATCGGCATGACTGGAAATCATGTGTGGGGGTAACTCCACCGTGGGTTCGAATCCCACTCTCTCCGCCACCTTCGCTCCTGCCCGCGGGACCGACCGAGATCCGGGGGTCTCTGCCTCCTGACGGGAGGCGCCGCCCAGCGCTGGAGCCGGCGCCAGAAGGGGCAGATCAGGCCGCCGGGCGCGCCGGCAGATCCTTCTCCAGGTGGACCACCGAGCCGCCATCCTTCGGGAACGAGAAGCGCACCCGGTCGGCGAAGCGCCGCATGAAGAGGATGCCGCGTCCCCCGGGCCGGGTCAGGTTGGCCGGTGCCAGCGGATCGGGGACTGCCGCGGGATCGAAGCCTGGTCCGCGGTCCCGGACGGTGATCACGATCACGCGCCCGGCCGCGATCCGGATGCCGACCTTGACCCGTCGCCGCGGATCGAAGCGATGGCCGTGGCGGACCGCGTTGACGATCGCCTCGCGCACGGCGATCCCGAGGAAGAAGGCGCTGTCATCGTCGAGGCCGGCTTCTCGCGACGTGCACACGGCCAGCTGCTCGATGCCATCGATCCAGGCCAGGTGGCTGGCGGCGTCGATGCTGAGCCTGTCCCGCATGGTCAGGGCCGGCGAGAGCGAAGGCGACACGGTTTCAGCCCTCCCGGCCCCGGCTCGCCGACCCTGGCTGCCTCGACACGCGACCCTCCAATAAATCGAGACGAGGTGCGGTGCCACGAGGTTCCCTCGGACCTCCCGTAGCGGCCTCACGCCGCTCCCGAGGGCTACCGCCGACCTGGGATTTCAGGTAGGCTGAGAGCTCCTGGGGCCGGCCACACGTGGGTCCCGGTCCTGCGCAACGCGAGACGTCGAACCCCGCCAGGCCCGGAAGGGAGCAACGGTCAGACGCCCCTCGGGTGTGCCGCAGGCCAGCCGGGGCTCACGTGGGGTCGGCCGCAGGCCGTTGCTGTGTGCTTCCTCCATGTCCTATCAGGTTCTTGCCCTCCGATGGCGTCCGCAGACCTTCGAGCAGGTCGTGGGGCAGCAGACCGTCACCCGCACCCTCCAGAACGCCCTCAGCTCGGGCCGGATCGGCCACGCCTTCCTGCTCTCCGGGGCCAGGGGCGTGGGCAAGACCACCACCGCACGGATCCTGGCCAAGGCCCTGAACTGCTCGCGGGGCGAGCTGCCGACGCCCCGGCCGTGCGACGAGTGCCCGGCCTGCGCGGAGATCGCGGCCGGCACGGCGCTGGACGTCCAGGAGATCGACGGCGCCACCCACAACGGCGTCGAGCAGGTGAGGGAGCTGCGGGAGAGCGCGCGCTACAACCCGGCCCGGGACCGCTTCAAGATTTGGATCATCGACGAGGTCCACATGCTCTCGACCGGGGCCTTCAACGCCCTGCTCAAGACCCTCGAAGAGCCCCCGCCCCGCGTCAAGTTCATCTTCGCCACCACCGAGTACCACAAGCTTCCCGACACGATCCTGTCGCGCTGCCAGCAGTACGAGTTCCGGATGATCCCGGCCCGGGAGCTGACCGCGCACCTGCGACGGGTCGCCGACGGCGAGGGCGTCAAGGTGTCCGACGAAGCCCTGGCCCGGGTGGCTCGAGCCGCCGAGGGCAGCGTCCGCGACGCCCTCTCGCTGTTCGACCAGGTCCTCTCGTTCAGCGGAGCCGAGGTGCGGGACGCCGACCTGTCGGCCCTCTTGGGCCTGATCGATCGGGAGCTGCTGGTGGCGGTGCCGCGAGCGGCGATGGAGGGGGACAGCCTGGCGGCCCTCGACCTGGTGGAACGGCTCTCCGAGTACGGGGCCGACTACCGCAACTTCGCCCGCGAGCTGCTGCTGCTGTTCCGCGAGATCCTGCTGGTCAAGCTGGCCCCGGAGGGGAGCGCCCTGCTCGAGGCGATCCTGCCCGAGGAGCGGGGGCGGCTGCGGCCGTTCGCCGAGGCCTTCTCGGAGGAGGACCTGCTGCGCTTCGTCGACGTCCTGGGCCAGCTCGAAGGCGAGCTGCGCTTCGCCCAGGACCCCCGGGTCTGCCTCGAGCTGGCGTTGCTCCGGATGGTGCAGACGACGCGTCTGCAGCCGTTCGCGGAGCTTGTGGCCCGGGTGGAGGCACTGGCCTCGGGACGGCCTGGAGCGGCCCGGCCGGCGGCGAGCCCCGGCCCGCGGCGAGTGGCCCGGGTCGCCCCGGCCGCCGCCCCGGCCGCCGCCC
>CAZNNH010000148.1:0-15537 GCA_964574335.1 uncultured Acidobacteriota bacterium | reverse complement strand
GAGGGCGCCGGGCCGGCGGCGCCCGAAGAATCTGGGACTCGGCCGAGATCCTTCCGGGGTTCAGCTGCGAAGCAACACTCAGGATGACACCACAACCGTCATCCTGAGCGAAGCTCGGCGGGCCGGGCGTAGCGAAGGATCTCGACGCGTCCGTCGCGGGGACATGACCGGGTTTCCTTCATCGGCCGTAGAAACCCGGATTGTGTCCCCCGAGAGGGGCTACCCGGCCAGCACCGCCAGCCGCTCCTGCATCAGCCCGCGCAGCAGCGGCACCTTGTAGGCGTTCTGCTCCAGCGGCTCGGCGCCTTCGGTCGCCGCCTCGGCGGCGCGGGCGATCGTGGCGGCGTCGAGGCGCTGGCCGGTGAGGGCCTTCTCCGCCGCCTCCGACCGCCACGGCACCGGCGCCACGCCGGAGAGGAAGACGCGGGCCTCGCGGACCGTGCCGCCCTCCATCCGCAGGGCGATGGCGGCCCCCACCAGGGCGAAGTCCCACGAGGCCCGGGCCCGCACCTTGCGGTAGGTGCTGCGCAGACCGGTGGCCGGTGCCGGCAGTCGCACCTCGGTCAGCAGCTCGCCCGGCTCCAGGATCGTCTCCCGGTGGACGTCGTCCTTCGGCAGCACGTGGAAGCCCGAAAGCGGCACGTCCCGCGTCCCCTTCGGCCCGACGATCCGGAGCTGGGCGCCCAGGGCGCCGAACGCCGGGGCGGTGTCCGAGGGGTGGACGATGTAGCAGGGCTCGCCGCCGAAGATGCAGTGGCCCGCGTTCTCGCCGGCGGCCGCGTAGCAGAAGTCACCGCCCTTGCGCAGGCAGTGGAAGTCGCCGCGGTAGTACCAGCAGCGCGGCTTCTGGCAGAGGTTGCCCCCCACCGTCCCCTGGTTGCGGAGCTGCGGGCTGGCCACCGAGGCCGCGGCCTCGGCCAGCCCGGCGTAGCGGGCGCGCACCCGCTCGTCCGCGGCCAGCTCGGCGACCGTGACCAAAGCGCCGATCCGCAGCCCGCCGTCGGCCGTCTCCTGGATGCCGCCCAGCGGCGACAGCCCCTTGAGGCTGACCAGGGCCGGCGCCGTCAGCACCCGGTCGCGTAGGCAGCCCAGCAGGTCGGTGCCGCCGGCGAGGGGGTGCCCCTTCTCGTCGAGGAGCTGCTTCATCGCCTCGGTGAGACTCTTGGGTCGTGCGTAGGCGAAGCTCGGTAGCATGGCTCACCCCCTCTGCCGCGCTGCCGCCAGCAGCGAGACCATCCGCTCGGGACCGATCGGCGTCTCGGTTACCCGCACGCCGGTGGCGTGGTAGACGGCGTTGGCGATGGCGCTGGCGGTGGGGATGGTGGCCGGCTCGCCCAGCCCCTTGGCGCCGACCGTGTTGCACTCGCTGTCGTGGGGGTCGATGGGCAGACAGACGTGCTGGTCGGCCACGTCCTTGATGGTGGGCAGCTTGTAGTCGTGCCAGTTGGCGTTGACCATCTTGCCGGTGTTGCGGTCCAGCACCCGGCCCTCGGTCATCCCGAAGCCGATCCCCATCGCCATCCCGCCGAAGACCTGGTTGCGGAAGGTCATCAGGTTCATCACCCGGCCGCTGTCGTGGGCGCCCAGCATCCGCAGCACCCGGACCTCGCCGGTGCGGGTGTCGACCTCCACCTCGGCGAACTGGGCCGCGAACGGCAGCGCCACCTTCCCTTCCGGATGCGGGTGGCGCTGGCCCACGCCCACCGCCGCGTGCTGGCGCTGCAGGCCCTGAAGCTCGCCGAACGCGACACTCTTGGCCTCGCCGCCCTCGGTGGCGACGGCCGTGACCTTGGAGTCGGCCAGCGTCAACGACTCGATCGGGACCTCGAGCTGCCGGGCCGCCCACTCGAGCACCTGCCGCTTCACCTGCAGCGCGGCCGCCCGCACCGCGGGGGCGTTGGCCACCACGGTCTGGCTGCCGCCGGAGGACGGAGCGTAGGAGGTGGTCCCGGTATCGGCGTTGTCGACGCGGATCCGGTCCACCGGCACGCCCAGCTCCTCGGCCACGATCATCGCCATTACCGTCCGGGTCCCGGTGCCGAGGTCACTGGCGCCCAGGTTCAGGTTGACGCTGCCGTCGGCGTAGAGGCGCACGATCGCCGTCGAGGCGGTCTCCCCCTCCCACCCCCAGATGGCGGCGCCCACGCCCACGCCCCGCAGGAGCGGGCCCTTCGCCCGCTCGCGCGCTCGGGCCTCCTGCCAGCCGAAGGCCTTGGCCCCCTCCTCCAGGCAGCGGCCGAGGCCGGTCGACGTGAAGGGGATGCCCCGTCGCTGGCTGACGGTGGGGACGTTCTTGAGGCGGATCGCCAGCGGGTCCATGCCGATCTTCTCGGCCAGCGCATCCATCACCTGCTCGAGCGCCCACGAGCACTGGGGGAAGCCCGGCGCCCGCATCGGACGGGCCTTGCCGGTGTTGGTGTAGGCCTCGGTCGGCTCGACCTTCACGTTGGGGCAGGTGTAGAGGTCCATCACCAGGTAGCCGCTGATGGCGCCGTCGGCATAGGCGCCGCTCGACCCGAGACCGGTGAGGTGCAGCGCGGTCAGGGTGCCGTCCTTCTTGGCGCCGGCCTTGAGGGTCAGCGTGTTGGCGGGCCGGTTGCCGGCAGCCAGGAAGGTCTCCTCGCGGGTGAGGAAGACCGCCACCGGCCGCCCCGTCCGGCGCGCCAGGTAGGCGGCGATCACCGTGTACTTGCCGGTCTCCAGCTTGCTGCCGAAGCCGCCGCCCATGTAGAGGCCCTTCACCCGCACCTTGTTCAGCGGGAGCTGGACGTAGCGGGCCACGGTCGACTGGACCTCGAAGACCCCCTGGGTCGAGTCCCACACGGTCAGCTCGTCGCCGTCCCAGCGTGCCACCGAGCCATGCAGCTCGAGGGGGGTGTGGATCTGACACAGGGTGTGGAAGCTCATCTCGACCACAGCGTCGGCCTCGGCGAAGCCCTGCTCCAGCTCGCCGCGGGAGTAGGGCCGGGTCTGGTTCTGATTGCCTCCCTCGAAGATCTGCGGGGCGCCCTCCTTCAGCGCCTCGGCGGGGTCGATCACGAAGGGCAGCTCTTCGTACTCCACCACCACCGCCCGAGCCGCTTCCTCGGCCTGGTGGCGGGTGTCGGCGGCCACCGCCGCCACCTCCTCACCCTCGCAACGGCAATGCGGGTCGAACAGCGAGCTGAGCGGGCCCTCGCGGGTGAAGTACCAGGGGACCTCGGCGCCGAGGTTGTCGGCGGTCAGCACCGCGCGCACCCCCGGCATCTTCTCGGCCTTCGAGACATCCACCTTCTTGACCCGGGCGTGGGCGTGCGGACAGCGCACCACGACGGTGTGGAGCAGGTCGGGGAAGTCCACGTCGATGGCGTAGACGGCGGTGCCGCTGACCCGCTCGTAGGCGTCGATGCGGGGAAGCGGCTTGCCGACCACGTCGGTCTCGGTCCAGGGCGCGGGACGTGTCTCGGCCATCACGCACCTCCTCGCCGGGCCGCGGCGGCCCGTTCTGCGGCCTTGACGATGTGGGCATAGGCGCCGCACCGGCACAGGTTGCCGGCCATGCCGTCACGGATCTGTTCGGTCGTGGGCGCCTTGTCGTGGCGCAGCAGACCCTCCATCGCCATCACCTGGCCGCTGGTGCAGAAGCCGCACTGGAAGGCGTCCTCCTCGACGAAGGCCTTCTGCACCGCGCCGAGCTCCTCGCCGTCGAGCAGACCCTCGACGGTGGTGACCGCGGCGCCGTCCACCTCGACCGCCAGCGTCTGGCAGGCGTATCGCGGCGTGTCGCCGATCAGCACGGTGCACGCCCCGCACTCCCCGCGCTCGCACCCCGGCTTGCTGCCCTTGAGGCCGAGCGGCCCGCGCAGCACCTCGAGCAGCGTGGCCCGTGGCTCCACCGCCAGGGAACGGGCGACGCCGTTGACCCTCAGCGAGATGGTGACCGTGTCGCCGGCCGCCACCACGCCGGACGATGCCGCCTCCGCGGCGCCGCCGAGCGTCGCCGCACCCACGGCGCCAGCGCCCAGCGTGCCCAGGAAGCCGCGCCGGCTCACGTCCCAGGGTCTGTCCTTGTTCGAGTCTGAAGGCTCGCTCATGAGGGCCTCCGCAAAGCGAGAAGGGGCGCGAGTGCCCGCGCGCCCAGGAATGAGGCGAGCCTACTCCCGGGGGTCCGGGACGTCAATCCCGGCGGGCGAGACAGAACAGGTGGGACTCGCCCCGGATGTACAGGCGCCCTCCCGCCGCCGCAGGAGAAGCCAGGACCGGCTCGCCGAGCGCGTTGACCCGGACCACCTGGTGGACCGGTCCGGCCTGGACCAGGAAGCCGTCGCCCTCCTCGCTCAGGAGCAGGAGCCTGCCAGCGTAGGCGATGGGCGAGGCCGTGAAGCGGGCCGGCTTGGGAACCCGTCCCCCCTCGTAGACCACCTTGCCGGTCCGGGCGTCGAGGCAGGTGAGGATGCCGGCGTCGGTCACCAGGTAGAGGTGCTCGCCGTAGAGGATGGGCGAGGGGACGTAGGCCGAGCCCTTCTCGTAGGTCCAGGCGATGCGGTCGGAGCCGGCGATGTCCCCCGACCCGCCGGGCCGGATCGCCATCGTCAGCTTCTTGGGAAACCCCGCCGAGACCACCACCAGGCCCTGCCCGGCCACCGGCGACGGCACCGCGTTGCTCTCCAGCCCGGGACCGCGCCACAGCTCGCGGCCGGTGCTCGGGTCGTAGGCGATGACGGCCTCGTTGCCGGCGGTCACCAGCTCGGTGTGGTCTCCCGCGGCCACCAGGATCGGTGTGGCCCAGCTCGCCTGCACCCGCCGCGGCGTGCGCCAGGCCGGCTCCCCGGTCCGGGTGTCGAAGGCGGCGATGTAGGACCGCTCGCCCTCGTCCTCGTCGCACTGGACGATCACCAGCTTCTCGTAAAGCAGCGGCGAGGTCCCGTAGCCCACGCCCCAGGTGGCCACGGGGCCGAGGGCAGCCTTCCAGAGCGGGGCGCCGTCGAGGTCGTAGGCGTAGAGGCCCTCGGCCCCGAACGAGGCGATCACGACGTGTCCGTCGGTGACCGGCGTCGGCGAGGCGTAGCTGGCCCTCTTGTGGTGGTCGTCGTAGGGCGTGCCCTGGAAGGCGGTGCGCCGCCACCGCACCTCTCCGGTCGCCGCGTCCAGGGCCAGGACCACCATCTCCTGCTCGTGGTCGGCGCCCACCGCGTCCGGGTGCTTGGTGACCTCGCCGGCCTCGCGGTGCTCCACGGCGTGGGCGCCGGGGACCAGCCGCCCCTCGATGGCCGTGGTCAGGAAGACCCGGTCGCCCCAGACGATCGGCGAGGAGAGGCCGCGGCCGGGGATCTCGGCCTTCCACAGCACGTTCTGCTCGGGGCCCCACTCCTCGGGGACGTCGCCCTCCGTCACCACACCCAGGCCGCTTGGCCCACGCCAGCCCGGCCAGGCAGGCTCGGCCGACGTGGCCGGCGCGAGCCCGGCCAGGAACAGCACGACACCGACGCCGACGAACCCGACCTGTGACTCCGGCTTCATCTTCTCCCCCCTTCCGGGCCGCCTCGTCAGCGGAACCCGAAGCTGTGCTCGGTGCCTTCCTCGTTGCGGTCGGTGGCCGGAGCCGGCTCGGGCGAGAGCGCCGAGATCTCATTCCTCAGCTCCGGCGTCATCTCGATCTCGACGGCCTTCAGGCACGGCTCGAGCTGGTCGAGCGAGCGCGCGCCGATCAGGGGCGCGGTCACCGCCGGGTGCGCCGCCACCCAGGCGATGGCCAGCGAGGCCGGGTGGTGGCCGTGCTGGCGGGCCAGGTCCATGAAGCGCCGCGCGATCTCCGGGTAACTCGCCACCCCGTAGCGGGTCTGGTACATCTGGTTCGAGACCAGCCGCCCGGTCTCGGGCGGCGACTCGGCCGCGTACTTGCCGGTGAGCATCCCGGCGGCCAGCGGGCTGTAGGGGGTCACGGCCAGGCCTTCGGCCGCCGCCATCTTCAGGATCTCCACCTCGGCCTGCCGCTTGAGCAGGTTGTACATCGGCTGCACGCACACCAGCGGCGCCCATCCGTGCCGGTGCTGGACGCCCAGCGCCTTGGACACCTGCCAGGCGGCGAAGTTGCTGGCCGCCGGGAAGAGGACCTTGCCCTGGGCCACGAGCAGCTCGACGGCGCGCAGCGTCTCCTCCAGGTCGGTGACGTCATCGAACCGATGCAGGAAGTAGAGGTCGATGCGGTCGGTGCCGAGGCGACGCAGGCTGGCCTCGACGGCGCGGACTAGGTGGTAGCGGGAAGAGCCCCGGGCGTTGGCGTCGTCGCTGGTCGGGAAGTAGGCCTTGCTCGCGATCACCACCTCGTCGCGACAGGAGGCGATCAGCCGGCCGAGGATCTCTTCGGAGCGCCCCTTGACGTACACGTCGGCGCAGTCGAAGAAGTTGACGCCGGCCTCGCGGCAGCGCTGGAACAGGGCGGCCGAGGCCTCCTCGTCGGCGTCGCCGCCGAAGGTCATGGTGCCCAGGCACAGGCGCGAGACCCGGACACCGGTGGGTCCCAGGAAACAGTAGTCCATGCCCCCCCTTATACGGACCCGAAGGCGGGGTGCGCAAGCGGCGACGAAACGGTATCGTCTCTCCATGAACATGCGAACCGGCTGCTGCGTGCTGGCGGCGGCGGCGCTTTCGGCTTCGGCGGGCGCCGAAGAGGCCGACTGGCCGATGGCGGGCGGCGCGCCGGACCGCAACGCGGTGTCGCCGCTGTCGGGGCTGCCTTCCTCCTGGGACGTGGAGAGCGGGACCAACCTCCGGTGGGTGGTGCGGCTCGGCTCCCAGACCTACGGCAGCCCGGTGGTGGCCGGCGGCAAGGCGTTCGTGGGGACCAACAACGCCGGCCTGCGCGACCCGGCGCTTTCCGGCGACCGCGGCGTGCTGCTGGCGCTGCGGGTCACGGACGGCGAGCTGCTGTGGCAGGCGACGTCGACCAAGCTCGCCACCGGGGCGGTCAACGACTGGCCGATGGTGGGCGTCTGCTCGGCGCCCCTGGTCGAGGGAGACCGCCTCTACTACGTGACCAACCGGGATGAGCTTCTGGCCCTCGACACCGAGGGGTTCCGTGACGGCGAGAACGACGGCCCGTTCCAGGACGAAGACCGCACCGGGCCGACCGACGCCGACGTGGTCTGGCGCTTCGACATGATCGAGAAAGTCGGCGCGTTCCCTCACAACGCCAGCGCGTCGTCGCCGGTGGCCTGGGGAGACCTGGTGTTCGTCAGCACGTCGAACGGCCAGGACGAGAGCCACCGCCACCTGCCGGCGTCGGAGGCCCCGGCTCTGGTGGCCGTCGACAAGACAACCGGGAAGCTGGTCTGGCAGGACGCGTCTCCCGGAGACCGGGTGCTGCACGGCCAGTGGGCGTCGCCGGCGGCGGGACGGATCGGCGACGTCGACCAGGTGGTGATGGGCGAGGGCGACGGCTGGGTGCGCGGCTTCGAGGCGGCCACCGGGCGCAAGCTGTGGGAATTCGACACCAACCCCAAGGACGCGGTCTGGCCGGCCACCCGTAACGAGATCCTGGCCGCGCCGACGATCCACGAGGGCATCGTCTACATCGCCAACGGCCAGGACCCGGAGCAGGGGGACGGTCCCGGCCACCTGTACGCGATCGACCCCACCAAGCGCGGCGACATCACCGAGACCGGCCGGGTCTGGCACTACGACAAGATCCGGCGGTCGCTGTCGACGGCGGTGGTGTACGAGGGGATCGTGTACTGCGCCGACCTGAGCGGGTTCCTGCACGCCCTCGACGCCCGGACCGGCGAGCCGTACTGGGTGCACGACACGTTCGCCGCGGTCTGGGGATCGCCGGTGGTGGTGAACGGCAAGGTCTACCTGGGCGACGAAGACGGGGACGTGGTGGTGCTCGCGGCCGGGAAGGAAGAGAAGGTGATCGCCGAGACGAACCTCGGGGGAACCGTCTACTCGACTCCGGCCCCGGCGGCAGGGGCTCTGTTCATCGCCACCCGGGACCGGCTCTTCGCCCTCGCGGAGGCCGCTCAATGAAGGCTCGGTCGCTGGTCCCGGTCGCCGTCTTGGT
This sequence comes from uncultured Acidobacteriota bacterium, assembly GCA_964574335.1. Classification (GTDB taxonomy): domain Bacteria; phylum Acidobacteriota; class Vicinamibacteria; order Fen-336; family Fen-336; genus CAZNNH01. The sequence goes on along the minus strand of CAZNNH010000148.1, from coordinate 7,499 downwards.
AGGGCTCGCAGGCGTCGCGGGCGCCGCCGACTGGCCGCAGTTCCGGGGCAACCCGCGGCTCACCGGCTTCGTGTCCGATCCGCTGCCGAGGAACCTCGAGGTGCTGTGGACGTTCGAGGCCGGCGAGTCGATCGAGTCGTCGGCGGCGATCGTGGGTGACACGGTGTACGTGGGCACCTACGACGGCGACCTGATCGCGGTGGCGCTCTCGACCGGGCGCGAGCGGTGGCGCTACAAGACGGGGTCGGAGATCAGCGAGTCGTCGCCGGCGTGGAGCGACGGCCGGGTGTTCGTGGGGGACCTGTCGGGCGTGATCCACGGGGTGGACGCGGCCACCGGCCGGAAGCTGTGGACGGTCGCGACGGACGCGGAGGTCAAGGCGTCACCGGTGGTCTCCGAGGGCAGGGTGCTGATCGGCTCGTACGACGGGGCGCTCTACGCGGTGGAGGCGGCCACCGGCAAGCTGGCCTGGAAGCACGAGACGGACAGCCCGGTCCACAGCACGGCCGGGGTGGCGGACGGCGTGGCCTACGTGGCCGGCTGCGACACCCGGCTGCACGGGATCCGGATCCGCGACGGGAAGCCGGTGGTGGAGGTGTCGTCGGGCGCCTACACGGGCGCCTCCCCCACCCTGGGACCGGGCCGCGCCTACTACGGCAGCTTCGACAACGAGGTGCTGTGCGCCAGCCTGAAGGAGCAGCGCATCCTCTGGCGCTACCGTCCGGAGCGCGCCCATCCCTTCTACTCCTCGGCGGCCCTGGTCGGCGGACGCGTCGTCCTGGGCGGGCGCGACCGCCGGGTCCACTGCCTGGACACCGGCACCGGCCGAGCGATCTGGACCTACGCCACCCGGGGTCGCGTGGAGTCCTCCCCCGCCATCGCCGGCACCCGCGTCTACGTCGGCTCCACCGACGGCCGCCTGTACGTCTTCGACGTCACCAGCGGCGCCAAGCTGTGGGAATGGAACGCCGGCGGCCCGCTGTCGGCCTCCCCAGCCATTGCCGGTGGACGTCTAGTCATCGGCTCCCAGGACGGGCAGCTGTTCTGTTTGGGTGCGCGGTAGCTCCACCAAAGATGCCGAGGATCCCCGGCTGCGGCCGCCCCCTCGTCAGCGAGACGTGGGGCCGCGCGAGGCCTGCGGACGCGCGGGTTCCTCGCCGAGCCCGCGACAGCGCATTCTGAGCGCCGGACTGCGGGGCACGCTGCTAGAATCACCATCGACAGATCTCATTGTCAGCGAGGGCACGATGGCTACTTCGCCGCCGCGGTTCGCACGCTCCCACGCCGTGATCCTGGGTCTGGTGCTGGCGCCCTGCATGGCGCTGGCGGGAACAGGCGTCCCGGCTGACGTCCAGGGCCAGGCCGTGCCGACCGAGCGGCCCACCCTGGAGCGTCTCCTGGTGGAGGGCCGCCTGTCGGATGCCGAGGCTGAGCAGTCCGCGATACTGGCCGAGCGTCCCGCGGACGACAATGCACGCTTCGGGCTCGGCCTGGTTCGCTTCCTCCGGGCGGTCGAGGGCCTCTCACAGAGACTCTACCGTTTCGGCTTGCGCCCACGGCGCGCACAATCGCTCGGCATCCCGCTCCTGCGGCTGCCCATCCCTGCCAACATCGACCCCGAGCCCATTCACTACGACGACACCCGCCGCATGCTCGAGGCCTGGGTCGAGGACCTCGCCAAGGCCGAGCAGACGCTCGAGCCGATCCGCGACCCCGAGCTGAAGCTGTCTCTTCCCCTCGGCTTGGTCCGGCTCGACCTCGACGGAGATGGGGAGGCGACAGAGGCCGAGAGCCTGGTGGCGGTCGTCTCTGTCCTCGACTCGCGGGTCCGGGCCGTGGTCCACGAGGCCCCGGAGCTGCGGCTCACCTTGGATGTGGGCGATGCGCACTGGCTGCGGGGCTACTGCCATCTGCTCACGGCCCTCGCCGACATCGTGCTGGCGTACGACCAGACCGACCAGTTCCAGCGGACCGCCCAGCTCTTCTTCCCACGTCCAGGCGGACCCTTCGGCCCGCTCGTGGGAGGCGGCGACGAGGCCGAGATCGCCGATCTAGTGACGTGGGTGCACCTGTTCCGGTGGCCGCTGCGCGACAGCGAGCGTCTGGCGGCAGCACTCGGGCACCTCCGAGCCATGGTGGATCAGAGCCAGCAGTCCTGGATGCGCATCCTGCAGGAGACCGACGATGATCATGAGTGGATCCCGAACCCCCATCAGACAGGAGCGGTTCCCGGCGTAGCGATCACTCAGGAGATGACCGAGGAATGGCAACGCTTCCTGGTCGAGCTGAAGGCCCTCCTCGAGGGAGACAGGCTGTTGGGCCATTGGCGGGTGGCCGACGGACGAGGTATCAACCTCAAGCGGGTGTTCCTCGAGCCGACCGATCTTGACCTCATTCTGTGGCTTCAAGGTAGCGCGGCGATCCCCTACCTGGAGACCGGGCTGGTGAGCGACCGTGAGGTCTGGGATCGGTTGCAGGGGGTGTTCCGCGGCCAGTTCGTCGGGTTCGTGATCTGGCTCAATTGAGGCCAGCCAGGCCTCCGAAGCACCGGCCCGCAACCTCGGCGCGGACGACTCGTCCACGCTGGGTGGGTACGTCTCGGCTACTCCTCGACCAGACCCATGAGCCGCTTCCTGGCGGCCTCGCGCACCTTCGAGTGCTCGTCGTTCCTGACGATCTCCCCGAGAACGTCCCTGTCCGTCAAGATCTGCACGGCGCGCGTGCGTAGCTCCGGGGCCTCCTCCTCTCTGGAGATCTCCGCGAGGACGGCCTGATCGGTCAGCCTCGCCGCGGCGACCAGGCGCACGTAGTAGTGCTCGCTGTTCCTGGCGAGGTCTGCGAGGACAGCCTGGCCGGTGATCATCTCCACCGCATGCCAACGGACGTCTTCGTGCTCGTCTTCTGTGGCAACCTGGATCAGCACTGCCTGATCCGTAAGCTTCCCGGCCGCTTCGTAGCGTATCCGCCAATCCTCGTCGTTCCTCACAACTCTCGCCAGCGTCACCTGATCTGTGAGGTTCGGGTTACCTACCGCGGCTGCACGGATGGAGCTGTGCTCGGCGGAGACCGCGATCTCGGCGAGGACCGCCTCATCGATCAGCGCGCCCACGTAGGGCACGCGCTTCGCCACCGCCGCGGCCCGCACGTTCTCGTTCGTGTCCCGTTCAGCGACATCGACCAGGACGGCTTGGTCCGTCAGCCTCTTGACCGCGTTCTCGCGCACGGTCGGGTTGCCGTCTGCGCGGGCGATCTCGGCCAGTAGCTCCTCGTCCTCGAGCATCTTGATCGCGGCCCCACGCACCCAAGGGCTCTCGTCAGTCCTGGCGATGCCAGCCAGCGCTGCCTGGTCGGTGAGCTTCTTCACCGCGGCCTCGCGCACGCTACTCTCACTCGCGGCCTTGGCGACCTCGCTCAGGTTCTCCTGGTTGTCCAGCTTCTCCACTGCCGCCTCGCGGCGGCTGGAGCTGAGCTTGTCGTCCATTGCGCACTCCGCATAGACCCTCTGCGCCAGCCGCTCGTCGTCCAGATGCACGTTCTCCACCGCGGCCGTCCGAACATCACAGCTTTCGTCTTGGGCCGCGATCTCCGCGAGCACGACCTGATCGGTGAGCTTCTCCACCGCCGCCCGGCGCACCCAGTCGGACTCCTCACGTCTGGCAATCGTTGCCAGTACCCCCTGGTCGGTGAGGTTCGGATTGAGAACCGCGGTCTGTCGCACCGGAGGGCTCGCGTCGGTCCTGGCGACCTCGGCCAGCATTGCCAGATCAGTGACCTTCACTACCGCGGCCTCACGGACGTCGAACCATGGATGGTTCCTGGCGATGTCGGCGAGGACGGCTTGGTCCGTCAGCCTCTCGGCCGCGGCCACGCTCACCGGCGAGCCCTTCTCATAGGGCCAGTTCCTATCGCGGCGGGCGACCTCCGCGAGCACGGCCGGGTCCGTGAGCTTCTCGATCGCTGCCTTGCGGACGTCCGCCTCTCGGTCTGTCCGCGCCACGGTCGCGAGCACGGTCGGGTCCGTGAGGTGCGGGTTCCGGGCCGCAGCCAGGCGCACCCAGACGTGCTCGTCATACCTGGCGACCTTCGCGAGCAGCGCTGGGTCCTCGAGCGCGGCCACCGCGGCGCTGCGGGCGTAGGTGTCCGTGGCCTTCGTGGCAACCCCGGCGAGCAACACGGGATCGGTGAGCCTCTCGGCCGCGGCCTCACGCACGCGCCAGAGGTCAGCAGAACCTGTAGCCGACCTGGCGATCTCGGCAAGGACGACCTGGTCCTTCAGCGTCCTGACCGCGACCTCGCGCACGGGGCACGACTTATCGTGCCGGGCCACATCAGCGAGGGCAGCCTCGTCAGTCAGCTTCTCGACCGCCGCCTTGCGCACGGCCTCGGCCGGGTCGGTGCGCGCGACCTCCGCCAGGGCATCCTGATCCATGAGCATCCCCACGGCGCTCCTGCGCACGCCGTCGTCGCGGGCGTTCCTGGCGATCTCGACCAACGCGCTCTGATTCGTCAGCTTCTTCAGCGCGTCTGCGCCCGCACCAGAGTCGCCGGCCCTGGCAAGGTCCGCCAGGAGGGCCTCATCCGTCAGCAGTGCCACGGCATGCTTCTGCATCACCCAGTCTGGGTCGCTGTTGGCGATCTCGACCAGCACCGCCTGGTTCGCGAGCCGCTCCATGGCGATGCGGCGGACATCGTCGTACCCGGCGCTGCGGGCAACGTCAGCGAGCAATGCCGGATCCTTCAGCTTGCGGAGCGCCGTCATCCGGACGCGTCCCACCTCGTCCTGTCTGGCGATCTCGGCGAGCTCGATCTGATCCGCCAGCCTCGCCACTGCCGCCCTGCGCACTGCCCAGAGCTCGTGGGTCTTGGCAATCTCAGTCAGCCGCTGGCACGAGGCCGCTTCGCCTAGGCTGCATTCTCGGGCGAGCCCATCGACCCCCGCTAGATCGAACGCGAACGTGATCGGAACCGCAGACCAGAGTGGCAACGACACGGTGAGGACGGCGACCCAGTGTTTCATGGGGGGAATGCTAGCGGAGAATGAGGACAGGACGGGCGTGTGTGTGACTGTCTGTCGACTGTCCCAGCGCGGGCGGGCCGATGGGAGTGCCGAGGACCTGCCTGGAAAGCGCCCGCGACACCTGGGGCTGGCAGTAGCCGGCAAGGGACAAGCGACCGGGCCGCGGGTGGCGGTCAGCTCACCTCGCAGGGGTTAGTGCGGCCCTGGCCCTGGCCAGCCGAAGGACGCCGGACGCTGCAGCCGCGCCGGCAGCGGGCCGCCATGAACCAGACCTGCTGTGCCAGGGACGCCGAGCAGGGCACCGTTGTTGTTGTGCACTGCGGCCCCCAGAACGCCGGCACTCCCGGGGCGATCAGAGGACTGCGTGTTCTCGGTGTTGCCAGTCAAGGTGGGCGGTAGGATCCGGTTGCAGCCGCCGAGCCGCGGGGCTCATGGGAAACCCGAGGAGAGGGTCTACAATAGCAGGGTCATGGCGACCGTGGCCAAGCTGACCTACGCCCACATCACCCATGACCCCAAGGTGCTTGGGGGACGGGCCTGCATCGACGACACCCGCATCCGCGTGCTGGACATCGTCCAGCTCCTCAACGAGGGCAAGAAGCCCGAGGAGATGCGGGACGTCTTCGCCGTGCCGCTTACGCTCGCCCAGGTCCACGCGGCCCTCGCCTACTACTACGATCACCCCGACGAGATCGAGGAGTGCTACCGGGAGAGCGAGCGCTGGGAAGCCGAGTACGAGCGAGACCGGGCTGAGTACCTGAGCCGTCACCAAGGGTAGTGACCGGCTTCCCGCTCTTCACGGACAACCACGTCCGCCAGCAGATCGTCGAAGGCCTACGTAGGCGGGGCTGGGACGCGCTCCGTGCCATCGATGTCTTCTCTCAGGGCACCCCCGACGACAGGCTGTTTGCATACGCCGCGAAGAACGGCCGCGTCTTCGTCTCCAGCGACGAGCCGGCCCAGGAGATACCGAAGCATTGGCTGCGGGAAGGCCGGCCCTTCCGCGGCATGGTGTGCTGGCCGCAGAAGCACCACCAGCGCATGACCGACGGCGACTTCATCGCCGCCCTCGAGCAATTGGCCGCCGAACCCAATGCCTTCGCCTACCCGATCCGGTACATCAAGCCCGCGCGCTGAAGCCTCCCGCCGACACAGAACCCGCTCGCTGCATCCTCTGACGGACGCCGCATCGGGAAGAGCGGCGAGTCCGCCAGCGCCCAGTGCGACGCCGTGATGCGCGTGGCCCTGAAGACTGGAACCAGTTGGCGGGCAGTGGCAAGATCGCGAGCGAGACAAGCAGACAGACCCGGAGCAAGGATGATGGCATCCGCCGCGATCGCAGGGCTTCTCTTCCTCATGGGTGTAGCGCCGGCCGAAGACCGATGCATTGAGCTCACCCTCGAGGTGGACGGGACCACAGTTGAGGGCGCGCACGTTGAGCTCAGCGTCTCAGGACGGCAGGTCGTTCCAGAGAAGTGTTCGGGCGGCTTCGTGGGGCCGCAGGGAGTCTCAAGAGAGGAAGAGGTCGGCGTCGTTGTGACAACGCCGGACCGGAAGCTGGATTTCGGTCTGGTGTACGGATCGAAGGTTCTGGGGGTGGCGGCCTGGCACGTCGTGGTCGACACGCCACCGTTCCAGCCCGGGTACTGGTCACTCGGCGCGTCACCGGAAGCCAAGGAGATCTGGGGGATTGGCTTCGAGCCTCTTGAAGGAGACGGAACGGCCATGATCATCTACGGTCGTCCAACGCCATCCGAGGTGTTTGCTCCGGATCATCTTGGTGGACTCCTTCTGCGGATTGACCTGCTGGAGGCTGGGCGAATAGTCATCTTGCCCCGACGAGACGAATGGACGCTCGAGACCCCTGTAAAGCTCGTGGACCCTGGGAGTGCGGCGAGTGGGGTCGGGCGTTGGAGCGAACAGGACCCCGGCGAAGTCATCACCGCCGAGTGCCTCAGGGAACTGGCGGAGGATGTTCTCTCCGAACAACCCGGCGCTGATGCTATGGCACTTCTTGAGGCAGTGAAGCAGCGCCACCGTGCCTGCGCCGCGCCAGAGTAGGTATCCGGGTCCCAGACGAGACGGAGATCCCTGCCGCCGCGCGGCTGGCTGCTGACGGGGCAGGCGATGGCATCGAGGACCTTGCGGGCGAAGGTCCCGAGGGGCGTTCGCCACGACGGCATGCGAGGCTATAGATAGTCGTAGAGGGCGTCTTCCTCGCCTTCCCAGGCCCGGGCCAGCTTCCGCCTGGCGAGCCGCCTCCACTCCAGCTCCTCGAGATCCCCTTCCTCGAGCGGCTGGACGAGCGCATACGGCTTGCCGTGACAGGTAACAGCGGAGCGCATCCGTGACGCCTTCATCAGTGCCCAGGAGTATGGCCACCAGCCATCGCTCTGTCCAGGAGACCCACCGTCACCTGATGTCCGTTTTCGTCTCCTGGTGTCCTCCTGGGTGACCGTAGTGTCCGATTTCGTCTCCTACC